>CAZYXZ010000012.1:0-54689 GCA_964651395.1 uncultured Frankiaceae bacterium
GGCCCGGGACGAGCCGATGATGGCCAGCGGCGGCATCTCGGTGCTGCGCGGCAACCTGGCCCCGGACGGCGCGATCATCAAGCCGTCGGCGGCGAGCCCGCACCTGCTCGTGCACACCGGTCCGGCCTGCGTCTTCGAGACCGTCGAGGACATGCGCGCGCGCATCGACTCCGACGACCTCGACGTCACCGAGGACTCGGTGCTCGTCCTCCGCGGCGCCGGCCCGCGCGGCTACCCGGGCATGCCGGAGGTCGGCAACATGCCGATCCCGCGCAAGCTGCTGCGTCAGGGCGTTCGCGACATGGTGCGCGTCTCCGACGCGCGGATGAGCGGCACGGCGTACGGCGCGGTCGTCCTGCACGTCGCACCGGAAGCCGCCGCCGGCGGTGTGCTCGGGCTGGTCTGCGACGGCGACCTCATCCGCCTCGACGTACCCGCCGGCGTCCTGCACCTCGAGGTCCCTGACGACGAGCTCGAGCGGCGCCGCGCATCGCTGCCCGGCGTCCCGCCCGCCCCGGTGACCCGCGGGTGCCGTGGGAGCGGGCGCGCCGGATGGACTTCGACGCCCTGGTCGGCGGCAGCCGCGCCGGCGTCCCCCGCGAGTCCCACTAACCCGACCCGTTGAGATGAGCGTTTCAGCGGCCGCTGAAACGCTCATCTCAACGGGGTTGCGCGGAGCGGGACCCCTCGAGGAACGCCTGGACGTCGACTGCGGCGCCGGTGCGGGTGGACTCGATGGCGGCGAAGAGGAGGGCGGCGCACTGCAGGTTGTCGTCGATGTTCGTCGGGTGGTCGGCACGCGCGCCGCTGACCCAGTCGCAGAACATCTCGGCCAGCCACGGGTTCGACCAGCGATCCCGCTGCAGCAGCGGCAGCTCTTCGGCCACGGGTCGCTCCCACGCACCGCCGCGCAGGACCCGTAGCGTTCGCCCGTCGAGCTCGAGGGTGGCCGACTCGCACTCCACGCGTAGGTAGTCGTTGCCCCAGCCGTTCAGCGTGCTGGCGTTGGCCTTCGCGCCCTCGTAGACGACCTTGGCGCCGTTGTCCATGACGATCGTGACGAGCGCCGTGCTGTCGCCGGCGAACTCGCTCCACGACGGGTTCCACGACACGGCGTAGACCGACTGCGCGTTGGCGCCGGTCAGCGCGCGATGGATGTCGAAGTGGTGGATCGCGCCTTCGACCAGCAGCGGGTCCGGGATCGTGTAGCGGAACTCGCCCCAGTCGCCGCGCTCGCGGCAGTTGTGCGTGAACCGGTGCACCACGTAGCTGAGCTGCCCGTAGTCACCACTGCGCACCGCCGCCTCGAGGCTCTGCTTGTCCTGGTCGAAGCGGTGGCTCATCGTCACGGCCATCTTGCGGTCGGCGGCGGTCACCTTCTGGTGGACCCGCACGCACGCGGCCATGGAGTCGGCGATCGGCTTCTCGCAGAGGATGTCCAGCCCGTGCGCGAGCGCCAGGTCGATGACCGACTCGTGGTACGCCGGGGGCACGACGACGATCGCGAAGTCGGCCTCGTTCTCCGCGAACGCCTGGGCCGCATCGGTGTAGCAGCGCTCGGCCGGTACGCCGAGCTGGTCGGTCGCGACGCTCAGGTGCGACGGGTTCACGTCGACCGCGGCGACCGCGACCGCCTTGCCCGCCGCCGCGAGCCCGGGGAGCACCTCGCTGCACCAGTTGAAGCCCCACCCGCCGGTGCCGACCTGGATGTAGCGCAGCGGCTCGGTCATGCCGGGAAGGCCGTCACGCCGGAAAATCCGGCGGCAGGTCCGCCGCGACGACCGCGTGCCCCTCGGCCAGGGCCGGGTCGCGGTGCAGGTGGCCGAACCGGCCGCCCTCGATGAGCGCGTCCTCGAACCAGTAGCCCTCGAGGTCCTCGTAGACCTCGAGGACGTCGTGCTCGTCGCCTGCCCTCGTGCAGACGATGTCGCCGGCCTGCACGTAGTAGTCCCGGCCCTCGCTGCGCACCTTCGCCTTGCCGCGGAAGAGCAGCCAGTACTCGTCGCAGTCGTGGAAGTGGCAGTCGAACCGGCCGCCGTCGCGCGCCACGCGGAAGATGCCGGTGCTGGTGACCGTCGACCACTCCGGCGCGTTGACCGCCGTCAGCATCGGACCTCGTACGACGGGCATCGGCTCAGTCCGTGAAGGGGGAGTAGCCCGCGCGGACCAGCAGCGGCAGCCGGTCGAGCGGCACCTGTTCCACCGGGAGCCAGCCCGGCCCGGAGTGCGTCGCACCGGTGAAGTGATCGGTCCACTCGCCGGGCGGCAGGTAGACCTGCACGCGCCCGCCCGGCTCCAGCACCGGGTAGACCAGCAGCCCTGGGCCGAGCAGGTAGCCGGTGTCGACCGCCTCGCAGCCCGGGTCGTCCGGGAACTCCAGCGCCAGCGGCCGCAGGACGGGTACGCCGGACGCCTCGGCCTCGCGCGCGCACTCCAGCAGGTAGGGCTTGAGCCGCTTGCGCAGCGCCCCGAAGGCGGCCGCGCCGGCGACCGCCTCGTCGCCGTACAGCCACGGCTCGCGGCCGCGGATGCCGTGGAAGCGCGTGTGCGAGAGCAGCATCCCGAACTGCATCCAGCGGATGAACAGCTCCGGCTCGGGGGAGCGGAAGCCGAAGTCCGGGTCGGCCTCGGGGTTCTCGAGGATGCGCAGGAAGAACCCGCCGATGTCCGTCGTCCAGTGCGCGAAGCCGCTCCACGCCAGCGCTAGCCCGCCGCGCAGGCAGCCGGCCAGGCCCGCCCACGTCGACTGCGCGTCGCCCGGCCAGTGCAGCGGGTAGCGCTGGCTGCCCGCGGTCCCGGCGCGCGTGTAGGCGAGAGGCGCGCCCGCGCCGTACGCGATGATCGAGGCGAGCAGCGGGTAGACGTTGTGCACCTGCGCGCCGGTGCGGCCGTCGGCCATCCGCGACGACGCCGGCAGCTGCTCGCCGTAGTCGAGCTTGAACGCGTCGACGCCCGCGGCGACCAGCCGGCGGATCTCGCGGTCCCACCAGTCGCGGCCGGGTCCCGTCAGGTCGACCCACGCGCGGTCCGGGTAGTACGGGTCGCGCACCGCGCCGTCCTCGACGCAGACCGAGCGGTCCCAGCCGGGGCCGTCCTCCATCAGGTGCGGGTTCACCCAGAGGCAGAGGCGCACGTCCTCGCCGTGCAGCCAGCCGATGAAGTCCTCGATCGGGCCGAACGCCTTCTCGTCCCAGACGAAGTGGCAGAAGTCCGTGCGCTGGTCCTTGCGGCCCTCGAGCCACAGCGGGTCGAGGTTGACGACGTCGACCGGGATGTCGAGCGAGCGCGCGGTCGCGAGCACCTCCTCGACCTCCGCACGGCTCTCGTACATGCACTTGCTCATCCAGACGCCGAAGCTCCACTCGGGCGGCACCGGCGCACGGCCGGTCAGCGCGGTGTAGCGGCCGAGCACCTCCTTCGGCGTGCCGAGCAGGACGAACAGGTCGAGCTGGTTGTCGTGCACGAGGATCGACGCGGAGCTCGTCGACGTCGCGCCGACGTCGAACACCGCCTCCTCCGCGTGGTGCAGGAAGACGCCGTAGCCGCGGTTGGAGACGAGGAACGGCACGCTCTTGTAGACCCGGTCGGTCGTGTTGGTGCCGAACGGCTCGTCGATCCAGTGCGCCAGCCGCTTGCCGCGCAGCCGCGGCCCGAGGAAGCGCTCGCCGAGCCCGAACAGCTCCTCGCCCGGACGCAGCGCGAAGGTCTCGTAGGCCAGCACGCGGCTGGACTCCTCCACCCAGCCGCCGGGCTCGTGGACGTACTCGACCAGCGACGCGTCGAACGGCTCGGTCGCGAACGCGCCGAAGCGCACCTTCCACGGCCGCTTCTCCAGTACGACGTCCGCGCCGCCGGCGGAGAGCGTCACCGCGTCGTCGGTCTCGGTCAGCGTGACCGGCAGCGAGGGCACCGGGCCGGCCAGCATCTCGGAGGAGTGCGCGTCCGGCGTACCGCCGAAGACCCACTGCAGCCGCAGGACGTGCGGGTCGGGGAACGTGATCCGCCCGCGCAGGTCCGGGCCGTCGCGCGTCTCCAGCAGCAGGTCGACGCCGTCGTCCCGGACGGTCGCGTCGAGCAGCCCGAGGATCGAGTGGAAGACCCGTGTGCTGTGGTCGAAGATCGGCTGCGCGCGCTCGTACGAGCGCGGCATCGGCGGGGTCTGCTTCAACATCGTCAGAAGGCCCCGTGTCGCGCGTAGACCTCGCTGGGGTCTTGCCCCGCCTTGAGCTCTTCCTCGGTGACGATCTCCTTCTGCACCCGCGTCTCGCACAGCTCGAGCACCTCGAGCTCCGCACCCTGCGGGATGACGACGACACCGTTGCCGTCGGCGAAGACCAGCTCGCCCGGCTGCACCGGTACGCCGCGGAAGACCACCGGCTCGCCGACGCTGACCTTCTCGCCGCGGCCGCGGATGTCCAGCGGCGACCGGTACGCCGCCCAGACCGGGAAGTCGAGCGGCAGGATCTGATGCAGGTCGCGCACGCCGCCGTCGACGACCGCGCCGCGGCCGCCGCGCTGCTGGATGCCCGCGCTCATCAGCCCGCCCCACAGCGCGCCCTGCACGTCCTCGTCGACCGCGACGACGCCGACGCTGTCCATCGGCGTGCGCTCGACGTACTCGAGCAGCTTCTCGATCTCCACGCGCTTCGACGTCTTGTGCACCAGCGAGGTGTGCGCGAAGCCGACGACGACGCGGGTCTGGTCCGGGTGGAAAGGCACGAGCCCGGGCGCCGCGCAGCGCGCGGGGAAGCCGGCCGCCTCGACGCAGTCGGAGACGAGCGAGGAGTAGAGGACCTGGTAGCGGTCCAGCACTGCCCTGTCGATGGTCATAGCCTCACGGGTTCCAGTAGACGGTCTTGAGCACGGTGTAGAACTCGGTCGCGCCGGCGCCCTGCTCGCGGTGCTCGGACCCCGAGGCCTTGAGCCCGCCGAACGGCGCCTGCGCCTCGAGTCCGGTCGTCGGCCGGTTCACCGCGAGTACGCCGGCCACCAGCTCGCGCGTGAACCGGGTGACGGCGGCAGCGTCTCGCGTGTGCAGCCCGGCCGCCAACCCGGTGGGCAGCCGGTTGGCGGCGGCGAGCGCGGCGTCGAGGCTCTCGACGCTGACGACCGGCAGCACCGGCGCGAACAGCTCCTCGCGGCACACCGGGTCGTCGAGCTGCGCGTCCGTGATGAGCAGCGGTTCGGCGTACCAGCCGGCGCCGTCGCGCTCCGCGCAGCCCGCGGCTACCGCACGGTCGCGCGCCGCGGCGTCGACCAGCGGCCCGCACTCGGTCGCCGGGTCCAGCGGGTCGCCGACTGCGATGCGCGCGGTGGCGGCGGACAGCTTCGCGCCGAAGGACTCCGCCACCGAGGCTTCGACCAGGCACAGCCCGGTCGCCGTGCACTTCTGCCCGGCGAACCCGAAGGCTCCCGCCGCGACCGCCGACGCTGCCGCGTCGAGGTCCGCGTCGGCAAGGACGATCGCGACGTTCTTGCCGCCCATCTCGACCTGCGCGCGGATCCCGCGTCTGGCGGCAGCGACGCGGACCGCCTCGCCGGTGCGCGCCGACCCGGTGCAGGACACGGCGTCGACACCAGGGTGGTCGACGAGCAGCGCGCCGGCCGCGTAGCCGGTGACGACGGAGAGCACGCCCTCGGGCAGCCCGGCTTCGACGAGAAGTGCCGCGAGCCGCTGCGCCGAGCGCGTGGCCTGCGGCGCCGGCTTGAGGACGACGGTGTTGCCGGACACCAGCGCGGGGCCCAGCTTCCACGCGGGGATGGCGAGCGGGAAGTTCCATGGCGTGATCAGCGCGACGACGCCGACCGGCGCGCGCACCGTCATGGTCAGCCCGGCGCCGTCCGACGGCAGCAGCCCGCCCCCGAGTCGCCGGCCCTCGCCGCCGTAGAAGCGCAGGATCGCCGCGGTGCGTGCGACCTCGCCGGTCGCCTCGCGGATCGGCTTGCCGACCTCCTCGGCCAGCTCGCGCGCGAGCGACTCGGCGTCGCGCTCGACCAGTGCGGCGGCGCGGAAGAGCACCTCGCCGCGATCGGGGCCCGGGCGCGTTCCCCAGTCGCCGGACGCCTTCGTCGCCGCTTCGACTGCGGCGTCGACATCGGCCGCCAGGGACTCCGGCGCGGCGTAGAGCACCTGACCGGTCGCCGGCGCGACCACCTCGAAGGTGCTCATACGTCGAGCACCCCGACCTCGTGCTCGAGGACCCCGATGCCGCTCACCGCGATGCGCACGTGGTCGCCGCCGGCCAGCGACATGTCGTCCGGCACGATGCCGGTGCCGGTCATGAGCAGGACGCCGTGCGGGAAGCGCAGCCCGCGGAACAGCCACTGCGCAAGGTCCGGGAAGGTGCGGTGCATCCGCGCGGTCGACGTGGTGCCCTTGCCGACCACCTCGCCGGCGCGCGTGATGGTCAACTCGACCTCGAACGGCGGCATCGCATCGGCGGCCAGCACGATGTGCGGCCCGATGACGCACGAGCCCTCGTACACCTTGGCCTGCGGAAGGTAGAGCGGGTTGTCGCCCTCGATCGAGCGCGACGAGAGGTCGTCGCCGATCGTGTAGCCGAACAGCGCACCGGTGTGGTCGAGGACGAGCGTGATCTCCGGCTCGGGCACGTCCCAGCCCGAGTCGGACCGGATCAGCCCGGTACCGCCCGGACCGATGACGCGGTGGGGCAACGACTTGAAGAACAGCTCGGGCCGGTCGGCGGCGTAGACGCGGTCATAGACATCCGGTTCCTGCGACTCCTCGGTCCGCGCGGCGAGGCTGCGCTCGTAGGTCACGCCCGCCGCCCAGACCTCCTGCACGTCGAGCGGGGGGAGCGGGGTGCCGCCGAGCGGGTCGTCGAAGGTCTCGATCGGCGCGCCGGCCAGCAGCTCGCTCAGCGGGTGCGCGAGCCGGCGTACGCCGTCGTCGGTCGCGAGACCCCAGCCCTCGGTGGTCCGCACCACGCGGCGTGCGTTCACGGGCATGAGTCTGGTCCGATCTCCACGCGCTGGCTGACGGGTTAGGCAGGATCATAGACAAACCTGGGTCGCGACGGCGATAGAGTCCGCGCCGTGGACGTCTCCCTCGCCTACGGCACGGACGGGCTGACCGTCGCCGTCCCCGACGACGCGCTGGTCGTGACCCCCTCCGACCTGCCCGGCCTGCCCGACGAGGCGGGCGCGATCCGAGCTGCGCTGGCCACCCCGGTGTCCGGCCCGCCGCTGGCCGACTCGGTCCGTCCCGGCATGACCGTTGCGGTCGTCTTCCCCGACCTCACCCGGCCGATGCCGAACAAGACGGTGCTGCCGCCGATCCTCGCGGAGCTCGAGCGGCTCGGCGTACGCCGGGAGGACATCACGCTGTGCTGCTCGACCGGCACGCACCGGCTCGCGACCCGGGACGAGATGGCCGGGCTGATCGGCGAGGACCTGCTCGACGGCTACCGGGTCTACGACCACGACTGCAACGCGCCCGACGAGCACGTCACCGTCGGCGAGGTGGACGGCCAGCCGGTGCGGATCGCGAAGGCGTACGTCGAGGCGGACATCCGCATCGCCACCGGCTTCGTCGAACCGCACTTCTTCGCCGGCTTCAGCGGCGGGCCGAAGGCGGTCTGCCCGGGGCTGGCCGACCTCGACACCGTTCTCGAGGCGCACAGTCCGGCCCGCATCGCCGACCGCCGCGCGACCTGGACGGTGCTCGACGGCAACCCCGTGCACGAGTTCGTCCGCCAAGCCACGGCCCTCGTGCCGCCGACGATGGTCGTCGACGTCGCGATCAACGCCGCGCGCGATCTGACCGCGGTCTTCGCGGGGACGCTGCCCGACTCCCACCGCGCGGCCTGCGCGTTCGTGCAGGGCACCGCCGTGCAGGACGTCGGCCCGGCGTACGACGTGGTCATCACGACCAACGCCGGCCACCCGCTCGACCGCAACCTCTACCAGGCGACGAAGGGCATGGCCGCTGCCGAGCGGGTCGTCCGCGAGGGCGGCGTCATCATTTCCGCCGTCGAGTGCATGGACGGGCTGCCCGACGTCGGCGCCTTCGCCGACGTGCTGCGCACCGCGGCCACGCCGGCCGACCTGCTCACCGTCGCCTCCGCGCACGACCAGTGGTCGGTGCAGGTGCTCGGACGCGTGCTGGCCCGCGCGCGGGTGATGGTCTACAGCGACGGCCTCACCGACGACATGGCCCGCGTCGCCCACGTCGAGCCGGTGAACGACTTCCCCTCGGCCCTCGCCGACGCGATGCGCGCCGCGGGCCCGCGCGTCTGCGTCCTCCCCCTCGGCCCCCTCACCGTCGCCACCCCGGCCTAACCCCCGTGTGCCTCCACAGTGGAAGATTCTGGCCGTATACCGGCCAAAATCCTCCACGGTTGCGCTGGCGCGGAAGCCGTCTAACCTCGTGGCCCTCATGACTGCAGCCGAGGATGCGGCCCGCGGTACGACCGAGAGCGAGCCGGACGCGCGGTTCACGTTCGCCAACGAGCGCACCTTCCTGGCCTGGAACCGCACCGCGCTGGCGCTGATCGTCGCCGGCCTCGCGGTGACCCAGTTCGTCACGACGCCGCGGTGGCCGGGCGCGAGCCGTGCGGCCGGCGTGGTGCTCATCGTGCTCGGCGCGTTCCTCGCGATCGCCAGCTACCGGAAGTGGCAGCGCACCGAGTCGGCGCTGCGCCGAGGCGCCCCCGTGCCGACGTCACGACTGCCATGGCTGCTCACCGCCGGCATCTCGCTCGGCGCGGTGATCGCCGTGCTGCTCGCGCTCTTCGCGGCGACACAGGACTAGCCGTGACTGCACTTCTGAACGCTCTCGCGGCAGCCCTGCCGGCCGGCGCGGTGGTCACCGACCCGGACGTCGTCGCGGCGTACGCCGCCGACCAGTGCGCGTGGGTCAGCGCGGGCAGTCCAGCGGCCGTCGTGTTCCCCGCGACCACGGCGGAGGTGGCCGCCGTCGTGGCGCTGTGCGCGGAGCATCGTGTCGTCGTCGTCGCGCGCGGTGCGGGCAGCGGCCTCTCGGGCGGTGCGGCCGCGATCGACGGCTGCGTCGTGCTCTGCCTGACCCGCATGGACCGCGTCCTCGACATCGACGTCGCCGACCAGCTCGCCGTCGTGCAGCCGGGCGTCATCAACGCCGACCTGTCCAAGGCGGTCGCGGAGCACGGGCTCTGGTACCCGCCGGACCCGGCCAGCTGGGAGTTCTCGACCATCGGCGGCAACGTCGCCACCAACGCCGGCGGCCTGTGCTGCGTGAAGTACGGGGTGACCGCCGACTACGTCCTCGCGCTCGAGGTCGTCCTCGCCGACGGCTCCGTCGTCCGCACCGGCCGCCGTACGCCGAAGGGGGTCGCCGGCTACGACCTCACCCGGCTCTTCGTCGGGTCGGAGGGCACGCTCGGGGTCGTCACCGAGGTGACGGTGCGGCTGCGCCGCGCGCGGCCGGCGCCGAGCACCGTCGTCGCGTCGTTCAGTTCGCTGGTCGAGGCGGGCGCCGCGGTCATCGCCCTGGCCGCCGAGCCCTCGCGGCCCGCACTCATGGAGCTGATCGACCGAACGACGCTGTGCGCGGTGGACGACTGGAAGAACCTCGAGCTCGACCGCGACGCGGCCGCGCTGCTCATCGTGCAGTCCGACGCCGGCGGCGCGAACGGCGCGGCCGACGCCGCGTCCTACACCGCGCGCTGCGAGGAGGCCGGCGCCGAGCTGGTCATGGCCACCGACGACCCGGCCGAGGGCGCGGAGCTGCTCGCCGTACGCCGGCTTTGCTACCCCGCGCTCGAACGGCTCGGCGCGACGCTGCTCGACGACGTCGCCGTCCCGCTGTCGCGTGTGACCGACCTCGTCCGCGCGGTGGAGAAGGTGGCCGAGCGCACCGGTGTGCTGATCGGCACGTTCGGCCATGCCGGCGACGGCAACCTGCACCCCACCGTCGTCTACGACGCGACGGATGACGCGCAGCGCGCACTGGCCGGCGAGGCGTTCGACGGCATCGTCGCCGCGGCGCTCGAGCTCGGTGGCACGGTGACAGGGGAGCACGGCGTCGGCGCGCTGAAGTCACGCTGGCTCGCGGAGGAGATCGGCCCGGCCGGCCTCTCGCTGCACCGCACCGTGAAGGACGCCCTCGATCCGCTAGGCATCCTCAACCCCGGCAAGCTGTTCTAGAGCGGGATCAGTCCCGCGCGGCCGCGGCGGTCTGGCGCGACGGAGAGCTCGGCGAGGAGAACCGCACGGGTTTGTGCCGGGTCGAGTACGCCGTCGATCACGCCGAGTGCGGCCGCCTGCGCCGCGCTGCCGGACAGCCGCCGGTGGTCCTCGGCCAGCGTCGCCGCGAGACCCGGCCGCGCGTCCTCGGGAGCAGCCGCGAGGCGACGCTTGTGCAGGATGCCGACCGCAGCTTCCGCGCCCATGACGTCGATCTCAGCCTCCGGCCAGGCGTAGACGGCAGTGGCGCCGAGCGACCGCGAGTTCATCGCGATCAGTGCGCCGCCGAACGCCTTGCGTGTGATGACCGTGACGCGCGGCACCGCGCACTGCGCGAACGCGTGCAGCAGCTTCGCGCCGCGGCGCAGCACGCCGTCCCATTCCTGCTCGACGCCGGGCAGGTAGCCGGGGACGTCGACCAGCACGACCAGCGGTACCCCGAGCGCGTCGCACATCCGCACGAAGCGCGCGGCCTTCTCCGCACTCGCCGCGTCGAGGCAGCCGCCGAGGCGGATCGGGTTGTTCGCGACGACGCCGACCGTGCGACCGCCGAGGCGGCCGAGGGTCGTCGTCATGTTCGGCGCCCAGCCGGGCTGCAGCTCGAGCGCGGTCTCGCGGTCGAGGATGCGCGCGACGACCGGGCGGACGTCGTACGCGCGCCGGTTCGTGTCCGGGAGCAGCGCGCGCAGTCCCTCGTCGGGCCCGATGGTCGAGGCCCAGCTGCCGCCGGGGGCGCCGAGCAGCGACACCACTCGTCGGGCCTGCAGCAGCGCGTCGGTCTCGGAGTCCGCCGACAGGTGCGAGACGCCGCTACGCCGGCCGTGCGGCTCGGGGCCGCCGAGGCGCTCCATGTCGACGACCTCGCCGGTGACGCTGCGGATCACGTCGGGACCGGTGACGAAGAGTCGCCCCTGCGGCGCGACGATGACGACGTCCGTGAGCGCCGGCCCGTACGCCGCACCGCCGGCACACGGCCCGAGCACCACGGAGACCTGCGGGACGAGACCCGAGGCCGCGACGATCGCGGCGAAGACCCGGCCGACGCCGTCGAGCGACCCGGCGCCTTCCTGCAGCCGCGCGCCGCCCGAGTGGTAGAGACCGACGACCGGCCAGCCTCGTTCTGTGCCGAGAGACACAGCGTCGACGATCCGCCGGCACCCGGCGGCGCCCAGCGCACCGCCGAGCACCGACGGTTCCATCGCGTAGACGGCCACGGGAGTGCCATCCACGCGACCGAAG
The DNA here is from genome assembly GCA_964651395.1 of uncultured Frankiaceae bacterium. Taxonomy (GTDB): domain Bacteria; phylum Actinomycetota; class Actinomycetes; order BP-191; family BP-191; genus CAZYXZ01. The sequence goes on from CAZYXZ010000012.1 coordinate 11,425, forward strand.
CCGGAGACGACACCGCGGTCGCTGCCGGCGAGTCGCTCGACGAAGGAGCCCTCGTCGAGCAACGTCGTGAGGCGTTCGTGGGCCGAGGGCGCGGCCCCGGACACCGACGGGTTGACCCGCGGTGCGGTGACGTTCGCGGTCGTGACCGACCCGGCGAGCAACGTCATGCCGGCAGCCCCCAGCCGCCGTCGAGGACGAGCGTGTGACCGGTGACCATCGCGGACTCGGGGCCGACCAGCCACGACACGGCGGCGGCGACGTCGTCCGGCGTGACGAGCCGGCCCATCGGCGTCCGCGCGATCGCGGCGCCGAGCATCCCCTCGCGGTCGGGGAAGTGCGTGAGCGCCTCGGTGTCGACGACGCCGGCACTCACCGCGTTCACCCGCGACGCCGGTGCGAGCTCCACCGCGAGGTAGCGGACGAGCGCCTCGAGTGCCGCCTTCGAAGCACCCACTCCGGCGTACGCCGGAAGGACGCGTCCCGCGCCCGGGCTGGACAATGCGACGGTGGCGCGCGGCTTCAGTGCGGACGCGAGAACCAGCAGCGGTCGCGCGTTGACGTCCATCGCCCAGTCGAAGTGCCGCTCGTCGAGCTCGGTGACCGGGCGCAGCACGCCGCTGGCCGCGTTCGAGATCAGCACGTCGATCCGGCCGCACGTGGCGACCGCGGCGTCGGCCAGCTCTCGTGCCGTGCCCTCACGCCCGAGATGGCTCTTGAGGACGACCGCCTCGCGGCCCTCGGCGCGGACCTTGCCGGCGACCTCCTCCGCGGCCTCGACGTTGCGGAAGCAGTGCACCGCGACGTCGTGGCCGTCGGCGGCGAGCCGCTGGCAGATCACGGCGCCGATGTCGCCGGAGCCGCCGGTGACGAGCGCCCAACCCATCTCAGACCGCCTTCAGTGCGAGGCAGACGTTGTGCCCGCCGAAGCCGAACGAGTTGGTAAGTGCGGCACGAAGAGTCACAGGGCGCGTGCCTTCCGGTACGACATCCAGCGGGCACTGCTCGTCGGGCTTGTCGTAGTTGAGCGTGCGGTGCACGCGGCCCTCGTGCACCGACAGTGCGGTGACGACCGCCTCGACGGCGCCGGCGGCGCCGAGCAGGTGGCCGGTCATCGACTTGGTGCCGGACACCGCGACGTCGTGCGTGCCGAACACCGCGCGGATCGCGGACGCCTCGGCGATGTCGCCGATCGGCGTCGACGTCGCGTGGCCGTTGACGTAGCCGACGTCAGCGGGGGACAGGCCGGCGTCCTCGAGCGCGAGACGCATCGCGCGCGCCGCGCCCGCGCCGGTCGGCTCCGGCGCTGCGATGTGGTGCGCGTCGGACGTGACCCCCGCGCCGGCCAGCTCGGCGTACACACGCACGCCGCGGGCCTGCGCATGCTCCGCCGTCTCGAGGACGACGATGCCGCAGCCTTCGCCGAGGACGAAGCCGTCGCGACCCGCGTCGAACGGACGCGACGCCGCGGTCGGGTCGTCCTCGCGAGTCGACAGCGCGCGCATCTGCGCGAAGCCGGCGATCGGCAGCGCATGCACCGCCGTCTCCGTGCCACCGGCGACGACGACGTCGGCGCGACCGAGGCGGAGCAGGTCGAGCGCGAGCGCGATCGCGTCCGCACCCGACGCGCATGCGCTCACCGGTGAGCGGGTCTGCGCCCGCGCACCGAGCTCGAGCGCGACGATCGCCGCCGGACCGTTCGGCATGAGCATCGGTACGACGTGCGGCGAGACGCGACGGGGGCCGCGGTCCTTCAGCACGTCGTACTGGTCGAGCAGGGTCAGCACCCCGCCGATGCCGGTGCCGATGACGACGGCGAGACGTTCGCCGTCGACCGACGGGGAACCGGCGTCCGCCCACGCCTCACGCGCCGCGAGCAGCGCGAGGCGCTGGCTGCGGTCGAGCGTGCGCGCCTCGACGCGGTCCAGCCGCTCGCCCGGGTCGGTCGGCACGGTGGCCGCGATCCGGACCGGCAGCTCGGCCGCCCACTCGTCGTCCAGCAGCCGCGCGCCGGAGCGGCCGGCGAGCAGCCCCTCCCACGTCGTCGCGGCGTCGTCGCCGAGCGGCGTGACCGCCCCGACACCCGTGATGTAGACCTGCGTCACGCGGAGGCGCCAGTCAGCTGCAGTTCGATGTAGGCGACCGCGTCGGCGACCGTCTTGAAGTTCGGGACGGCGTCGTCCGGAATGCGGACCTCGAAGCGCTCCTCGGCCGCGACGGCGATCTCGACCATCGAGAGCGAGTCGATGTCGAGGTCGTTGACGAAGCTGGCGTCGGGCGTGATCTGGTCGAGCTTGATGCCGGTGATCTCGCGGACGATCTCCGCGACGCCGGTCAGGATGTCGCTCATCTGTTTCCTCTCGATTAGGGCTAGCAGCCCGTGGCCAGGCCGCCGTCGACGGCCAGGGTCGTGCCGGTGACGTACGACGCGGTGTCGCCCGCCAGGAATGCCACCGCAGCGGCGACTTCCTCCGCCGTACCGCGCCGCTTCATGGGGATGCCGTCCTCGAGCGCGCCGCCTTCGATGACCGCGGCGAGGCCGCCGTCGAGAAGTCCGGGGGCGACGACGTTGACGGTGATGTTGCGGCTCGCGACCTCGCGGGCCAGCGCGCGGCCGAGACCGCCCAGGCCGGCCTTCGCCGCGGAGTAGTTGGCCTGGCCGGCGTTGCCGAGCAGTCCGGCGACGGAACCGACGAAGACGATGCGGCCGGAACGGCGCCGGATCATCGGCCGTAGTGCCGCGCGGGCAAGCCGGAAGCTCGCGCCGAGGTTCGCGTCGAGGACGCCGTCGAACGCCTCGTCGGTCATGACGACGGCGAGGCCGTCGGCGGTCGCGCCCGCGTTGCAGACGACGACATCCGGCGGCGCGGGGCAGGCGTCGATGAGCGCCTTCGCGGCGTCGCGGTCGGTCAGGTCGGCGGCGACGACGCTCGCGTCACCGCCGGCCTCGGCGACGGCGGCTGCGGCCTTCTCGGCGCCGGCCTGGTCGCTGCGGTAGTGGCAGACGACATGGGTTCCGGGCGCCGACAACGCCGCGGCGATGGCCTGGCCGAGGTAGCCGGACGCTCCCGTCACCAACACGACGCGGGTGGTCTCGCTCATGGCAGCCTCACTACTTGGGCGGCATAGGTGAGCCCGGCGCCGAAGGCGAGCAGCAGCACCGGGTCGCCGGCCGTGACGCGGCCGGACTCGGACAGTCGGGTGAGCGCCAGCGGGATCGACGCCGCGGACGTGTTGCCCATGTCGACGACGTCGCGCGCGACGCGGTCCCCGGGTATGCCGAGCGTGCGTGCCAGTGAGTCGACGATGCGCAGGTTCGCCTGGTGCGGCACGAACGCCGCGAGCTCCGAGGGGTCGATCCGCGCCATGCGGCAGGCGGAGCGCGCCACGTCTGCGAGCTCGGTCGTGGCCCAGCGGAAGACTGCCGTGCCGTCCATCGTCAGGTGGTCGTTCTCGGTCATGCCGATCAGCGAGTGCTTCGCGCCGTCGCTGCCCCACGCGACCGGCGCGATGCCCTGCTGCTCGGCGCGCCCGACGACGGCCGCACCGGCGCCGTCGCCGAAGAGGATGCAGGTGCCGCGGTCGTCCCAGTCGACGATCTGCGAGAGCTTCTCGGAGGCGACCACCAGCACCCGGTCGGCGCTGCCGCCGCGCACCGCGTCCGCCGCCCACGACAGCGCGTAGCAGAAGCCGGCGCACGCGGCGTTGACGTCCGCGGCGCCGACAGTGCCGAGTCCGATTCGCTCGGCTACTGCGGCGGATCCACCGGGGACGGACTGGAGCATCGAACAGGTCGCGAGCAGGACCAGATCGACCGAGTCGACACCGGCCGCGGCCAGCGCCTTCGCGCCGGCGGCCGCGGCCATCGTCACGATGTCCTCGTCGTCGCCCGCGACGTGCCGCGTGACGATGCCGGTGCGCTCGCGGATCCAGGCGTCGTTCGTGTCGACACGCAGGGAGATCTCGTCGTTGTTCACGACGCGCGACGGGCGGTAGTCACCGAGACCGAGGATCGCGGCTCCGGTCACGCGTCAGCGTCCGGGTGCAGGCGAACGAGCGGCTGCCCCGGGCGCACCGGGTCGCCGTCGGCGACCAGCCACTCGACGACCGTCCCGCCGTACGCCGCAACGACGGAGACCTGCTCGCGCCGGCCGTCGAGGGTCGCGACGACGGTGTCCGGCGCCAGTCGCTGGCCGGGCGTGACGGTGCTCGTGACGACGCCGGGGGAGGGCGCGACGACCAGCTGCCAGGGCAGGTGCACCTCGGCGTGGGCGGGTGCGTGGGCGGCGAGCAGCTCGCGCGCGGCCGGCAGGTCGGCGGGGGACTGCAGCGCGAGGACTGTCGCGTCCTTCTGCTCGCGGCGGACCAGCCCGGCCAGCGTCCCGGCCGGCGGCAGCTCGACGTACGCCGTGACGCCGGCGGCCGCGAGCGTGGCGACGCAGCGGTCCCAGCGCACCGGCGCGGTGATGATGCGCATGAGCCGCGCGAGCAGGTCGGCGCCGGAGGTGACGATGCCGCCGTCCTCGTTGCCGACCAGCGGCACGATCGGGTCGGCCACCGGCAGCACGTCGGCGACGCGGTGCAGGTCGGCGCGCGCGGGCGCCATGAACTCGGTGTGGAACGCGCCGGCCACCGACAGCGGGCGGCTGCGCGCCCCGGCCGGCAGGTGCTCAGCGAGGCGGTCCAGGTCGATCAGACGGCCGGCCGCGACCACCTGCCCCGCGCCGTTGACCGTCGCGATGGACAGACCGCAGGACTCGACTGCTTCGCGTACGGCGTCGAGGTCGCCGCCCATGACCGCGGTCATGCCGGTGGGCTCGATGTCGGCCGCCTCGGCCATCGCGCGTCCGCGCATCCGGGCGAAGACGACGGCGCTCTCGAAGCCGAGCGCGCCGGCCGCGGCCGCGGCGGTGATCTCGCCGACGCTGTGGCCGCTGACCAGCTGCGGGCGGTCCAGCTCGGCGGCGACCGCGGCACCGACGGCGACGATGAGCGGCTGGGTCACCGCGGTGTCGCGCAGCTCCTCGGCGGAGCCCGCCGTACCGAGCCAGGTGAGGTCGCGGCCGATGACGTAGCTCGCCCAGTCGAGCCGCTCGGCGACGCCGGGCAGCTCGAGCCAGGGCGTGAGGAAGCCGGGCGACTGTGCGCCTTGGCCGGGAGCGAGGAGTGCGAGCACCGGGTCACCCTCCCGTCGAACCGCTCCGACGGGCGACGGCGGACACGCACGAGGATGCGCGTCAGTCTTTGTCGGGTCTCGACAGGTAACCCACGCAGCGCAACCGCCCCGTAACCCCCCGCACCCTGCTGGACCTGGGCACTCCCGTTGAGGTGGGAGTTTCAGCCGCCGGCTGAACCTCCCACCTCAACGGGTGTCAGCGGGAGCGGAGGCGGCCGACGGTCAGGGCGACTCGTAGGACGTGGGCCTCGCGGGGGTCGAAGGCCGAGTGGCCGCAGGCCTCGCTGGCGCGGCGCAGCCGGTAGCGCACGGTGTTCGGGTGCAGGAACGACGCGCGTGCCGTGGCCTCGACAGAGCAGCCACTCGCGAGGTAGGCCTCCGTCGTCTCGAGGACCGGGTCGCCGGCCGCGGCGAGCAGCGCGTGCAGCGCGACGAGCGCGTCGAGCGCGAGCGGGTCGCCGTCGAGTGCGCGCTCGGGCAGCAGGTCGTCGGCATCCACCGGCCGCGGCGCCTCGGGCCAGGCGGTCGCGACGCGCAGCCCGGCGAGAGCGGCCGCGGCCGACATCGGGGTTTCCTCGAGGCCACCGACCAGCGGGCCGACGACGACCGGCCCCTCGGCGTACGCCGAGAGCAGGCCGGCGATCCGGTCGCGCAGCTTCGCGTCGGCGCCGACGAGCGCGACCAGCCGCTCGCCCTGTACGCCGGCGAGCAGGGTCAGCCCCGCCGCGCGCGCATGCCGTTCCAGCGCCTCGAGGGCCGCGTCGGGCACCGCGGGCAGCCATCCCGCGACGACCGCGAGCTCGGCGGTCGGCTCCCAGCCGAGCGCGTGCGCCTGCGACTTCAGGCCGTCACCGTGCTCGCCGCGCAGCAGCGCGTCGACGAAGAGCGCGCGCTGCCGCGCGTGCCAGGCGCCGCGCTCCTCGGCCGCGCTCGCATAGACGTAGGCCGCCGCGAAGGCGATCTCGCGCGAGAACTGCAGCACCGCCTCGTGCAGCGCAGCCTGCTCCTCGGGCTTGGCCAGCTTGGGCAGCTCGTCCTCGACCGCCGCGACCACCAGCCGGACCAGTTCCACGGTCTGCTGCAGGGTGACGACGCGGGCCAGCTCACGCGGGGCGGCGCCGAAGACGGCGCCCTCGAGCCCGGCGTCCGCGGGCCGTCGCAGCCAGTCCGCGAAGGCGCTGATACCGGCCTGCGCGACGAGGCCGACCCAGCTGGCCTCTTCCGCCGACAGCTCGCCGAACCAGGGCAGCTCGGCGCGCATCCGGCGTACGGCCGCCGTCGCCAGCCGTCCGCTCGCGCGGTCCACGCGCGTCGCGAGGCCGGCCCGGGTCACCACGCGCTGACTCTCCTTCGTCGACTACCTACCGACCCCTACGGCAGGGTCGGGGTTACCGGATGAGTGTGTCGAACTGCGACGGACCCTGCGCCTGGGCGGCCGCGAGGCGCTCTCGGCCGGCCTCCTCGTGCCCCGTGGCGATGAGCACGAGCGCCGCGAGCGTGGGGTCGACCGTCACACCGTCGCGGTCGAGCGCGGTGAGCTCCGCCATCGCCTGGTTGGCATGACCGAGCGGCAGCAGCGCGGCCGCCGCCCATTGTGCGGCGAGCGTGCGCAGCTCGGGCGTCTTCGACTTGCTGGCCACCTCCGCCGCGATCTCGCGTACGGCGACGAAGTTGCCGGCGTCGATCAGCGGCCCGATCTCCTGGAGCCGGTCGAGAAGTGCCTGCTCCTTGCCCAGCACCTTGTCCCCGCTGACCCCGGTGAGGTTCATGACGCCGAAGTAGCCGGCGAAGAGCGCGAGGAAGGGCTGACCGGCGCTGACCGCCACCGCGGCGCCGACACCGGCGATGACGACAGAGAGGATGCGGGCGTTGCGCAGCCGCCGCTCCGGCGTACCGGGCAGCATGGCCTGGACCAGCCGGCCGCCGTCGAGCGGCAGGACCGGCAGCAGATTGAACAGCCCCCAGCCGAGGTTGACCCAGATGCCGGTGTCGACGAGGAACGTGCCCATCCCGCCGTCGTCGATCGACCCGCGCACCGCCAGCAGCACCAGCCCGATGGCGATGCCGACGCCGGGCCCGGACGCGGTGACGATCAGCTCGTCGCCGCGGTCTCCCGGACGGACCGGGACGTACGACGTCGCGCCGCCCATGCCGTAGAGGCTGATCTGCGGCTTCGCCCCGAGCGCTCGTCCGGCGAAGGCATGGCCGAGCTCGTGCAGAAGGATCGACACCGCACCCAGCACGGCCCACAGCGCGATGCGGACCGGGTCTTTCTCCACCGAGCCGAGCAGCAGCAGCACGACGACGAAGCTGACATGCACCTCGACCGGAAAGCCGAAGACGGTGAGCTTCACTCCGGTGCCGTCTGGGCGAGCATGCGATCGTGCACCTGGCGCATCTCCGGCGGGATGCAGGTCAGGTCGCCGAACCACTGGGTACGCCCGTCCGCCAGCGCCTGCTCCAGCAGCGCCTGCACCTCGTCGGACGGCGGCCGCGAGGCCGAGGCTCGGGCGATCTCGATGTCGGTGACGAGGTAGCAGTCGACGTCCTCCGCCGGCTCCGCCGCGAACGTCGTCACGCCGTTGCGGTGCCGCACGTGCCACCCGGTGACGGCGTCCCCGTCGCGGTAGTGCTCGGAAAAGCTGAAGGCCACCTCCGGTCCGGCCTCGGCCAGTGCGGCGCGCAGCTCGCGTTCCGCGAGCGCGTACCAGTCCGGCGTACCGAACTCGTAGGTGACTTCCGCCTTCATTGGCCCAGCCTGCCACTCATGAAAAAAGTTTCCCCGAACCGTGAGAGCGCCTGACGACTCAGGTGTGTACGGGGTGCGACCACGCAGTGTGTGGACGTCCCGGCGGCGGCTGCCGCCCCGGCAGCCGCCGGTCCGGGATGCCTCCACCGCGTACAGGGGAGGTTGCGTGAAGGAAACCGGCTCGGGTCCGTGGCGCAGAGGGGGCGCCACGGCTCCGGGCTCCGACGGCTGCCCGCGTGCTGATTGACGCCGATGTCTCCGTCTTGTGTAATTCCCCGGTCCACTACGGTGGGTGCGGAGCCGACTACCCCCAGTCACGTCGGCGTCCGCTCATCAATCGACGCCTGACTCCGAGTGATCCTCGGTCAGCCAGGCGCGCGCTGGGGGGCCGATGGTCGACGTAGAGCGATCTTTTGCGGCCCTACGCGGCGGCCTGGTTGCGCACGCGATGTCGCGCCTCGGCGACGCGCACGAGGCCCAGGACGTCGCGCAGGACACGATGCTGGCCCTGTACGAGGTGCGGGACCGGTTCGAGGACGAGGCCCATCTGGAGGCCTACGCGCACGCCACCGTCCGCAACCTCTGTCACAACCGTCGGCGTGACGCCGGCCGTCGTGCCGTGCCCAGCGACGAGCTTCCCGAGAGGGCAGGCGACTGCACGACCGAGCAGGTGGTGCTGGACCGCGAGGTCGTGACGGCAGTCATCGATGCGCTGCGCGACCTCCCGCCGCGGTACGCGCACGTGCTGCGCGAGTCCGCCCGCCTCGGCTCCTCCGACTACGGGCTGCTCGCCGCAGCCACCGGTGAGACCGTGACCGGCGTACGCAACGTCCTCAACCGGGCCCGTACGACGCTGCGCGCCAGAGCTGCGGCCGCGGGCTACAGCGTGGGCGGTCTCGCGATCCCCGGCATGGCCCCTGTTCGGGCGTGGTTGCGCGGCAAGCGTCATCTTGTGCCGAAGACGCCACGTGGGCGCACGGTCGTCGCAGCAAGCACCGCGCTCCCGCTGCTCCTCCTGCCGCTGATGCAGCACACGCCGCATGCCGGTCAGGAGGAGCGTGACCAGCCGAGCACGACGCGCTCCATCGACCTTCGTGCGGGCGGTCCGGCACTCGCGTTGCGACCCCCGCAGGTGCTCGACCGGGAGGCCGAGCTCGCCCGCCAGTTCGCCGAGGACTCGCAGAAGCTGCTGTCCACGAAGCCCGAGCAGCTGCCGGCACCTGCCTGCACATACGTGGCGCAAGGTCACGGCGTCTGCAGCAACGCCTCCGGCGAGGGCTCCTACACCTACCTCGTGCCCGACTACTACCCGGAGAACGAAGTCATCGAGAACTGGATCTACGTCGGTCGTGTGGATTGCGAGACCTACGCGGACGACACCCTCACGCGATGCGGACCGGCACCCGCCGGTTAGGCACACCACCCCAGAAAGGTCCCCATGAAGCTCAGGATCAGCCGTCGTCTCATCGTCGCCGTCCTCTCCGCAGGAATGGTCGGCGTTCTCGGCGCCTCATCTCAGGCGATCGACGTCCCGCCGCCGCCCCCGCAGGACGCACTGCCCTACCTCATGGGAGACCGCCCCTGTGAGCCCCGGCCGGACGGCACTGTCGAGTGCGACATTCCTGTGATCGACGAGTCCGAGCCTTGCACCCGGATCGATGAATGTGAGATCTGCATCCCCGGTTTCAACGTTCCGGGCGTTGCGCAGCGGGCGCGAACCTGCATCGTCGACATCGGGCCGTAGTGCGCAGAGCGGGTCCGATCGGTACGGCCTGGTTACTGGGCTGCGCCTTACTCCTTGCTCCGACGGCCCAGGCCGCTGGGCCCAAGCGCCAGGAGCCGTTAGGTCTCCGACCGGGCAGCAGCCTCGGCCCGACGGAGCTAGCTTCGCTGTACCCGCCTAGCCGACTGCGCGGACGAGGCGAACGCCGGGTGACGATCATTGGGCTCGAGACCGACCGGTTGGCCAGTTCTCTCACGGCCTACCGGGCTGCTGCGCGCCTGCCGGTCTGCGCAGGCTGCCTTCGTATCCACCCCGTTGCCCGGTCGCCTCGTCCCCCGCAGGAGGACACAACCGCCCCGGCGACAGGGGCGGTGGGGGAGCGTGTCGACAGCGAGCGCTACGCGATGGTCGGCCACGGGACGGTGCAGGCAGCCGCGGCAATCTGCCCTACCTGCCGGATCGACTACGTCCAGGCCGCCTCGCGCGACCCGCTCGATATCGGCTTCGCTTTCGCCTATGCGGTGCGCACCCTGCGGTCCAGGCTCGTCATCACGCCGTACACAACGCCCAGCGACGGTAAGGCGGCTGACCAGGTTCTCTACCGGCAGTTCTACGCCGTGAGGGGGATGACGCACCTCGTGGCCGCCGGTGACACGGGGCGGTTCACCAACCCGCACCTGCCGATCAGCGCGCCCACTGCCTTGTCCGTCGGCGGCACTACGGTCGAACGGGAGGCTGACGGTTCGTGGGGTAGCACCGGCTGGCACGACACGGCAACCGGCTGCTCACTCGCCTTCGAGCGCCCGGCCTGGCAACGCAACCTGCCACTCGACTGCGCGGGTCGCGTCGCCAACGACCTGGCCGCGGCTGCGGATCCCGACACCTGGCCACTCGCGGTTGTCGTCGACACGGGCGTCACCGAGACATGGCGCACTACCGGCGGGACCGCCGTGGCTGCCGCGCTCGTCGGTGGTTGGATCGCCTCGGCCGGCTTGGGCGGCCTCATCACCCCTGAGTGGCTCTACACGCACCCGCGGTTCCTCTCCGACGTGACGTCCGGGCCGGCGACGAGCTGCCTCGTGGCGACGCCCTGTGTGCCGCGCGTGGACGCGCCGCCCTGCACGCAAGCGCGCTTCTGCACACCCGGTCCGGGCTGGGACGGCCCCACCGGACTCGGCACAATGCCGAGCTAGACGCGCTGCGCTGGGTCAGGCGCACCCGCGCGGGCTCCGAGCGGCGGCGGTCAGCGTGCGGCGCGGCGTCTCGAGAACCCACCGTGAACCGTCGGCGGCGGTGACACAGGCGTAGTCGAACCGGCCGAAGGTCAGGGTCAGGTCACCCTTGCCGGGGAAGCTGGTCAGCCGGTCCCTCTCGGGGATGTCCTCACGGTCTATGTACATCACGCCCACGGTGGGTCGGTCGGGATCGTGGCCGCCCATGTAGAACGCGCGCAGGATGCCGGACTCGCGGCGCACCGCCCAGCAGTTGTGGAACGAGAAGGTGACGATCAGTCCACCGGGGACGGGCAGCTGTCCTCACCGCACCGGGCTGCCCGGGTCGGCAGGGGAGTAGGGCAGCACGAACGGCGAGCTGTCGACAATCGGAGTGCTGGTCGCGGTGCCTGCCGACGGAACGGCCGGCTGCCCACCGGAGCAGCCGGCCAGTCCGACGAGTACGGCGAGTGTCACTGCCTTCACATCACCACGTTCGGCGAGGAGCTCCGCCCGCCCTGCTCCAGCCCGGTCAGCTCGCCTTCTGGACCAGGCAGAGCTCGTTGCCCTCGGGGTCGAGCATGACGCGCCAGGGGTTCTTGTCGCCGAGGATCTCGCCGTGCTCGGTCGCGCCGAACGCCTTCGCGCGCTTCGTCGCGACCGCCAGGTCGTCGACTTCGACGTCGAGGTGCAGCCGGTTCTTCACCGTCTTGCCCTCGGGTACGGCGACGAAGCTGAGCCCCGGCCCTCCCGCACTCGCGGGCTGCAGGTCGACGTACCGGCCCGGCTCCCTCTCCGCGAGCCGGATGTCGAGCACTGCTGACCAGAAGCCGGCTACGAGGTCGGGGTCCTTCACGTCGACGACGATCGAGGACAGGCGTCCGATGCGGCTCATGCGGCGCTCCCCAGGTGGCTCGAGTGGCGGGCACCTGCACCCTGCGGCCGGCGGTTGCGCTTGGTCGCCCGGCGGGCCAGCGCGACGAGGCGGAACTGCGCGGCCTCGCGGTGCAGCTGGTCGATGTGCTCCTGGATGACGGCGCTGCTGATGTAGTCCATCTCTCCTCCTCCGACGTTCCTGTAACCTGCTAAGACCGTATACTGGTTACCAGGGAAGTGCAACCCCCTATTTCGCGTTGGTGGTGTCACACTACGGAGTGGGTGTGACAGAAACCGCGGGGTCGAGGAGGCAGGAAGATGAGCGAGGCGCCAGAGCTGCCGCCGGCCATCGATCTGGTCCGGGCGTTCGTCAACAGCTACGAGTACGGCGACGACGACCATGACGCGTTCCGCACCAAGGAGGAGCTGCGCGACTGGTTCTTCGCCCGCGGCATGGTCGACGCGAAGGCCGTCACGACCGACCGCGACCGCAAGCTGGCTGTGTCCCTGCGCGAGGCGCTGCGACTGCTGCTGCTGCGCAACCACGACGAGGATGCCCCGGTGCCGCCGCAGGCGGCCCGCGACCTGGAGACCGCCGCCGACGACCTGCACCTCACCGCAGTCGTCGACGTCGACGGGGGAGTGGTCCTCGAGCCGGCTGCGTCCGGGGTACGGGGCGCGCTGGCGCAGGTCGTCGCGGCGTCCGTTCAAGCGACGGCGGACGGCACCTGGAGCCGGCTGAAGGTCTGCGCGTCGGACACCTGCGAGTGGGCCTTCTACGACGTCAGCAAGAACCACTCGCGCCGCTGGTGCTCGATGGCGGTCTGCGGCAACCGCATGAAGACGCAGGAGTTCCGCGCGCGCCAACGGGCGTCGGCGACCTGACGATTTCTTCTCCGGCGTGTCGCACTGTCGTTCGAACGCCTGTTCGGTAATCTTCCCTCCACAGATGCGGCAAGGCGCTGCGGGCCTGTCACACCCGGCACCTAGCGTGGAACGCAACGACGTGGAGAGGGACGGGGAGACATGACTGCTGGCATGGACCGCGAGAAGGCGCTCGACGCCGCGATGGCGCAGATCGACAAGGCGTTCGGCAAGGGCTCGGTGATGCGCCTCGGTGACGAGACTCGCGCGCCGATGTCGGTCATCCCGACCGGCTCCATCGCGCTCGACGTGGCACTCGGCATCGGCGGCCTGCCGCGCGGCCGGGTCGTCGAGATCTACGGCCCCGAGGCCGGCGGCAAGACCACGCTGGCCCTCCACGCCATCGCGCAGGCGCAGCAGCTCGGCGGCATCGCCGCCTTCATCGACGCGGAGCACGCGCTCGACCCCGAGTACGCCAAGGCGCTCGGCGTCGACACCGACGCCCTCCTCGTCTCCCAGCCCGACACGGGGGAGCAGGCGCTCGAGATCGCCGACATGCTGATCCGCTCCGGCGCGATCGACATCATCGTCATCGACTCCGTCGCCGCCCTCGTGCCGCGCGCCGAGATCGAAGGCGAGATGGGCGACAGCCACGTCGGCCTCCAGGCCCGGCTCATGAGCCAGGCGCTGCGCAAGATCACCGGCGTGCTGAACTCGTCGCAGACCACTGCCATCTTCATCAACCAGCTGCGGGAGAAGATCGGCATCTCCTACGGCTCGCCCGAGGTGACGACCGGCGGCCGCGCGCTGAAGTTCTACGCCTCGATCCGTCTCGACGTACGCCGGATCGAGTCGCTCAAGGACGGCACCGACATCGTCGGCAACCGCACGCGCATCAAGGTCGTCAAGAACAAGCTCGCGCCGCCGCACCGTTCTGCCGAGGTCGACATCGTCTTCGGCCAGGGCATCAGCCGCGAGGGCTCGCTCATCGACGTCGGCGTCGAGCAGGGCATCGTGAAGAAGTCCGGCGCCTGGTACACCTACGAGGGCGACCAGCTCGGCCAGGGCAAGGAGAACTCCCGCAACTTCCTCCGCGACAACCCCGACCTCGCCAACGAGATCGAGAAGCGGATCCTGGAGAAGCTCGGCATCGGCCCGCAGGTGGACAACGAGTCGCCGATCCCGGTCACCGTCGTGGCCGACCCGCCGGTCGACTTCTAGCCCGCTCCGATGGACACCGACGTCGACTACGAGTCGGCGGCCCGCTCGATCTGCCTACGGCTGCTCACCGCGCGACCGCGCACCCGCGCCGAGCTGTCCGCGGCGCTGTCCCGCAAGGGCGTGCCCGAGGATGCGGCCGAGGCGGTGCTGTCCCGGCTCGGCGACGTGGGTCTCATCGACGACGCGGCCTACGCGGCGGCGTACGTCGAGTCCCGGCACCGCGGCCGCGGTCTGGCCCGCGGTGCGCTGCGACAGGCGCTGCGCCAGCGGGGCGTCGCCGACGAGGACGTCGCGAGCTCGCGCGAGACCCTCGACCCGGAACGCGAGGCGGCCACCGCCGCGGAGCTGGTCCGCCGCAAGCTCGGTTCCATGCGCACCCTCGACCGCGAGACCCAGGTACGCCGGCTCACGGGGATGCTCGCGCGAAAGGGCTACCCCATGGGGGTAGCCCTCCGCGTGATCCGCTCCGCCCTGGACGAGCAGACGACCTAGTCCGTTGAGGTGGGAGTTTCCGCGTCCGCCCAAACTCCCACCACAACGGTGTGGTCTGGGCGCCGTACGGAGGCGGCGAGGCCGAGGGCGCCCAGGGCGACCAGCAGGACCGGACCCAGCCAGCGGCCGTCGACGGCGTGCTCGCGGTGTCCGTCCGAGACCAGCACGCTCACCGAGATCGCGAGGAAGAGCAGTCCGGCCAGCAGGGAGACCAGATCGGCGCGGTGCCTACGCATTGCGAACCTCCACCATTCCGATGCCGACCTTGGCCACGACACGCACCAAGGTCCCGTCCTCGGGCCCGACCAGCACGGCGCGGGCCGGGTAGCCGACGTGGGTGCCGTCCTCGTCCTGACCGAACAGCCGCACCGCGCCGATGTCCGCCTGGGCGATGAGCTCGAGGCGCACCCCGTCCGGGACCAGCACGAGCAGATGCCCGATGCCGACGGAGGCGTCGACCGACCGGGGTGTGCTGCTGCCGCCCTGCATCACCAAGGTCGCCTCGCCGATGCCGAGGCGGAACACCTCGCTGTCACCGGCGTCGGCGACCCAGGTGCGGTCGCCGGTCCCACCGGTGATGGGCACGTTGACCAGTGACACCGGGATCAGCGCGAGCGACAGCGGTACGGCGATCACGATCAGCCAGCGGGCGCGTCCGTACAGGACGCCGACCAGGAGGCCGCCGGCCAGGACCAGCAGCGCCGCGGCGAGGATCCGCTCGGCACTCAGCCCGTCGGCGCCGGACTGCCGCAGCGCGATGAGGAAGCCGGTCACCATCACGGCCACGCTCAATGTGACCAGGCCGAGCTTCGAGCGCTCGCGCTTCGGCCGGCGCAGCTTCGGGGGCGGCTGCCAGACCGGCTGCTGCTGCGTCGGCCAGTGCGCCGGCGGCACCGGGGGCACGGGCGGCACCGGCGACTCGGGTGTCACCGGAGGATTGCCGGCGACGAAAGGCGCGCCGGTGAACGGGCCGTGCTCCCGGCGTACCAGGTACACGACCAGTCCGGCGATGACCAGAGCGGGGAAGGCGCCGTGGCCGTGGTCCAGGGCGCTGAACAGGATGATCAGCGCGATGCCGGCGCCGGCGATCCACCAGATGCGGCTGTCGCGGTGACGGTGCAGGAAGCGCTCGGCCGCCGACTCCGGCTCGCCGTCCTCCGGGATCAGCAGCCAGCCGGCGATGTAGAGCGCGACGCCGAGGCCGCCGAAGATGGTCAGCACGGCGAGGGTGACCCGGTAGATGACTGGGTCGACGTTCGTGTACCGCCCGAGGGCGGCGCACACGCCGGCGACCACGCGGTCGTCGCGGGTGCGGGCGAGGCGGGGGGACTGCGTGCCCTCGCTGGGCGGGGGAGCCATGGTCTCTGTCATGGCGTTCACGATGGCCGCAGTACGCCGGACGCACATCCGGGACCGACCCTGAGCCGACCCGGAGATTCCCGGGGGCCGATGCCGGAGGCGGGCCGGGGTCGCCGCGTGTGATCCTGGGCCTGTGAAGGCGGCGACCCCGGACACCCAGGCACCGCACCGCCGGCTCTACCGCGCCCGCGACGGCCGGCAGCTGGCCGGTGTGGCCAGCGGTCTGGCCGAGCACCTCGGCCTGTCCGTCACCCTCGTGCGCGTCGCCTTCGCCCTGATGACGGTGGCCGGCGGCATGGGCCTGCTCCTCTACATCGCGTTCTGGGTCGTCGTGCCGGACGCCGCCGCGCCCGACAGCGACGAGCCGGCGAACCGCTGGGCGCAGGCCGGGCAGATCGGCGCCCTCTTCCTGCTCGGCTGCGGTGCCCTGCTGCTGCTGCAGGAGCTCGGCCTCGACCCCGGCGACAGCGGGCTGCTGCCGCTGGCCGCGGCCCTGGTCGGCGTCGCCATCGTCTGGCGGCAGGCCGACCCGGAGCAGCGGGCCCGCTGGCGCGCGACCGCCGCCGGCCGGCGCGGTGTCGTCGTGCGCGTACTCGTCGGAACGGGTCTGCTCCTCGGCGGCCTGGTCGGATTCCTCGCCACGCGCGGCTCGCTGCGGCAGGCGCGGGAGGGGCTGCTGTCCACGGTCGTCGTGGTGGGGGGGCTCGCGGTGCTGTCCGGTCCCTGGTGGTTCCGGCTGACCACCGACCTGCGCGCGGAACGGCACGAGCGGATCCGCTCGCAGGAGCGCGCCGAGGTCGCGGCGCACGTGCACGACTCCGTACTCCAGACCCTCGCGCTCATCCGGAAGGCCGCCGACGACCCGCGAGAGGTGCAGCGGCTCGCCCGCAGCCAGGAGCGTGACCTGCGCAGCTGGCTCTACGAGCCGGCCGCCGGTACGACGACCCTCGCCCGCGCGCTCGAACGCGCGGCCGCCGAGGTCGAGGAGTCGCACGGCGCGACTGTCGACGTGGTCGTGGTCGGCGACTGCCCGACCGGCGACGCGGTGACCGCCGTCATCGCGGCCGCGCGCGAGGCGATGGTCAACGCCGCGCAGCACTCCGGCGCGCCGAGCGTCGCGGTCTACGCCGAGGTCGAGCCGGAGAAGCTCACCGTCTTCGTCCGCGACCGGGGCAAGGGCTTCGACCCGAAGCGGCGGCCGAAGGGCCGGTTCGGGCTGGCCGAGTCGGTCATCGGCCGCATGGAGCGCCACGGCGGCACCGCGGCGGTGCGCAGCACCAAGGGCGAGGGCACCGAGATCGAGCTGGTGCTGCCCCGTGCCTGACACTCCGCGCGTCGTCCTCGTCGACGACCACCGCCTCTTCCGCTCCGGCGTCCGCGCGGAGCTCGGCGTGGAGGTCGACGTGGTCGGCGAGGCCGAGTCGGTGGCCGAGGCGGTCGCGGTGATCCGCGAGACGCAGCCCGACGTCGTACTGCTCGACGTGCACATGCCCGACGGCGGCGGGCGCGCGGTCATCGCCGCGCTCGCCGGCGAGCCGGTCACGCGCTTCCTCGCGCTGTCGGTCTCCGACGCCGCCGAGGACGTGATCGACGTCATCCGCGCCGGCGCGCGCGGCTACGTCACCAAGTCCATCTCCGGGCCCGAGCTCGCCGACGCGGTACGCCGGGTGGCCGGCGGCGACGTCGTCTTCTCGCCCCGGCTGGCCGGCTTCGTGCTCGACGCCTTCTCGGCAGGTGGGACGGCGCCCACCGACGACGAGGCCGCGAAGTCAGACCTAGACCGGCTCACGCAACGCGAGCGCGAGGTGCTGCGCCTGATCGCGCGCGGGTACGCGTACAAGGAAGTGGCGAAGGAGCTGTTCATCGGCGTGAAGACGGTCGAGACCCACGTCTCCTCGGTGCTGCGCAAGCTCCAGCTCTCCAACCGCCGCGAGTTGACCCGCTGGGCGGCCGACCGCCGCCTCACCTAGCCCTGCAGGAATGCGAGCACGGCTGCGACCCGGCGATGCATGGACGTGTCCTCGCTCGAGTAGCCGAGCTTGGCCAGGATCGAGCTCACATGCTTCTCCACTGCCGACTCCGAGAGCACCAGCTCTCCCGCAATGCCCGCGTTGCTCTTGCCCTGCGCCATGGCGTGCAGCACGTCGAGCTCGCGTGGCGTGAGGTCATCAAGGCCAGACCGCTCGCGACGGGTACGCCGTCGGACCAGCGCGTCGACCACGCGGGCGTCGATGGCCGACCGGCCGGCGCAGACCTCCCGCAGGGCTCGCAGCAGCTCGTCGATCTCGCCGACCCGGTCCTTGAGCAGGTAGGCGAGGCCCTCGGTGCCGTTCTTCAGCAGCTCGAACGCATAGGCCTCGTCGGCATGCTGAGACAGCACGACCACGCCGACGGTGGGGTGCTCGGCGCGGATGCGGTGCGCGGCGTCGATGCCTTCCATGTGGTGGTTCGGCGGCATGCGGATGTCGGTGATCACGGCGTCCGGCAGCAGTGCCGCCACCCGGGCGCAGAGCTCCTCCGCGTTCTCGACCGCGTCGACGACCTCGACCTCGCCGGAGTCCTCGAGCAGGCGCCGGACACCCTCGCGCACGAGGTAGTGGTCTTCGGCAATGACCACCCGGATCATCCCGGCACCGACGTTCCCGGGTCTGGGAGCACGAGACTGGCGGTGAGCCGGCTGCCCCGCCCGGGTGCCGCATCGACGGTGAGCCGGCCGCCGACCGCCTCGATCCGGTCGACCAAGCCGCGCAGCCCCGGTGTGGTGATCCCGTTGGCCGAGAACCCGATGCCGTCGTCGACCACGCTCACCCGGAGCTCTCCGTCCTGACACGCGATCCCGACGCCCGCGGAGGTGGCGCGTGCATGCTTGAGCACGTTGGTCAGCGCCTCGCTGACGAAGAAGTAGGCAGCGCCCTCGACCTCGTCGCCGAAGCGACGACCGCGCAGCTCCGGCGAGCAGCTGACCGTCACGGGGATGGGCAGCCGGCCCGATCGCATCTCGGTCGCGGCGACCAGGCCGTGGTCGGAGAGCACCGTCGGATGGATGCCGGCGACCAGGTCGCGCAGGTCCTCGAGCACCTGCCGCACGTCGCCCTGCAGGTCCACGAGCGTGTCGTCGAGTGCACCGGGGTCGCGGCCGAGCTGGCTGCGGGCCAAGCCGATCCGCGCCATCAGAGCCACCAGCTCCTGCTGCGCACCGTCGTGCAGGTCCCGCTCGATGCGGCGGCGAGCCGACTCGTGCGCGGACACGATGCGGGCCCGGGACGCGTCCAGCTCGTCCAGCCGGTCATGCAGCTCCGCCGCCAGCCGGGCGTTGTGCACGGCGAGCCCGGCCTGCCGGGCCAGTGTCTCGAGCAACTCGCGATCCGCCGGCCGCGCGGCACGCCGAGCCCGCGGTCCGCACTCGATCCAGCCGAGGTGCTCGCCGGCGTTGACCAGCGGTGCGGACAGCGCAGGTACGACGTCCGCTTCCGGTGCTGGGCCGGCACACTCCTCGACCCCGTCGTCCAGCCGGACCCGGCTCCACGTGGCCCCCAGACCTTCACGAGCTACGGCGGCGATCTCCGCGGCGAGCTCGCGCAGCTGCATCGTGTGCGCGAGGGTGCTGCCGAGGCGACGCATGAGCTCCTCGCCGCTGAGCGTCTCGCCATCGGCCCGCCGGGCTGCGCGACGGGCCAGCTGCCGGCGAGCCGGTTCCGCGAGGACGGTCACGGCGATGGTCAGCACGATGGTCAGCTGCACGCCGACCGTGGACGCGGCGCCACCGAGCGCGGCGGCGATCCCGGCGTAGAGCCCGACGACCGCGATCCAGAGCGGCACGTACACCAGGGAGCGGCGGCGGACACGGTCGACGTCGAACAGGTCGGGTCGCACGATGGCGACGGCGATCGACGCGGGTAGTGCGGTGAGGCCGAGAACGGCCCCGGCGTCGGCCACGCCCCCCAGGAGCAGCTCGAGCGACTTCAGCAGCTCGGCCGCGGGCGCGACAAGCACCAGAAGGAGACCGAAGACGGGCCAGCGCACCTGCAGCCTCGCCGCGGCGGGCAGCGATCGGTAGCGCAGGCGCACCAGGACTACGCCGATCACCGGGACCAGCGACAGGCAGGCTTGGTAGTACGCACTCAGTGCCACGCCGAGCGGCCGCAGGGCCGGCACGTACAGCGGGCTCATCAGGGCAGGCAGACCGTCCGGGGACCCAGGGTCGTTCCAGGCGAAGACCCAGGCCGGCCGCAACGTCTCGTGCGTCACGAGCAGCAGCAGCGGCAGGGCTACGGCCAGGACGGACCAGGCGACGACGATCCGGCGTACGTACGGCCGGTGGTACGTGCCGTCCGGGAAGATCGTCAGCAGCGCCATCATCGCCGCCTGCATCGCCAGACCGCAGACCTGCAGCGCGATGTTCGCCGGTCCGAGCCACGAGCTTTCGGCATGTGCAGGGAGCGCGTCGGCGAGCAGGACGCTCGACCCGATCCAGACCGTCGCCCAGAGCCCGAAGAGCAGCAGACGGCGGGCCGCGACGTCGTCCGGCCGCGCCCGGAACGCGACCAGCCCGGCGACGTACGCACCGACGAACGGCAGGCTCCAGGCCATTCCCGCGGGATCGAGGTCGAACGACCGGCCGAACGTCCAGAGCGTCCCGGCGGCGCAGACCGCTCCGAGCACGGCGAGAACGCGGGTTACCGCACGCGAGGGGAACGTCGCCGTCACAGCGGTGATCGTGACCTGCCGCCCGCGGCTGCGTCGAGGGCGCCAGCCTCCGGGTGGGGGTGCGGACAGCCTCACCCAGGGCTGCGGTGTCGATCGCGGAACTCGGTGACCAGCCGCGTTCTGGCCGCACCCGCCGCTCCCTAACGTCGACTCATCGGCCGCGGAGCTGCGGCCACCGACGTTCAGGGGGCTGAGATGGACACTGGTGCGCAGCAGGAGAATGTGGCTCGGCAGGCAGCGCTTGTGGGCGGCAGCGGGATCGTGGCGTTTCTCGCGTTCGCGGCGGCTACCGGACTGCCCGGCAACGCGAGGAGCTTCGTCGTACTGGGTGCGCTGCGGGTTGTGCTGTTCGCGGCGCTACTTGCCTACGTGGTGCATTCCGGTACGTCGTCGCGCCTCGGCCGTGTCGGCCTCGGGTTCGTCGCCGTTACCACGGTCAGCTATCTGGTTGGCGGCATCGGCGCTGCAGTCACCGACGGATGGTCGCTCGACGTGCTGACCGAAGAGAACACGACGTACACGCCGTGGTACGCCTACGTCCTCGGCGCGAGCTTCCTGGTCTACGCCGTCGGGACTCTGCTCGTCGGCCTTGCCACGCGCCGCGCCCGGCCCGGCCCGGCCCGGGCGCTGATGGCGGCCGGACTGGTCGCGCCCTTCGCCATCGGCGTCAGCGAGTCAGTCGGCCACGTGGCCGGCCACACTCTTCTCCTCGCCCCGTGGCTGGTCTTCACCGCGCTCGTCGCCGCACCCGGGCGTCGGCTTGCGCACGCCCCGAGCCGTGCCGGGTAGAAGCGGGACATGGCCAAGCTCATCTAGGCGGCGATCGGCTCCCGGTCGCCTACTCCCCGACGCTCGAGCAGACGACGACGGCGCGCACGCGGCTCGAGCGCGTCTTCGATTCCGACGCCGGTGGACCAGCACCGCTTCGACAGCGGCGTCGTCTACCCGTGCTACCGGTGTGGCTGGTGGCGGATCGTCCGGTAGAAGGTCTTCGCCTCGCGGCGCGCCTGTGCCCGTAGCCGGGCGTCCTTGCGCAGCGCGACGGAGCGCAGCTCCTTCTGCAGGTGGCGGTAGCTGTCCAGCCGTCGCGACTCGAGCCGGCCCTCCTCGATCGCCTCCAGTACGGCGCACCCCGGCTCGGACGCGTGAGCGCAGTCGTGGAAGCGGCACGCCGCCGCCAGCTCCTCGACGTCGGCGAAGGTCTTGTCGAGCCCGTCCTCCGCCCCCCACAGCCCGATGCCGCGCAGCCCCGGCGTGTCGATGAGTACGCCGCCACCAGGCAGCACGCGCAGCTCGCGGTGGGTCGTGGTGTGCCGACCCTTGCCGTCACCGCGGATCGCCTGCGTGCCCATCGCGGGGATGCCGAGCAGCCGGTTCACGAGCGTCGACTTCCCGACGCCCGACTGGCCTAGAAACACCACGGTCGACGACCCGCCGACGTACGCCGACAGCGCGTCGACGCCCTCGCCGGTCACCGCCGACATCGCGTGCACCGGTACGCCGAGCGCGCACGACTCGACCGCCTCCACAGCGGCCTCGACGTCACGGCAGGTGTCGCTCTTCGTCAGCACCACGACCGGCGCGGCGCCGCTCTCCCAGGCGAGGGCGAGGAAGCGCTCCAGCCGGCGCAGGTTGGGCCAGGTGTTGAGCGCGACGACGAGGAAGCAGGTGTCGACGTTCGCGGCGAGCACCTGCTCGACGGTCGAGTTGCCGGTGTCGTGCCGTGTGAACGCCGTACGCCGGGGCAGCAGACCGGCCAGGCGCGGCGGGTCGAGTGAGACGTCGACGCCGACCCAGTCGCCGACGGCCGGCGTGCCGCCGGCTCGGCCATCGGCCGACGAGCCGGCAGCATGCGCGAGCACCTCACCGGAGTCGGTGAGCACGAGCGAGGCGCCCCGGCCGGGCCGGGACACGCGGCCGGGGACGACCCCGGGTCGGGCGAGTGACGAGGCGAAGGCATCGGCGAAGGAGTCGTCCCAGCCGAGGCCGGACAGTGCGATCAAGGGTGGACCTTCCAGGCGGGGGCGCCCGGGGTCGCTCAACGAGCGGCGGGCACCAGGAGGAGGACGGACAGACAGCCGTCAACGACGCTCATGTGTCCCACCTCCCTCTCCTCGCCGGCACGACATGCCGAAGGCCACCCAGGGTACGCCCGGGTGGCCTTCGGCCAAGCGAATTTCCGATGCGGCGCTAGAACGCCGGCGCGCTCGTGGGTCCGCCACCGGGCAGACCCGGCAGACCACCCGGCAGACCGCCCGGGAGCTCCGGCAGGCCGCCGGGCAGCTCGGGCAGGTCGAAGTCGGGGAGCTGGATGGCCGGGAGCTCGAGGGTCGGCCCCTCGATCGTGTCGTCCTCCGGGAACTCGGGGAGGACGAGGTCCGGGATCTGGGGGAGGTCCTCGATGTCCGGGATCTCGATGTCCGGGAGCTCGATGCCCTCGGGCAGCTCGATGCGCGGGAGGCTGGCCACAGCGGGCTCCGACGGGGGCGAGCCAGGCAGCTCGAAGACGCCCTCGAGGTTGGTGAAGACGTCGGGGATCGTCGGGTCGACCTCGGCGTAGATGCTGCCTTCGTAGTGCTGGTCGAGCCGCGCGAAGATGTTGCCGGACTTGTCGTCGATCCCGGCGATGGCCTGGTAGCCGGACTCGTCGAGCTCGATGACGGGGGACGCGACGGCCTGCCCCGCCAGGTAGAGCGTGCCGGCGGTCGCCGAAGCGGCCAGGGCGGTCACGGTCAGGATTCTCTTGCGCATGCACTCTCCTCGAGTTTCGTACGTTCGGCGGACCCTATTGGTTTCGGGACGTAAGTGCACGAACCGCTCCGGCCGTGTCCCCGTCGGCCGCCCCGACCCGCCTTGACCCTCCCCGACACGGCGACCTAGGTTGCGGTGAGTGAGTTGTTTCGTCCGCGTCACGCGGTGCACGGCATAGCGACATCCACGAACCGACGACCGTTCACACAACCCGGCGACTGACCGCCGCTGTACCAGCCACCGCCGGCTCGCCCGGCGGGCTCCGCCGTGACGCACGGCCGACTCACTGCGCTGCGCTGACACGCGTGCGCCCGGGTACGGCGGAGGGAGCGGTCGATGGAAGCCGTGATCGGCATCATCGCCCTCGTCGTCGGGCTGGTCGTGGGCCTGGTCGTCGCCGGCCGCCGTACGCCGGACGCTGCCGACTCCCCGGACCTGGCCACCGAGCGCGCCGCGCTCGAGGCCGCCACCAAGGACGCGCAGGCGGCCAAGGAGCGGATCGAGCGAGACGCCGACAGCCTCCGAGAGCGGGCCGAGGCCGACGCCGCGGACATCCGCCGCCGCGCCGACAGCGCCGCCGAGCTCACCGCCCGCGAGGCCCGGGCCGCCGCGGACGACGAGCTCCGCAACCAGCGGGCCGACCTCGACCGCCGCGAGACCCGCCTCGGCGAGCGCGAGGAGAGGGTCGACAGCGAAGCGCGCCGGCTCGAGCTGCGCGACCGTGAGCTCGACGTCATCGAGCAGGAGATCGCGCGGAAGAAGGCCGAGCTCCAGGACATCGAGGAGGAGCGCCGCCAGATCCTCGAGCGCGTGGCCGGTCTCACCGCGGCCGACGCGAAGGCCGAGCTGATCGCCGGCATCGAGGGCCAGGCCAAGCGCGAGGCGATGCTGATCGTCCGCGAGATCGAGGCGGAGGCGAAGGAGACCGGCGAGGAGCGCGCCCGCAAGATCGTCACGATGGCCATCCAGCGCGTGGCCAGCGAGCAGACGTCGGAGAGCGTGGTCAGCGTCCTGCACCTGCCCGACGACGGCATGAAGGGCCGGATCATCGGCCGCGAGGGCCGCAACATCCGCGCCTACGAGTCGATCACCGGCGTGAACCTGATCATCGACGACACCCCCGAGGCGGTCCTGCTCTCCTGCTTCGACCCGGTGCGCCGGGAGGTCGGCCGGCTCACCCTCGAGAAGCTGGTCCTGGACGGCCGGATCCACCCGCAGCGGATCGAGGAGATGTACGAGCGCTCCAAGACCGAGGTGGAGACCCTCGTGGTCCGGGCCGGCGAGGACGCCCTCGTCGAGGTCGGCATCAGCGAGATGCACGAAGAGGTGATCCGGCTCCTCGGGCGGCTGAAGTACCGGACGTCGTACGGGCAGAACGTGCTCCGCCACCTGGTCGAGGCGGCGCACATCGCCGGCATGATGGCGGCCGAGCTGCGCATGGACGTGCCGCTGCTCAAGCGCTGCACGCTGCTGCACGACCTGGGCAAGGCGCTCACCCACGAGGTCGAGGGCAGCCACGCGCTGATCGGCGCCGAGATCGCCCGGAAGTACGGCGAGAACGAGGACGTCGTCCACGCCATCGAGAGCCACCACGGCGAGGTCGAGCAGCGGACCGTCGAGGCGGTGCTCACCCAGGCCGCCGACGGCATCTCCGGCGGTCGCCCGGGTGCCCGCCGGGAGAGCCTCGAGTCGTACGTGAAGCGGCTGGAGCGGGTCGAGGAGATCGCCTCCGGCAAGGACGGCGTCGACAAGGTCTTCGCCATGCAGGCCGGCCGGGAGATCCGGGTCATGGTGCTCCCCGACCAGGTGGACGATCTCCAGGCCCAGGTGATCGCCCGGGACATCGCCAAGCAGATCGAGGACGAGCTCACCTATCCGGGACAGATCCGCGTCACTGTTGTTCGCGAGTCGCGTGCGACCGAGTACGCCAAGTAGTTACCGTGTGCACATGAAACGCCTCGCCGCGCGGCTGGTCGCGCTCGCCCTCCTGACGGGCGGCATCGTGCCGATCATGTCGGGCGTGTCGTGGGCCTGCACCTGCCGCAGCTACCCGAGCGACCGGGCCCGCTACGAGGACGCCGCCAAGCACGGCAAGTTCATCTACATCGCGACAGTGACCGACAAGCAGGTCTCCGACGACGGCAAGACGACCTATTACACGTTCGCGGTCTCGGACAACATCAAGAACGGCGTCTCCAGCCCCCGCGACGTGGCCACGTTCACGGACAACGCGACGCAGTGCGGCGCGGTCCTGGCCAAGGGCGGCCGCACCCTCGTCGTCGAGCTGACCGAGGGCGCGGTGAGCCACTGCGACGGCACGACGCAGTCCAACGTCAACGTGCGGGCGCAGTACATCCGCGACGCCATGAACCCGAAACCCACGCCGAAACCGACGCCGACGAAGAGCAAGTCGCCGACCCCGTCGCCGAGCAAGTCGCCGAGCAAGAGCCCGACCGCGTCGCCGTCGCCGATCCCGTCGATCACGTTGTCGCTGTCGGCCAGCCCGTCCCCGTCGGCGACGACGGCGGCGCCGGTCGAGTCCGAGCCGGAGAGCCCCGCGCCGTCGCTGGACGTCGCCGCCGGTGACGAGAGCGGCTTGTCGACGCTGCAGGTCGTCATCGCCGGCCTGCTCGGCGTACTGGTGCTGATCGGCGGCATCACCCTGATGCGCGTCACCCGCCCCCAGCGCGAGGAGTTCTGACCGACCGGAGCTCCGGCCTGCTCGCCGGGCTACGGGCGTCGGTCGCGTCGGTGGTCTGGACCGCGGTGGCCAGTACGGCGGCCGTCGTCCTCGGACTGCGTGACCACAGCCTCTCGCTCGTCGCCCTCGGTGCCATCGGGCTGCTCGATGGTGCCGCGTCGACCGTGCTCGTCCTCCACTTCCGGCACGCGCTGCGCCACGAGGCGCCCGCGCCGGGCCGGGAGCGGCTGGCCCTGCGTGTGGTGACCACGGGCATGTTCGTCGTCGCGATGGCCACCGGCGCCGAGAGCGTGCACCGGCTCCTCGGCGACGCGGCGGGGCACGAGGTGCAGGCGGGTGCGGTGCTGGCCGGGCTCTCGGTCGTGGCGCTGACCTCGCTGAGCCGGTGGAAGCGGCGGGTCGCCAAGGAGATCGGCAGCCAGGCGCTCCTGGCCGACTCCTGGCTGTCCGCGGTGGGTGCCGGCCTGGCCGCGGTGACGGTCGCCGGGACAGCACTCGCGGAGCGCCACAGCTGGGTCGACCCCGCGGCGGGGCTGGTCATCGCGCTCGGCGCGGCGCTGCTCGCCGTACTGCTCTCGCGCGAAGAGCTCTAGCCCCACCCCACACAGGGGGTTACGGGGGAATGATGCCGCCGATGGGGAGGGCGGCGATGGGGTCGCCCATGCTGTCGAGCTGCGTGTAGGGGACGCACTGCGGCGAGAGCACCGGTGTGAACCGCAACCGGATCGCGTTGTTGATGCTCGTGCACATCACGTGGTCGCCGATCGTCGGCGAGACGTTGAAGATGATGTTGTCGTTGACCGCGACCTGCGCCGCGATGATCGGCACGTACTGGACCGGGGCGATGAGGTAGCCGAGCTGGTCGTTGGCCAGCCCGAGCTGGACGACCATCTCCTCGTCGGTGACCGCGGCCCGGACGCCGGTGCCGATCGCGTCGAAGCCCTCGCCCGGCGTGGCGACGAAGAGGACGCCGCCGACGCGCGCGGTCGACACGACCGTGCGGATGGTCTCGCCGACGACCCACGGGTTCTCGTGGCTGCGCAGCAGCTTGGTGCCGAGGTGGTGGCCGAGGGTGAACAGGCCGATGACCGCGGGCCCGGTGATCGGCTCGCGGATGAAGGTGCGCGTGCCGTCGACCGGCCCGATGACCGGGATCGAGTCGGCCAGCGCCAACGCGACGTGCGCCATGTAGTTGGTGGTGATCTGCGAACGCCGGTCCTTGAGCGCGTAGCCCGGGTTTTCCGGCTTGGTGAACGCGCAGGCCGCGCGGCACGGCTGCGTGCCGCCGAGCGCGCCGACCATGGCGATGCCGGTGCCGCCGTACGTGGCCGTCATCGCGTCGGAGACGAACTGCGGCCAGTCGCCGTGCAGGCCGTCACCACCGCCGGCGGTCGCGTGCGCGGCGAAGGCCATGTAGGTCGCGATGACCTTGCCCTTGGCGTCGGTCGCCTGGAGCACGCGGACGATGCCGTCCTTGCCCGGCGTCGCGCACAGCTCGGGGCCGGGGTACGCCGGCTCCTCGTCCTGGTTGAGCGCCTCGCTGCAGGACTGGTTGTAGATCAGGTCGCTCGCGTCGCTGTGCCCGCTGCGGATCCGGGCCGGCTTGCGCGCGGCGTACGCCGCCTTGATGGCCGCCACCGTCTGCGTCTTGATGTGCTCGAGGTACGTCGGCGGCACGCCGCCCCAGACGCCGATCGTGTCCGGGCCGGAGTGGGTGTGGTCGGCCGCGATGATGATGCGGTCGGCCGGCAGCCGCGGGATGGCCTTGGCGACCGCGTTGGCCATGTCGAGCAGGCCGTACTTGCCGTCCTGGTACACCGCGAACATGCCTTGCGTCTCGACCGTTGCGATGGCGATCGCCTTCACGCCGTCGTCGAAGACGATGGCCCGCGTGCGGATCCGCTCCTTCTTCGCCTGCCCGACGTTGCCGCTGCCGACCAGGTCCTCGGGGAGCACCGAGCCGTCGCCGAGGCCGAAGCCGCCGAGGTTGACCGGACCGACCGGCGTGATGTCGCGGCTGGCGGCGCCGACCAGGTAGGGCAGCTTCGGCGCCGGCTTGCGGACGGGCGCGCCGAGCGAGCTGGCCGCCGTACCGACGAGCAGGCAGGCGGTCAGGACGAGGAGCGGGCTGCGGCGCATCGCACCCGTTTCGGCACGGACCCGGCCCAGTCCTCCGGCGCGGCGTGCTTTGTCCGGTTCCCCGGGTGGGTGAGACTAGGGGCATGAGCTCTCGGCTGGCCGCCCGTCTCCTCGCCACCGCTGCCCTGACCGCCGGGCTGGTCCCGGTCGTCGGCGGGACGTCGTGGGCGTGCTCCTGCGTCGCGGCCGACACCGCCCAGCACGCACGCGAGTCGGCCAAGGTCTACTCCGGCACGATCACCGAGATCACGCAGCTCGCGCCGACCGACGCGCAGGGCTCGCTCGCCTACGCCTACACGGTCGACGTCGAGACGGTGGTCAAGGGCGAGCCGGGCGAGCACCCGCGGGTCGCGTCGCCGGCCGGGGCCGCGGGGTGCGGCATCGTGCTCGAGAAGGGCCCGGTGATCGTGTTCGACCGCAAGGGTGACGGCAACGTCGACCTCTGCGACGGCACGACGCAGGACCGCGTGCCGGAGGTGACCCGGGTCGCGCTGGCTGCGCTGAAGCCGCCGGGTGAGTCGCCGCACGGCGCGCCGGTCTCCGAGTCGGACACCAAGGAGAAGAAGTCCTCGTCGACCGAGATGGCCACCGCGCTCGGCGCGATGCTGGTCGCAGCCATCGCGGCGATCGCCTTCTCGCGCGGTGAGGGTGGGGAGCCCGAGGGCCACTGAGCCCGGCGGATACCCTTTCCCGGTGACCCGCACGTACGAAGTCATCACCTACGGCTGCCAGATGAACGCGCACGACTCCGAGCGGCTCTCGGGCGTGCTCGACGCGTCCGGCTACGCCCCGGTGCTTCCGGGGGACACGGCGGACGTCGTCGTGTTCAACACGTGCGCGGTGCGGGAGAACGCCGACAACCGGCTCTACGGCAACCTCGGCCAGCTGCGACCGGTGAAGGCCGCGAAGCCGGGCATGCAGATCGCGGTCGCCGGCTGCCTCGCACAGAAGGACCGCGGCACGATCGTCGACCGCGCGCCGTGGGTCGACGTCGTCATCGGCACGCACAACCTCGCCTCCCTGCCGGTCCTGCTCGAGCGCGCGCGGCACAACGAGGAGGCGCAGGTCGAGATCCTCGAGGCGCTCGAGGTGTTCCCGTCGTCGCTGCCGACGCGACGTGAGTCGTCGTACGCCGCGTGGGTGTCGATCAGCGTGGGCTGCAACAACACGTGCACGTTCTGCATCGTGCCGTCGCTGCGCGGCGGCGAGCGCAACCGCCGGGCCGGCGACATCCTCGCCGAGGTGCAGGCGCTGGTCGACGAGGGCGTCGTCGAGGTGACGCTGCTCGGCCAGAACGTGAACTCCTACGGCTCCGACCTCGGCGACCGCGGTGCCTTCGCGTCGCTCCTGCGCGCGTGCGGCCGGATCGATGGGCTGGAGCGCGTGCGCTTCACGTCGCCGCACCCGGCGCACTTCACCGACGACGTGATCGACGCGATGGCGGAGACGCCCAACGTCATGCCGCAGCTGCACCTGCCGCTGCAGTCCGGGTCCGACGCGGTGCTCAAGCGCATGCAGCGCTCCTACCGGCGGGAGCGCTACCTCGGCATCGTGTCCAAGATCCGCGCCGCGATGCCGGAGTGCGCGATCACGACCGACGTCATCGTGGGCTTCCCGGGCGAGACCGAGGCCGACTTCGCCGACACGCTGTCGGTGGTGGAGGAGGCGCGGTTCGCGAGCGCGTTCACGTTCCAGTACTCCACGCGCCCGGGCACGCCGGCGGCGTCGTACGACGAGCAGGTGCCGAAGGCGGTCGTGCAGGAGCGCTACGACCGGCTGGTGCTCGCCGTCGAGGAGACGGCGTGGGCGGAGAACCGCGCGCAGGTCGGCAAGCAGGTCGAGGTGCTGGTCGCAGTAGGTGAGGGGCGCAAGGACGCCGAGACGCTGCGGCTCTCGGGGCGCGCGCGCGACAACCGGCTCGTGCACTTCGCGGCCGCCGACGGCGTGCGGCCGGGTGATTTCGTCGAGACGGTCGTCACGTACGCCGCGCCGCACCACCTGATCGCCGACGGGCCGCTGATCTCGCACCGGGCGCGGAACGTGCCGGAGCCCGAGCCGGTGGGTGTCGGGTTGGGCATGCCGACGCTGCGGGTGTGACCGTCGTCGCGGTCGCGTTCTGCCCGCATCCACCGCTGCTCGTCCCGGACGTCGCCGCCGGTGCGGCGGGGGAGCTCGACGACCTGCGTGCTGCGTGCGACGCGGCGGTGGCGACGATGCTCGCGACCGAGCCGGAGGTCGTCCTGGTGCTCGGCACTGGACCCGAGACGTCGGCGTACTCGAGCGCCGACAGCGGCTCGCTCCGGCCCTACGGCGTCGACGTCGTGATCCCGCTCGGACCGCGCGTCTGCGCCGGCCGGCCGATCCTGCCGCTGTCCCTCACGATCGGTGCGTGGCTGCTGCAACGCACGGGCTGGACCGGCGACCGACAGGGCTTTGCCGTCGGCCCCGGCGCCAACCCCGAACAGCTCGCCGACGAGGTGCAGGCGTTGGGTGACCGCGTCGGCGTGCTGTGCCTGGGCGACGGGACCGCCAAGCGCACCGAGAAGGCGCCGGGCTTCGTCGACGAGAGGGCGGAAGAGGTCGACGCCGCCCTAGCGGCGGCGTTGGGCGCCGGCGTCCCCCCGGCGCTCGATCACGTTCTCGCGGACGAGCTGATGGTCGCCGGCAAGGCGGCGTGGGATGTCGTCGGCTCTCTGCCCGGCCCGTGGCGCGGCGAGCTGCTGCACGACTCCGCGCCGTACGGCGTCGGGTACGTCGTCGCGACGTGGGTCCGCGCTTGAGGATCGTCGCGATCGTCGGGCCGACCGCGACCGGCAAGTCCGCGCTCGGCATCGACGTGGCGCGCGCGCTCGGCGGCGAGGTGGTCAACGCCGACTCGATGCAGCTCTACCGCGGCATGGACATCGGCACGGCGAAGCTGCCCGTCGACGAGCGCGGGGGCGTCACGCATCACCTGCTCGACGTCCTCGACGTGCGCGAGACGTCGACCGCGGCGGCGTACCAGGAGCTGGCCCGCGAGTGCATAGCTGCGCTGGATGCGCGCGGCGTGACGCCGGTGTTCGTCGGCGGGTCGGGCCTCTACCTGCGCGCGGCGCTCGACGAGCTCGAGTTCCCGGGGACGGACCCCGCGTTGCGCGCGGCGCTCGAGGCGCGGCTGGCGACCGAGGGCGCGCCGGCGCTGCACGCGGAGCTGTTGTCGCGCGACCCGGTCGCGGCCGCGCGGATCGACCCGGCCAACGGTCGGCGTACCGTCCGCGCGCTCGAGGTGATCGAGCTCACCGGCGAGCCGTTCTCGGCACCGGGGGAGATGACCGACTACCGCACGGCGTACCAGGTCAGCGCGATCGGCCTGGAGATGGACCTCGACGCGCTCGACGCGCGGCTGGCACAGCGTGTGGACCGCATGTGGGCCGCCGGTCTGGTCGACGAGGTCCGTGCGCTTGCCGACGACGGGCTGCGTGAGGGCGTGAC
Organism: uncultured Frankiaceae bacterium; assembly: GCA_964651395.1. GTDB lineage: Bacteria > Actinomycetota > Actinomycetes > BP-191 > BP-191 > CAZYXZ01. Next base: position 42,862 of record CAZYXZ010000012.1, read on the forward strand.
CGCGCGCCGCGCGCTCGGCTACCACCAGGTGCTCGCTTTCCTCGACGGCGAGTACGACGAGGCGACAGCGCGTGAGCGCACGGTGCAGGCGACGAAGCGCTACGTACGCCGGCAGCTGTCGTGGTTCCGGCGCGACCCGCGCATCACGTGGCTCCCCGCCGACAGCGACCCGAGGCGCATCATGGACCTGGTGACCTAATAGTCCCTTCGAACCATGGCTGCTCTTCGAACGGCAGCGCATAGTTCGACTACAAAGGGACGGGAGCACCAGACGGTGGGCAACGTGGACATGAGCCTGATCAGCGCTCTCCAGTGGGCGGTCGCGAGGAACGAGTTCGCGCTCCACTACCAGCCGCAGATCGACCTGACCTCGGGCGAGATCACCGGTATGGAGGCGCTGCTGCGCTGGCAGCATCCGGAGCGCGGACTGCTCGAACCGCGCGAGTTCCTCTCGACCGCGATCGGCACCGACCTGATCGTCAGCATCGGCCGCTGGGTGGTCGAGGAATGCTTGCGCGAGGCTCACGAGTGGCAGTCGCTGCACGAGTCACCGGGCCGTCGCTGCGAGCTGTGGGCCAACGTGTCGGCCGTCGAGCTCACGCAGCCGGACTTCGCCGAGTGGATCCTCGAGCTGGTGCACGCGGCCGAGCTGCCGGACCGGACCCTCGGCATCGAGGTCAGCGAGCACGACCTGCTCGACAACGACATCGTCGGCATCGACGTACTCCGGCAGCTGCACGAGGCCGGCGTACTGCTGGCGGTCGACAACGTCGGTGGGTGGTACTCCGCGCTGCCGTCGCTGTCGCGGGTGCCGTTCGACGCCGTGAAGCTCGACCAGCGGTTCGTGCGCGGCGCCGGCCACGACATCGAAGGCGACGAGGTGGCCGAGGCGATCATCCGGCTCGCGCACAAGCGCAACCTGATCGTCGTGGCCGAGGGTGTGGAGACCTGGACGGAGGGCGCGCGCCTGTGCGAGCTCGGCGCCGACCGCGCGCACGGCTACCTCTTCAGCCCCCCGCAAGCCGCAGACCAGGCACGATGGATGCTCGGCCGGTCGCTGGGCTGGGCCGTCCCCGGCATGACCACCCCCGACCGCTGACTCCGAAGACTTATCTGCCGTCAGCGCGCATAAGTCTTCAAGATCGGAAAAAGACAACTGCGCAACTGGCGAAGGACGATGTGAGGTTGGTCTCGGAGCTGACGCAGGGTGTACCGAAGCACGATGCCCTCCTGCGCTATCGCCACCTCGTTGTCGCGCAGTTTGTCCTTGCCCCACCCGACGACATCGAAGTGCCCAAGCCTTCCGTCGATCTCGACATAGACCCCGTGCAACGGCCACCCCGCGTCGGCATGACGCGTCATCCCGTCGGTCCCCACGTACGCCACTTGTAGCTGTGGGCTTGGCAAGCGCCCGCGTCGGCACAACCGAACGAACTCCGTCTCACCGCCTGATTGCGCGCCGGCCGCGATCAACCCGATCAGCCCCAGCAACCGCGCGTTCCGAAGCCTGACGTCTGACATCGCCTTGCCGAGCCGTTGAGCAGTTGTGCGTCCCTGCTGAACGGCCGAGCAGAGCAGCGCCTCAGCGTCGCTCCAGCTGCCATCTCTTGCCGTGTCGAGCAGCGACCGTTCCAGAGAGGTGCACGCCATCCCACTGCGCGTGATGACTTGAACGCCTGCCGACAGTGCACTGACATGGATCTTCAGTCCTGGCTGCGGGGTGACCCGCCTTGTGCTCGGGATCGTCACGTGAAGGACGTCCTGCTGCGCAGTGGCAAAACCCAGCAGCAAGAGGGCGGAGTTGTGGCTCACAACAGCTCCGCTTCCCGCGTACGTCAGCGCTGCGCGGATCCGCCCCAGCGGGCCGGCGTCGGGCAGGACGTACTCGTTGCGGAATGCACGTACCCACTGGCCACGTACGACACCTGTCGCCAGCATCTTGTCGCTGACGCCGAGCCGCAGCGCGTCTGCTCGGCTGAAGTGGCCGTACTGCTTCTTTGCCAGCGCTCGTAGGTCTTGCACGACTAGACGTTGGCCTGCGCAAGAGCCGGTCACCAGTGGCTGCCGGGCATCTGTGCACGGACATCGCGATCTTGAAGACTTATGTGCGCTGAGGGCGCATAAGTCTTCATTTACGATCGGTGGATGCGGTTTGTGAAGGGGCATGGGACGGGGAACGACTTCGTGCTGCTGCCTGATCCCGATGGGGTCCTTCAGCTGAGTGATGCGCAGGTTGCGTGGATCTGTGACCGGCGGACGGGGGTCGGGGCCGACGGGATCCTGCGGGTCGTGCGGACGAAGCACGCCGACCACGACTCCGGCGCCGAGTGGTTCATGGACTACCGCAACGCCGACGGGTCGGTCGCCGAGATGTGCGGCAACGGGATCCGCGTCTACGCGCTCTTCCTCCAGCACGAAGGACTCGTCGACGCCGACCAGCTGACCATCGCGACGCGCGACGGGGACAAGGCGGTCTGGCTGCACGACGACGGCACGGTGACCGTCGACATGGGCACGCCGAGGGACATCGAAGAGCTGCCCGACGGCGGCGTGACCGTCTCGATGGGCAACCCCCACGTCGTCCTGTTCACCGATGACACGACCACTGCGCCAGTCGCCGCTGTGGGCGCCGCCCTTGACGCAGAGTGGCTAGGCGGCACGAACGTGGAGTTCGTCCAGATCAACTCCAGCACGTCGATCCAGCTGCGGGTGTGGGAGCGGGGCGTCGGAGAGACCCGGTCCTGCGGGACCGGAGCCTGTGCGGCGGCGGTTGGTTCGGTGTTGCGAAGAGGAGCCGAGCGCAGGGTGACCGTCGGCGTACCCGGTGGGGAGCTTGTGGTGGACTGGCGTGCGGACGACCACGTGTACCTGACCGGACCCGCAGTACTCGTCGCCGACGGAGAGCTCCTATGACGGCAGAGCAGTTCGCACGCTCGGTGAAGAACCGGATCGGCCAGCTCGGCGGCAACTTCATGATGAGCCAGGAGGCCAAGGCCAAGGGCAAGGAGCTCGGCACGGGCGGCTGGGGCACGTACATGCTCGGCCGCGGTGGGGTGCTCGGCGACGGCGGGCCCGCGCCGGTGGCTGCCGCCTTCGTCTTCTTCCCGCTCGAGTACGTCGCGAACGGCTGGGACCGGGCCCGCGCGATCCTCACCCCCGAGGAGATGGTCAAGCACTACCTCGACATCAACGCGTCGTGGTCCCGCAACCACCTGTCGAAGGCCGAGGGTGTCGAGCGGCTCGGCGAGCTGCTCGCGAAGGTGGTCGCCGACGCGCCGATCGACGGCATCCCGCTCTTCGCCGGGTGGAAGGCGCAGCCACTGCCGACCGACCCGGTCGAGCGGCTCGGGCAGCTGGCCTTCGCGCTGCGCGAGTACCGGATGGGCTGCCACGGGATTGCCGTGCTTGCGTCCGGCGTGACGCCGTACCAGGCGGTGCTGCTCGGCGGCGGCCCGGGCAACGCGGCGTTCTTCGGCTACCCCGAGCCGCACCCCGACGTCGAGGAGCACCGGGCGAAGTACGACGCCTCGGAGGAGATCACCGACAGGCTCGCGGCGCGCGCGTGGCGCGTGCTCGACGAGTCGGAGCGCACCGAGTGCGCGGCACTGCTGGAGGCGGCCGGCGAAGTCGCGTCCGCCTCGGTGATCGCGAGCAGCCAGGCCTAGCTGGCTGACGCCTCCGCCGGCGGCGGGGTGTTGTAGTAGTTGTTGGTCTCGTTGTTCACGGTCGTGTCACCCGGCGGCGCCTGCGGCGCCGGCACGACCGGCGCGGGGTACGGCGTACCCGGGTTGATGAAGACGGTCGGCGACGGGTTGTTGCCCGGGACGACGTTGGTCTGGTTGACCTCGTCGTCGTCGTTCGCCCACCAGGCCAGCGCGGCGATCAGGATCACGGCGCACGCGGCCAGCACGATGCCGATCAGCCAGGGCAGGTTGGGGCCGGTGTCCTCGACGGTGGTGGCCTCGTGCGAGACCACGACCTCCTCGGTCACCGGACGCACGGGCACGGCAGGGGCGATGTACTCGTCGTCTACGTAGCGGGCCATGCCGATCTCTTTCCCGGACAACCCGCCGGGCAATCCGAACGGCAATCCAGGTGTAGCCGCGGTGGTCGGGTGACACCATGGGGGAGATGAGCGAGCCCACCGACACCACGTTCGAGTTCCACGAGATCGAAGGCGAAGGCTTTGACCTCGAGGATCGGCAAGCCCTGCGCCGGATCGCCGGCATCCGCACCGACCTCGAGGACATCAGCGAGGTCGAGTACCGCCAGCTGCGCCTCGAGCGCGTCGTGCTGGCCGGCGTGTGGACCGAGGGGACGCCGGACGACGTCGCCAACTCGATGCTCGAGCTGCAGGCGCTCGCCGAGACGGCCGGCTCCGAGGTCCTCGAAGCCGTCATCCAGCGACGCCAGCGACCGGACCCCGCGACGTACATCGGCAGCGGGAAGGCGAAGGAGCTGCGCGACATCGTCGTGTCGACCGGAGCGGACACCGTCATCCTCGACGGCGAGCTGACACCCGGGCAGCTGCGCCAGCTCGAGGACGTCGTGAAGGTGAAGGTCATCGACCGCACCGCGCTGATCCTCGACATCTTCGCCCAGCACGCGACCAGCCGGGAGGGCAAGGCGCAGGTCGAGCTCGCGCAGCTCACCTACCTGCTGCCGCGGCTGCGCGGCTGGGGCGAGTCGATGTCGCGCCAGCGCGGCGGCCGGGTCGCCGGCGGTGGCGGCATCGGCACCCGCGGACCGGGCGAGACGAAGATCGAGACCGACCGCCGCCGGATCCGCAGCCGCATGGCGAAGCTCCGCAAGGAGATCAAGGAGATGGCGATCGTGCGCGACACGAAGCGCCAGGAGCGGGTGCGCAACCAGGTGCCGAGCGTCGCGATCGCCGGCTACACCAACGCCGGCAAGAGCTCGCTGCTCAACCGCCTCACCGGCGCGGGCGTGCTCGTCGAGAACGCGCTCTTCGCCACCCTCGACCCGACGGTACGCCGGGCCGAGCTGCCCGACGGCCGGAGCTTCACGCTCACCGACACCGTCGGCTTCGTGCGCCACCTGCCGCACCAGCTGGTCGAGGCGTTCAAGTCGACGCTCGAGGAGATCGCGAAGAGCGACCTGATCCTGCACGTCGTCGACGGCTCGCATCCCGACCCGGAGAGCCAGATCGCCGCGGTGCGCGAGGTCTTCGCCGAGATCGGCGCGGGCGACGTCCGCGAGCTGATCGTGGTCAACAAGACCGACGTCGCCGACGAGCTGGTGCTCGGCCGGCTCAAGCGCCGCGAGAAGCACGCCGTCTACGTCTCCGCGAAGACCGGCGAGGGGCTGGCCGAGCTGGTCGGCGCGCTCGAGCAGGACCTGCCGCGGCCGGAGATCGAGATCATGGTGCTGCTGCCCTACTCGCGCGGCGACCTGGTCTCGCGCCTGCACAACGACGGCGAGCTGATCAGCGAGGACCACGTCGAGGAGGGCACCGTCATCAAGGCGCGCGTCTCGCCGCAGCTCGCCGCCCTCGTCGCCGAGTACGCCGTCGCGCCCGCGTGAACCAGACCTGGCGCACGGCCGCCGTGTGCGTCGTCCTCGCGCTGCTCGCCGTACCGGGCATCCAGCTGGTCCTCGCCGGCCGGCGCCTGCTCGACGACGAGGCGCTGCTCGGCACCGGCTACCTGCTCTGCCTGGCCGGCGCCGCGCTGACCGCGATCGGCGTCGGCAACGCGGTCAGCATCGCCGTCGGCGCGCCGACCGCGCGCTTCACCGGGCTGATCCTCGGCGTGATGGTCATCCCGACCTCGCTGTGGGCGTCGGCGAAGGCGGACATCGGCTGGGTCGGCGTCGTCGGCTCGGTGCTCGGCTTCCTCGCCGTCGTCCTGCTCGCGCAGAAGGGCGTGCTCGGCTTCGCGGCCCTGCGCAAGCCCGGCGTACCGCTGCCGCCCCAGCCCCTGCGCCGCGACTGGACGAGACCCGACGACCCGCCGGGCTTCTAGCCCCCGGCCTGGCCGTGGAGTACGTCGGGGAGCTCGGCCCTCGGGTCCTCGACGCCGGGGCCGGCGTACTGGGCGAGCAGGCGCAGGCCTTCGCGGATGCCGCCGGTGAGGTCGCCGACGGCGAAGCTCGCGGACATGTTCGCCGCGACGATGCGGCACATGTCGTCGGTGAGCCGGTCCTGCGCCTCGGTGCCGGTGACGATCTCGAAGCGCTGCTGCGGGGGCGCGACCAGGATCAGCACCGCCGGGCGCGTCAGCAGGCCGAGCTCGCCCATCAGCTGCTCGGCGTACGCGCGCGGGTCGGCCTCGACGCCGCCGACGAAGACCGTGAACTGCAGGCCGGCGTAGCGCTCGGCGGCGTCCACGGCCGCCTTGATGCGGTCGAGCTGCTTCGCGGTCAGGGGCTTACCAACCACCGCTGGCACCTCCGCCGCTCGCGCCGCCGCCGAAGCCGCCGCCGCTGAACCCGCCCCCGCCGCCGAAGCCGCCGCCCGACGAGCCGCCGCTCCACCCGCCGTCACCGCGGTGGCCGCTGCCCAGCAGGATCGGCAGCCACATCCAGTCCGAGGAGACGCCACGGCGCCGGCCCAGGAAGGAGCCGAAGACGCCCATGAGCATGAGCCCGACGAAGATCAGCGCGACCCACCCGCCCGGGTTGCCGTCCCCGGAGACGCGGCGCGTCGGTACGGCGAGCGCCTGGCCGGTGTCGCCGCCGAGCTGGTCGATGATCGCCTCGACCGCGCCGGAGATCGCGCCGCCGACGTCGCCGGCCTGCATCTGCGGCCGCATGACGTCGCGGATGATCCGCCCGGCCTCGGCGTCGACCAGGTCGCCCTGCAGCGGCGTGCCGACCTCGATGCGCATCTGCCGCTCGGCCATCGCGATGACCACGATGACGCCGGGGTCGCCCTCGTTGCGCGGGTGCCACTTGTCGAACAGGTCGTTCGCGTAGTCGTCGATGCTCGCGCCGCCGAGGTCGGGCACCACGCCGACGAGCACCGTCTTGCGCGCCGCGTCGGCGTACTGCGCCAGGCGCGCCTCGACCTGCGCCTGTGCGCCGTCCGGTACGACGTTCGCGGCGTCGACGACGAAGCCGGTCTGCTCCGGGAACACCGGCGCCGCCGCGGCACCCGCCGCGCCGACGAACAGCAGGCCGAGCAGCGCGACCAGCAGCAGCGCGGTCCGGCGTAGGGCCAGCGGCACTAGGAGGTGCTCAGGTCGACCGGCGGCGGCTGGTCGGCGCCGGGGCGCGCGACGAACAGCTCAGCGCGCTCGAAGCCGAACATCCCGGCCATCATGCTGCGCGGGAAGCGCCGGATCGTCTTGTTGTAGTCCTGCGCGACGTCGTTGAAGTCGCGGCGTGCCTGCGAGATGCGGTTCTCCGAGCCGGACAGCTCGGTCATGAGGTCGCGGATGGTCTCGCTGCTGCGCAGCTGCGGGTACTGCTCGATGATCACCAGCAGGCGCGAGAACGCGCTCTCCATCTGGTTCGACGCCTCGATCTTCGCGTTCGGGTCGGTCGTGCCGCCGTAGCGGGCGCGCGCCTCGGCGATCGTGCCGAAGACCTCCTGCTCCTGCTTGAGGATCGCCTTCGCGGACGCCGCGAGGTTGGGGATCAGGTCGAGGCGGCGCTGCATCGCGACGTCGACGTTGGAGAAGGCCGTCTTCACGGACTCGTCCTTGTTGACCATGTCGTTGTAGCCCTTGACCAGCGGCAGCACGACCAGCAGCAGGACGAGGACGACGATGCCCACCGGCCAGGCCCACTTCGGGAGGCCGGAGCCGCCGGCGCCGCCGAAACCGGGGAACTTGCGCGTGGTCGGCGTACCGCTGTCGCCGAACGGGCTGGGCACCGGCCGGTCGTCGGCCGGCGCGGGTGTGCCCGGGATGTCGCTGGTCACGTGCTACCTCCTGCTGGGGCGTGGGTGCTCACGCTAGTCCAGCGAAGGCTCTGCCCTCTGACCGCGGCGCGCGAACACCTTGTCGAGGTTGTGCATCGTGCGGCGCAGGTCGCGCTGGATCACGGGCGCGACGACCAGCCGGTCGAGTACGCCGAGCAGGCCGCGGCGCGGCTCGAACGCGATGCAGATCCGGTACTTCGTGCCGGTGCCGGTGTCGGCGAAGTGCAGCTCGAAGGTGCCGTCGGCCAGGCCCTTCTGCCGGCTGCGGTAGGCGAGCATCCGGTACGGCATGACCGTGTCGAGGTCGAGGTGCACCGGGCGGTCGCTGCCGACGACGTGCATGACCAGGTCGATGGACTGGCCGGAGCTCGGCCAGCCCTCGGGGACCTCACCGATCGAGGCGAGTCCGGGCCAGTAGTCGAGCCAGTTGTCGGGCGAGGTGATGTAGTCCCACGCCTCGGTGCGCGGGACCGGAATCTCGTGCGCGACCTCTACCCGCCCCATACCGTCCGACGGTACTAGGCCAGGGCAGGGCTGGTGGCCAGTTGCGGGACTTGCCCGTGGATCTCGCCGAGGTTGTGCAGCGTGCGGCGCACGTGCCGGCGTACGACGGTCGACACGACGTAGCGGTCGAAGAGGCGGGCGGGTCCGCGGCGCGGCTGGTACTCGATGCAGATGCGGTAGCGCGTGCCGGCGCCGCTGCTCGCGAGCTGCAGCTCGAACTCGGCGTCCGGGAGGCCGGGCTGGCGCGAGAGGTAGCCGAGCATGCGGCCGGGTACGACGCGCGTCACGTTCATGGTGAGCGGGCGGTTCACGCCGACCAGCTTCATGTGCAGCGTGGTGCGGTTGCCGATGGTCGGCCACGGGTCGAGGATCGGGTCCTCGACGCGGGTCACCCCCGGCCAGTAGCCGGTCCAGTTGGACGGCGTGGTGATGAACGCCCACAGCTCTTCGCGGGGCAGAGCGAAGTCATACGCAACTTCGATCCGATGCATAGGTCACCCCTACTAGTCACCGAGCGTGTCTGGGTTGCTACGGTGCGTAGGGCACATGGTCCGCCGGTGATCTTCGACGCGCAAGCCTGCCGGCGCTAGATCTTTCGCAACACCGTGACCACCCGTCCCAAAACGGTCGCTTCGTCCCCGTCGATCGGCTGGAACGCGGCGTTGTGCGGCATCAGCCAGACGTGGCCGTCCTTGCGCTTGAAGGTCTTGACCGTGGCCTCGCCGTCGATCATGGCCGCCACGATGTCGCCGTTGTCGGCGTTGGGCTGCTGGCGTACGACCACCCAGTCGCCGTCGGCGATGGCCGCGTCGATCATCGAGTCGCCGACCACCTTGAGCAGGAACAGCGTCCCCTCGCCGACCAGCTCGCGGGGCAGCGGGAAGACGTCCTCGACCAGCTCCTCGGCCAGCACCGGGCCGCCGGCGGCGATCCGCCCGACCACCGGCACGTACGTCGGAGTGGGGCGCGCGGCCCGGATGTCGGCCTCGTCGGCGGTGTGAGTGGGGGAGAAGACCTCGATCGCCCGCGGGCGGTTGGGGTCGCGGCGGAGGAAGCCCTTCTTCTCCAGCGTCGCGAGCTGGTGGTGCACCGAGCTCGCGCTGGCCAGGCCGACCTGCTCGCCGATCTCCCGCACGCTGGGCGGGTAGCCCCGGCGCTCCACGGCGTCGCGGATCACCTCGAGCACGCGCCGCTGCCGCGCGGTCAGGCCGCTGGCGTCGGGCGGGCCGTCCGGGATCTCGTGGACCTCGGCCATCAGCGGGCTCCTCTCTTACCTGCTCGTCTGCCGGGGACGGTAGCGCCGAACCGCGACACGATCAAACACCTGTTCGAAGATTGTTGATTGTGTCGTGCCTGCGGGGTACAACGTCGTACAAGCGTTCGAACGAACACCCGTTCGTTTCTGTCACACCCGGGAGGCAGCATGAGCACCATGACAGTCGATCCCTACCTGACCTCCCGTCGTACGCCGGGCGCGCGCGCCCTGCCGGCGTCCCCCCGACCGGGGCGCGCGCGATCGGCGTCGGTCCGCCCCGCCGCACGCCTGACCGCCCGCGGCCGGGCCGTGCTGCTGCTCCTGCTGGTGGCGGTCACGCTCGTGGCCTTCTCCCTCGGCCGCGCCTCGAGCGTCGAGGCGAGCAAGGCCGGCGCCCCGGTGGCCGAGCGGGCCACCTACGTCGTGCAGCCCGGCGAGACGCTGTGGGGCATCGCCCGGCGGATCGCCCCGGAGGCGGACACGCGCAGGACCGTGGCCCGGATCGCGGAGCTGAACGGCCTGGGCTCCTCGATGCCGCTGGCCGGCCAGCGCCTCGTCCTGCCCTGATCCTGTGGACGGATCGGCCCCCAAGACCGTCCACATGGTGGGCCCACAGGTGTGCGTCCCGTGACCCCGGCCGGACATCTGGGCGACACGTGGCCGACACGCGCGACACGCCTGCTTGCAAAGATTCGCACGGCCTCTGACCTGCGGAAACTCACACCGTTGTGATTCAGGGGGCTCTCGTTGTTGACCCACCCCATCTAGCGGCCTAGCGTCAGTACCAGCACAAGATGTTGTGGTCGGCCCTAGCCCCGCCGTCTGCAACGGTCCACAGATCGTCCACACGGCATCCCCCGATCCGTCCCCAGCGTGCGGCCCGCTTTCCACAGGCGGGACCCGCTGTGGACGGGTCGGGGAACGCCGGAGCGGACGGTAGACAAGTCGACACGCCGGGGAAGGCGCGGGCGACGAGACCGAGCTCCGGAAGGGTTGGTGCGGCGGCGATGCGGTGTCCTTTCTGCCGTCACCCCGACTCCACCGTGGTCGACTCGCGCGACGCCGACGACGGCACGGCGATCCGCCGGCGCCGGTCCTGCCCGGAGTGCGGCCGCCGCTTCACCACGCGCGAGGAGGCGAGCCTCTTCGTGGTCAAGCGCAACGGCACGAAGGAGCCGTTCTCGCGCAGCAAGGTGATGGACGGGGTACGGCGGGCCTGCAAGGGCCGGCCGGTCGACGACGACCAGCTCGCGAGCCTGGCCCAGGAGGTCGAGGAGCGGGTCCGCGCCGAGGGCTCCGCCGAGGTGCCGAGCGGCGACGTCGGGATGGCGATCCTCAAGCCGCTGCGCGACCTCGACGAGGTGGCCTACCTGCGCTTCGCGAGCGTCTACCGCGGCTTCGACACGTTGGCCGATTTCGAGCACGAAGTGGCGGTCCTCAAGGCGGCGCGCGCGCCGTCCGGGGCGGCCCTCAACTAAGGAAACGGACCCGGCACGAGCCGGGATGCACGGCGTACGAACGGGTGTTGGAACTAGGGGGAACGGGGAGTCGGGGCATGACGGAGCAGAAGCAGGAGAGTGGTGTGTCGGAGATCGCGGCGGAGGCCGAGGCGGTGACGCGGGCGGCCGCGCGCGGCAAGGGGCTGCGCATCGAGCGTGTGTTCACGCGTGAGGGCGTGCATCCCTACGACGACATCACGTGGGAGCAGCGCGACGTCGTCATGACGAACTGGCGCGACGGCTCGATCAACTTCGAGCAGCGCGGCGTGGAGTTCCCCGACTTCTGGTCGGTCAACGCGACCAACATCGTGACGACCAAGTACTTCCGCGGCGCGGTGGGCACCCCGCAGCGCGAGGTCTCGCTGAAGCAGGTCATCGACCGCGTGGTCGACACCTACGTCGCGGCCGGCATCAAGCACGGCTACTTCGCGACGCCCAAGGACGCCGAGGTCTTCGACCACGAGCTCAAGCACGCGCTGGCGCACCAGGTGTTCAGCTTCAACTCCCCGGTCTGGTTCAACGTCGGAACGACGGCGCCCCAGCAGGTCTCCGCGTGCTTCATCCTCGCCGTCGACGACGAGATGAGCTCGATCCTCAACTGGTACACGGAGGAAGGGATCATCTTCAAGGGCGGCTCCGGTGCCGGCCTCAACCTCTCCCGCATCCGCTCCTCCAAGGAGCTGCT
>CAZYXZ010000013.1:0-52348 GCA_964651395.1 uncultured Frankiaceae bacterium
TCGAGCCCCACACGGCTGAACCCCTCGGGCAGCTGGGTCAGGAGGAGTGCGGCGACCACGGCGACCGGCGCACCCACCGCGCCGAGGGCACGCCAGCGGCGCAGGCGCGCGGCGTGCAGCGCGCGGCGCAGCCCGTCCTCGGGTGGCGGTGGTCCCGGCGTACGCGGCGGCACGGGGAGCTCGGGCGCGGTCATGAGGTCTCCGCCAGCGCGGCCTGGAGCAGGCCGCGCGCCTCGTGCAGCCAGCGCTTCACCGTGCCGGCCGGCCGGTGCACCACGCGTGCCACCTCCTCGATGGGCAGGTCGGCGAAGTAGTGCAGCGCCACGGCCTGCGCCAGCCGGTCCGGGAGCCGGGCCACGAGGTCGGCGAGGGTCGTGTCCGGCAGCTCGACGGTCTCCACGCGGTTGCTCTGGAGCCGGTGCGCCAGGCGTTGGGTGCGCGTCGTACGCCGCCACTCGTCGCGCACGAGATTGGTCGCGACGAGGAACAGGAAGGAGCGCGGGTCGCGCACCGCGCGCCAGCGCGCGAAGAGCCGCGTGAACGCCTCCTGCGCGCAGTCCGCCGCGGCCGTCTCGTCGCGGAGCAGCGCGCGGCAGTAGCCGGACAGGTCGGTGAACGTGGCGCGGTAGAGCTCGGCGAAGTCGGCCTGCGCCTGCACCGACACGCCGGGCAGCGACGGCAGGTCCTCCGGCGCGGCCAGCCGCGGCTGGCGTGCGGGGACCAGCGCGACCACCTCCGTCATCTCGCTCCCTCCGGACTCGTCCGCTGCACCGACGTACGACCGGGCCGGAAGGTTCGCTGAACCTTAGGGGATGCCGCGACGTCGATGGACCAGACGACTCCCAGCGAAAGGTCACGCCCATGCAGGCACGCCTCGCCGCCCTCACTGCCGCCGCCGGCTGCGCCCTGCTGATCCCGTCGGCGCAGGCGGCCCCGTCGTGCACGGTGCTCACCGATCCGACCGGCGACGTCTTCCTGGCGGGTCAGGAGGCGACGGCCGGCGCCGTACCGGTCGACGGGCACGTGGACGTCACCGCGGTCGACCTGTCGGTCTCCCGCAGCCGCGTCGTCGCGACCATCCGCGTCGCCGGACTGGTCGAGGAGCGCCTGGGTGAGTGGCGGCTCGAGTTCACCGCGGGTCGCGAGCGGCTGGTCATGGGTGCCGGGCTCGGCATGTGGGTCAACGTCGGCGACTACTCCGGCATCAGCGGCTTCGTCGCCGGACGGGCCGGACAGCGAAGCCGCCGCGTGAGCGGCGCGATCGACTACCCCGCCGGCACGGTCACCATCTCCGCGCCGGTCTCGGCGTTCGCCCCCGCACGCGTCGCCCCGGGAATGACCCTGGCCGGCTTCACGGTGGCGACGCGCGAGGTCTTCCTGACCGTGCCGGCCGTGGGCCCGGCCCCGGACAGCGTCTCGGTCGGCGACCGCGGGTCCGCCACTGCCGCCGTACGCGCCACGACCTGCTGACCCCCGGGGGTCAGGCGCCGTCGAGGAGGGCGACTTCGGCGGGCGTGAAGGGCGCGTCGAGGTCGACGCCCTCGAACAGGTGGCCCATCCGCTCACGCTTCGTGCGCAGGTACTCGCGGTTGTCGTCGGTGACCGACGGCTGGAGTGGCACTCGCTCGAGGATGGTCAGACCGAAGCCGTCGAGCCCGGTGTACTTCGCGGGGTTGTTCGTCATGAGGCGCATGGTCGTCACGCCGAGGTCGGCGAGGATCTGCGCGCCGATGCCGTACTCGCGGTCGTCGACGGGCAGCCCGAGCTCGAGGTTCGCGTCGACGGTGTCGTGGCCGAGGTCTTGCAGGCCGTACGCGCGCAGCTTGTGCGCGAGGCCGATGCCGCGGCCCTCCTGCCCACGCAGGTAGACGACGACGCCGACGCCCTCGCGCGCGATCGCGTCCATCGACTGGCGCAGCTGGGTGCCGCAGTCGCAGCGCTGCGAGCCGAAGATGTCGCCCGTGAGGCACTCGCTGTGCACGCGGACCAGTACCGCCTCGCGGCCGGCCGGCTCGCCGCAGACGAACGCGACGTGCTGCTCGCCGTCGATCGTCGACTCGAATGCGACCGCCTCGAACGGGCCCCACTCGGTCGGGATGCGGGCTGAGGACTCGCGACGCACCAGTCGCTCGGTACCGCGGCGGTAGCGGATCAGGTCGTCGATGGTGACCATCAGCAGGCCGTGCTCGGCGCAGAACTCGGCCAAGTCCGGGACCCGGGCCATCTCGCCGTCGTTCTTGACCACCTCGCAGAGCACGCCGGCCGGCGTGAGCCCGGCCATGGTGGCGAGGTCGACGGCGGCTTCGGTGTGGCCGGCGCGCTTGAGGACGCCGCCGTTGCGCGCGCGCAACGGGAAGACGTGGCCGGGACGGGACAGCTCGTCCGGCAGCGTGGCCGGGTCGGCGAGGGCGCGGGCGGTCAGCGCACGGTCGGCGGCGGACACGCCGGTCGTCGTACCGGCGCGCAGGTCGACCGAGACGGTGAACGCCGTCCGCATCGCCTCGTCGTTGGCGTCGTCGCGGACCATGAGCGGCAGGCGCAGCCGGTCGATCGCCTCGCCGTCCATCGCGACGCAGACGATGCCCGTGCCGTGGCGCACGATGAAGGCCATCTGCTCGGCGGTGACCAGCTCGGCCGCGACGATCAGGTCACCCTCGTTCTCCCGGTTCGCGCCGTCGACGACCACGACCATCTCGCCGCGCGCGATGGCGGCGACCGCGTCCTCGATGCGCGCGAAGGGCGATGTGGCCTGCTCCGCAGAAACTAGAACCTGTTCCATAAACGGATCCTGGACCCGTGTGGGAGCCCTGTCAAGAACGTGTTCTAGTTTTCCTCTCAGCCCCGTGGCAGGCCCAGGAGGCGCTCGGCGACGATGTTCTTCTGGATCTCGTCGGAGCCTGCGTAGATGGTGTCCGCGCGGCTGAAGAGGAACAGCCGCTGCAGGTCCGTCAGGTCGTACGGCGGACCAGCCGCGACCGTCGACGCGGGGCCGAGCACCTCCATCGCGAGCTCGCCGAGGCGTTGGTGCCAGCCGGCCCAGAGCAGCTTGGCGATCGAGGTCTCCGGGCCCTGGGTCCCGGCGCTGAGGACGCGCAGCGCGTTGTAGCGCATCACCCGCAGCTCGACGAAGGCCTGGGTCAGCCGGTCGTGCAGCAGCGGGTCGGCGATGGCGCCGGTCGCGCGCGCGACGTCGAGCACCCGCTCGAGCTCGCGCTCGAAACCGATCTGCTGGCCGAGCGTCGAAACGCCGCGCTCGAAGCCGAGCGTCGCCATCGCGACCGCCCAGCCCTCCCCCGGTGCGCCGACGATGTTGGCGGCGTGGGTGCGCGCGCCGTCGAAGAACACCTCGTTGAACTCCGAGGTCCCGGTGATCTGCACGATCGGCCGGACCTCGACGCCGTCCTGCTGCATCGGCACCAGCAGGTACGACAGGCCCGCGTGCTTGCCGGCGTCCGGGTCGGTGCGCGCGATGACGAAGCACCACTCGGAGAGGTGTGCGAGCGACGTCCAGACCTTCTGGCCGGTCACCACCCAGTCGTCACCGTCGCGCACGGCCCTGGTCTGCACGTTGGCCAGGTCGGAGCCGGCTTCCGGCTCGGAGTAGCCCTGGCACCACAGCTCCTCCCCCACGAGGATCGGCGGGAGGAAGCGCTCCTTCTGCTCCTCGGTGCCGAGCGCGATCAGGGTCGGGCCGAGCAGCTGCTCGCCGATGTGCCCGACGCGGACCGGCGCGTCGGCGCGCGCGTACTCCTCGTGGAAGATCACCTGCTGCATCAGCGTCGCGTCGCGGCCACCGTGCTCCGTCGGCCAGCCGAGCCCGGTCCAGCCGGCCTCGCCGAGGACGCGCTCCCAGCGGCGGCGCACGTAGAAGCCCTCGTGCTCGCGGCCGGGTCCGCCCGCACCGCGCAGGTCGGCGTACTCGCCGACGAGGTTGTCCTTCAGCCACGCGACGACGTCGGCGCGGAACGCCTCGTCCTCCTCGGTGAAGCGCAGGTCCATCGCTAGGCCCAGGCCGCGACGACGTCGTCCGTCGTCACGACGGTGGTGATCAGCGAGAGCGCGTTGTCGATCACCGCGTCGGCGTACTCCGTCGGTACGCCGGCCACGGCGTCGCGCGGGAGGACGAACTGGTAGCCGAGGTTCACGGCGTCCATCGCGAAGTTGCTCATCCCGATGTTCACCGACACCCCGACCCCGACGATCGTGCGCACGCCGAGGTTGCGCAGCACGGCGTCCAGGTCGGTGCCGGCCAGCGGCCCGAGGCCGTGGATGCGGGTCAGCACGAAGTCCGACGGCGCGACGCCGATCTCGGGCACGACCTCGGTCACCTCGGTGCCAAGGGTGAACGGCACCTTGTTCATCGCGCCGAAGACGCGCGCGTTGGCGTTGGAACCGCGGTTGTCCGCACGCCGGCCGGCGACGCAGTGCAGCACCGGTACGCCGGCCGCGCGCGCCGCCGCCGCGAGGCGCGCCATGTTCGGGATGGCCGGCGCCGCCGCCTCCGCCAGCGCCGGCAGCATCGACTTCGCGCCGATGACACCGACCTGGCACTCCTGCGTGACAAGGGCGACCTGCGCTGGGTCGCAGAGGTCGGCCAGCGAGATGCTCACGTCAGGGTGAGCACGCCGCGGGCGAGGTCGCCGGCCTCCATGTCGTGGATGGCGTCGCCGATCCCCTCGAGCGGGTAGGTCTTGGTGACCAGCTCGTCGAGCAGCAGCTTCCCCGACCGGTAGAGGTCGATGTAGAGCGGGATGTCGTGCTGCGGCTGCGAGGTGCCGTAACGGCAGCCCATGATCGACTTGTCCAGGTACATGCCGGCGACGAGGAACGACGCCTCCGCGGTCGCCGCGGGGACGCCGAGCAGCACCGCGCTGCCGCTCCAGTCGAGCATCTCGATGGCGGCCCGGATCAGCGCCGGATGGCCCACGCACTCGAACGCGTAGTCGACGCCGGCCGGCAGCACCGACTTCACCGCGGAGACGGCGTCGCTGCCGGACGGGTCGAGGAACTCGGTCGCGCCGAACTGGATCGCGACCGACTCCTTCCGCGGGTTCGTGTCGATCGCGATGATCCGCTTCGCACCGGCCAGCCGCGCGCCCTGGATCACGTTGAGCCCGATGCCGCCGACGCCGATGACGGCCACCGTCGCGCCGATCGGCACCTTCGCTCGGTGCAGCACCGCGCCGACGCCGGTGAGCACGCCGCAGCCGACCAGCGACGCGGACGTCAGCGGTACGTCGTCCGGGATCTTCACGACCTGGCTGGCCTGCACGAGCGTCTTGTCGGCGAAGACCGACGCGTTGGCGAACGAGTTGACCTTCTGGTCGCGCCAGGTGAACGGCGCGTTGAGCCGGCCGAACGTGGAGCGGCACATCGTCGGGCGTCCCGACTCGCAGTACGGGCACGCGCCGCAGTTGGCCAGCGTGGAGAGGCAGACGTGGTCGCCTTCCTTCACGTTGCGCACGCGGACGCCGACCGCCTCCACGACCCCCGCGCCCTCGTGACCGAGCACCACCGGCGGCGGGAACGGGATCGTGCCGTTGATGACGGACAGGTCGCTGTGGCAGAGCCCGGCCGCGGAGATCCGGACCAGCACCTCGCCCGGGCCGGGGTCGCGTACCTCGAGGTCGTCGACGACGTCGTACTTCGCGCCGTCGTACAGGACGCCCCTCATCAGCTGGGCCACACGATCGACTGGAGCTCGCTGTAGGCGTGCAGGCCGAAGGAGCCGCCGTCACGGCCGACACCGCTCATCTTGAAGCCGCCGAACGGTGTCTCCGGGTTGCGCTGCGTGGTGTTGACGCCGACGTTGCCGGTGCGCAGCTGGCGCGCGACCCGGTACGCGCGGGCGGCGTCGCCGGACCACACGTAGTCGTAGAGCCCGAACTCGGTCCCATTGGCGTAGGCGACCGCCTCGTCCTCGTCGTCGAAGACCTCGACCACGACGACCGGACCGAAGATCTCCTCCTGGGCGACCTTCATGTCGTTGGTCACGCCGGTGAGCAGGGTCGGCGCGACGTAGGCGCCCTTCTCCATGTCCGGGCGCTCGCCGCCGGCGACCACCTCGGCCCCGGCGTCGCGGCCGGCCTGGACGTAGCCCTCGACCCGGTCGCGGTGGGCGAGCGAGATGACCGGCCCGACGACGGTGTCCTTCGCAAGCGGGTCGCCGACCTTGAGCATCTTCGCGAATCCGGCGAGCCGCTCGACCAGCTGGTCGTGGATGCCCCGCTGCGCGATGACGCGTGTCGGCGCCGTGCAGATCTGGCCGGAGTGGAACGTCCAGGTGCTCGCGATGCCCATGACCGCGGCGTCGAGCGAGGCGTCGTCGAAGACGATGCCGGCCCCCTTGCCGCCGAGCTCGAGGAGCAGCCGCTTCATGCCCTTGCCGGCCGCTTCGGCGATCCGCTGGCCGACCACCGTGCTGCCGGTGAAGCTGACCATGTCGACGTCCGGCGAGTCGACCAGCGCCGCGCCGCTCTCCGGCTTCGAGCCCGTGACGACGTTGAGCACCCCGTCGGGCAGGCCGGCCGACTGGCAGATCTCCGCCAGCCGGAGCGTCGCCAACGGGTCCTGGGGGGCGGGCTTCACGACGACCGTGTTGCCCATCGCCAGCGCCGGCGCGATCTTGCCGGCCATGTTCACGATCGGGAAGTTGTACGGCGTGATGCAGGCCACGACGCCGACCGGCTGGCGCACCGCGACGGCGCCGACCAGGCCACCCTTCGCGAGCGGCGTGGTCTCCACCGCGACCGGTGGCAGCGAGACGGTGTTGGGCTCCAGCGCACCGCGCGCGTAGCGGCGGAACCGGTCGACGCAGATCGGCACCTGCATCGTCGAGGCCACCCGCTGGGTCGCACCCGTCTCCTGCTGCACGAGCGGGATCAGCTCGTCCTGCCGCTTCTCCAGCAGGTCGGCAATCTCGCGCAGGATGCCGGCGCGCTCCTCCGGCGTGGTCCGCGACCAGGTCGCGAACGCCGCCTTCGCGGCCGCGGCGGCGTCGTTGACCTGTTCGACACCCGCCTCGGGCGCCTGGCCGACGACCGTCTCCGTGGCCGGGTTGACGATGTCGTAGCGACCGGCGGTGGGCTCGACCCACTCGCCGTCGACGAAGAGCTTGAAGTCCTGTGTCTGCGTCACCGCGCGAGCCTAACCCGGACCTGACGGTGTGTCAGTAATGGCCCTCCGTCGGCCTACTGCTGGGAGCGTTCCTGCATCGTGTGCAGCGCGATGTTGACGAAGACGGCCTCGGCCTCGGCGCAGAGCCGGTCGCCGTCGTAGCAGGTGGCCCGGCCGTGCAGCCGCCGGCCCTCGACCCGGTCGAACCAGGCCCGCATCTCGAGCTCGCGGTACAGCGGCGTCGGCGACTTGTAGCGCAGCGTGAGCTCCACCGTCGCCGCGGTCTTGCCGTACGCCGACTGCGCCATCCCGAGCAGCTCGTCGATGACCGAGGCGACCCAGCCACCGTGTGCGCACCCCGGCGCCCCCTCGTGCGCCTTGGTCAGCGTGCACCTCGCGACCAGCACCGGGGTGTCGGGGTCGGACCGATCCCAGTTCAGCGCCATCGGGATCGCGCCGGCGTGCGAACGGCCGCCCATGGTCGACCACTCGCGGTAGGCCAGCTCCGGATCGGCGGCCGCCTCGCGCGAGGACGAGAAGTGCACGCGCGGGGGTCCGGTGAGCAACGTGCGCGCCTGCGCGATCAGCGCCGTCGCCTCGGCCAGCGCCGACTCCTCGACCTTCGCGGTGACGGAGTCGTCGACCGCGCCACGCAGCTCATCTGCCAAGGCCCTGGTTGCCAGGGTCAGCGGCGTCGGCGGGTGCGGGCTCTCCCAGAACGGGACCGCGTCTTCACTCATTCCGGGGCCCCCGCGGCGGTGCGAGCGCAGCGAGCAGCGTCGTGGGGATTTCTCATGGGTGCTGGCTGCTCACGGAGATCACCTCACCGGTGAGGTAGCTCGAGTAGTCGCTGGCCAGGAAGACGATGACGTTGGCCACCTCCCACGGCTCGGCGGCCCGACCGAACGCCTCCTTCGCCGTGAGCTCGTCGATCAGCTCGTCCGACGACGTCTTCGCGAGGAACTCGTGCATCGCGATGCTCGGCGACACCGCGTTGACTCGTACGCCGAACTCGGCGGCCTCGATCGCCGCCGCGCGCGTCAGCGCCATGACGCCGGCTTTCGCGGCCCCGTAGTGCGCCTGGCCGGCCTGCGCCCGCCAGCCGAGCACCGAGGCGTTGTTGACGATGACGCCGGCGCCGCGCGCGGTCATGTGCCGCAGCGCCGCCCGCGTGCAGCGCATGGTGCCGGTCAGCGTCACGTCGAGGACGACGTGCCACTGCTCGTCGGTCATATCGACCAGGTTGGCCATCCCGCCGAGGCCCGCGTTGTTGACCAGGACGTCGAGGCGGCCGTACTCCCCCACCACCGTGTCGAACATCCGCTGCACGTCGTCCTCGACCGTGACGTCGCAGGGCACGTTGAGCACGCCGAGCTGCTCGGCCGCCTCGGCCAGCCGGCGCTCGTGCTTGTCGCTGACGACGACGGTCGCGCCTTCCTCGACCGCGCGCTTCGCGGTGGCGAAGCCGATCCCGGTCCCCGCGGCGGCGGTGACCAGCACGGTCTTGCCGGCCAGCAGGCCGTGGCCCGGCACGTAGTCCGGCGGCGGCTTCGCCACGTCAGGCGTTGGGCTTCTCGCCCGACGCGGCGGCCTTCGCGCGCTCCGCGATGACGGCGAGCAGCGGCATCGGCTCCTGCCCCACACCGCCGGGCAGCTCCGCGGCGATCTGCTCCGGCGTCCAGCGGCCTTCGGTGCGCATCTCGCGCACCTCGTGCGGCTGGTCCCAGACCGCGATCTTGCCGCCGTTGACGGTGTAGACCTGACCGGTCACCTCGCGCGAGGCGTCGGAGAGCAGGTAGACCACCATCGGCGCGATGTCCTCGGGCTCGCCCATCTCCAGACCGAACGGCACGTTCTCCGACATGCGCGTGCGCGCGACGGGCGCGATCGCGTTGGCCGTGACGCCGTACTTGTTCATGCCGACGGCTGCGCTGCGCACCAGGGAGACGATGCCGCCCTTGGCGGCGCTGTAGTTGGCCTGCGCGATGCTGCCGGCGAACGCACCGGACGTGAAGCCGATCAGGCTGCCGGACTTCTGCTCGCGCATGAGCGGCGCCGCCGCGCGGAAGACGGTGAACGTCCCCTTGAGGTGCGTCTCGACGACCGAGTCGAAGTCGTCCTCCGTCATGTTGAACAGCATGCGTTCCTTGAGGATGCCGGCCACGCACACGACGCCGTCGATCCGCCCGTACGTGTCGACGGCGGTCTGCACGATGCGCGCGCCGCCCTCCATCGTCGTGACCGTGTCGGCGACGGCGACCGCCTTGCCGCCGGCCGCGGTGATCATCGCCACGACCTCGTCGGCCACCGCGCTGGTCGGGTCCTCGCCGGCCATGCCGACGCCGTAGTCGGCGACGACCACGCTGGCACCCTCCGCCGCGCACGCGAGCGCGACCGCCCGCCCGATGCCGCGACCCGCACCGGTGATCGCGACGACCTTGCCCTCGAGAAAGTTCGCCATGCCAGGGAACCTAGCGATACAAACAGCAGATGCTGAACTCGAACTCGCTCTGGGACCTGGTTGAGCAGCGCTCCGCGGCGACGCCGGACGCGCGCCTCGCGATCGACGAGCGCGGCCGCACGCTGACCTTCGCGGAGTTCGAGTACGCCGCCGAGCAGGCCGCCGCGGGGCTCTACGGCCTCGGCGTCCGTGAGGGCAGCGTCGTCTCGTGGCAGCTGCCGACGTGGCTCGAGTCGCTCGTGCTGACCGCGGCGCTGAGCCGGCTCGGCGCCGTGCAGAACCCGATCCTGCACATCTTCCGCGAGCGCGAGGTCGGGTTCATGGCCCGGCAGGCCGGCTCGCAGCTGCTGGTCGTCCCGACGATGTGGAAGACCTTCGACTTCCTGGCGATGGCCGAGGGGATCGCCGCGGGCATCCCCGGCCTGAAGCTGCTCACGGCCGACCGCAAGCTGCCCGACGGCGACCTGGCCAAGCTGCCTCATCCGCCCGCCGTCCCCGCGTCGGCGGAGGACGCCCCGATCCGCTGGATCTTCTACACGTCGGGCACGACCGCCGACCCCAAGGGGGCACAGCACACCGACGCCGGCATCATCGCGACCGCCCGCGGCATGTCCGAGCGGCTGGGTTTCGGGCCCGACGACCGGAACTCGCTGCTCTTCCCGGTGACGCACATCGCCGGCCCGATCTGGCTCGCGTCCAGCCTGCTCACCGGCGGCAGCAACGTGCTGATGGAGTCGTTCGACCCGGTGGAGACACCCAAGGTGCTCTCGCGCGAGGACGTCACGATGGCCGGCTCCGGGACGATCTTCCACATGGCCTACCTCAAGGCCCAGCGCGAGCAGCCCGGGACCAAGCTGCTGCCCTCGTTGCGCAACTGTCCGGGCGGCGGGGCGCCGAAGCCGCCCCAGCTCCACTACGACGTGAAGAACGAGCTCGGCGGCGCCGGCATCCTCTCCGGCTGGGGCCTCACCGAGGCGCCCATCCTCTCGATGGCCACGTACGCCGACTCCGACGAGAAGCTCGCCACCACCGAAGGCCGAGCGATGGACGGCGTGGACCTGCGCGTCGTGAAGATGGACGGCTCACTGGCCAAGCCGGGCGAGGAGGGCGAGCTGCGCGCGAAGGCACCGCAGCTGATGCGCGGCTACAAGGACGCCGCGCTCGACGCCGAGGCCTTCGACGAGGACGGCTACTTCCGCACCGGCGACCTCGGCCAGGTCGACGCGCAGGGCTACGTGACGATCACCGGCCGGCTCAAGGACATCATCATCCGCAAGGGCGAGAACATCAGCGCGAAGGAGGTCGAGGACCTCCTCTTCACGCACCCGCGGCTCGCGGACGCCGCCGTCATCGGCCTGCCCGATCCCGAGGTCGGAGAGCGCTGCTGCGCGGTCGTCGTCGCGAAGGAGGGCGAGAAGACCGACTTCGACGATGTCGTCGGCTTCCTCAAGGACGCCGGCCTCACGACGTACAAGCTGCCCGAGCGGGTCGAGATGCTCGACGTCCTCCCCCGCAACCCGGCGGGCAAGGTCCTCAAGGCCGACCTCCGCGCCCAGTACGCCGACTAGCCTCCGCGCATGGGCATCGTCCTCGGGTACACCGCGGTCATCCTGGCCGTGTTCCTCAGCCCGGTGATCGCGCTGTGGGTGGGCAACCGCGTGGCCGACTACACGGCGGCCACCAAGGCACGGCGAGACGAAGCGCGCCGCACGGAGGCGGGCGAAGCGGGCGAGTAGCCCCGGTCAGCCGGCGCCGTAGACGGGCACGGGGTCGATGGCCTCGAACAGCAGCGCGCGCACGACCAGGCCGAGCTCTTCCGGGTCCCAGCGCTTGCCGTTGGTGACTCTCGGTCCGTGCCGCCAGCCGTCGGCGACCGAGACCATGTCGCCCTCGACCTCGAAGACGTTGCCCGTGATGTCCGCCGAGTCGAGCGAGCCCAACCAGACCACGAGCGGCGAGACGTTCTCGGGGTCCATCGCGTCGAACCCGCTCTCCGGGGGACGCATCATGTCCGGCATCGCCTCCTCGGTCATGCGCGTGCGCGCGGCCGGGGCGATCGCGTTGACCATGACGCCGTAACGCTCGAGCTCGGCCGCCGCGACCTTGGTCAGTGCGGCGATCCCGGCCTTGGCGGCCGAGTAGTTGGCCTGCCCGACGCTGCCCATGAGCCCGGCGCCGGACGAGGTGTTGATCACGCGCCCGTCGATGATCTGGCCGGCCTTGGCGCGCGTACGCCAGTGGTCGGCCGCGTGCCGCAGCGGGCAGAAGTGCCCGCGCAGGTGGACGCGGATGACGGCGTCCCACTCCTCGACGTCCATCGACACGAGCATCCGGTCGCGGAGGAAGCCGGCGTTGTTGACCAGGACGTCGAGCTGGCCGAACGTCTCGACCGCCTGGCCGATCAGCCGGCCGGCGCCCTCCCAGTCGGCCACGTCGTCGTAGTTGGCGACCGCGGCCCCGCCCATCGCCTTGATCTCCGCGACGACGTCCTCCGCGGGTGTCGCGTCGGAGCCTTCGCCGCCGCGCGACGTCCCGATGTCGTTGACCACCACGGAGGCGCCCTGCCGGGCGAACTCCAGGGCATGCGCACGGCCGAGCCCACGACCCGCGCCGGTCACGACGACGACGCGCCCCTCACAGATCCCGGTCACAAGCGGGCTCCTTCCGTTCTGACGCCCCGTCAGGTTATCCTGCGCCCACTACCCACGGTGCGCGAGGAGCGACTGCATGGAGTTCGGCATCTTCAACAGCCTCTACCTGCCGCACCACCTCACCGACCGCGACCCGGTCAACGCCGAGCACAACCGGCTCATGGACGAGGTCGAGTGGGTGAAGGCCGCGGACCGCAGCGGCTTCAAGTACACGTGGGCCACCGAGCACCACTTCCTCACCGAGTACTCGCACCTCTCGGCCAACGAATCCTTCCTCGCCTACTGCGCGGCTGTCACCGAGCGGATCCACATCGGCAGCGGCATCTTCAACGTCACTCCCCCCGTCAACCACCCGGCTCGCGTCGCCGAACGGGTCGCGATGCTCGACCACCTCTCCGGCGGCCGCTTCGAGTTCGGCATGGGCCGCGGCTCGTCGACGACAGAGCAACGTGGTTTTGGGATTGCAGACCCCGAGCTCACGAAGCAGATGTTCGACGAGGTCGTGCCCGAGTTCCCGAAGATGTGGCGCGACGGCATGTACTCCTACGACGGCACCTTCTTCTCGGTGCCCGAGCGCAACGTGCTGCCGAAGCCGTACACCAAGCCGCACCCGCCGATGTGGGTCGCCGCCGGCAACCCGCCGACCTTCGAGAAGGCCGCGCGCATGGGCCTCGGCGTCCTCTGCTTCGCGCACGGCGCCGCCGAGACGCTGGCACCGCTGATCGAGATCTACAAGAAGAACATCGGCAACGCCGAGCCGGTCGGCGGCTACGTCAACGACAACATCATGGTGACCAGCCAGATGCTCTGCCTCGAGGACGGCGACAAGGCGCGGCTGATCGCCTCCGACATCGCGATGGGCTACCAGAACAGCCTGGTCTTCCGGTACCTGGACACCTTCCCGAAGCCGGCCTTCGTGCCGGACTGGCCCGAGGTGCTGCCGGAGCCGACGCCGGAGCTGCTGAAGATGGGCGCCGCCCACGGCATCTGCATCGGCGACCCGGACGACGTCAAGCTGGCCGTGCAGAAGTACGCCGACATCGGCGCCGACCAGCTCACCTTCGGCATGCTCTCCACCACGATGCCGATCGAGATCGCGGTCGAGTCGGTCGAGAACTTCGGCAAGCACGTCCTCCCGCACTACGACAAGGACCCGGTGCACAGCACGACCCGCCAGCGCGAGGCGCAGGTCGGAAAGGGCTGATGGATCTCCGCTACACCGCGGCAGAGGAGGCCTTCCGGGCCGAGCTCCGCGCGTGGCTCGCGGAGACGTTGCCCACGTTGCCGCCCAAGCCGGCGATCGACGACTGGCCGGGTCGCCGCGCGTACGACACGCACTGGCAGCAGCTGCTCTTCGCCGCCGGCTACGCCGGCATCAACTGGCCCACGGAGTACGGCGGCCGCGGCGCGACGCCCACCGAGCAGCTGATCTTCCTCGAGGAGACCGAGCGGGTCGGTGCGCCGTACGTCGGGGTGAACTTCGTCGGGCTGCTGCACGCCGGACCCACCATCGGCGCGGAGGCCAGCGACGAGCAGCGCGCGCGCTACCTGCCCCCGATCTTGCGCGGCGAGGAGATCTGGTGCCAGGGCTTCAGCGAGCCCGGCGCCGGCTCCGACCTCGCCTCGCTGTCCTGCAAGGCGGTGCTCGACGGTGACCACTACGTGGTCACGGGTCAGAAGATCTGGACCTCGCATGCCGAGGTGGCCGACTTCTGCGAGCTGCTGGTCCGTACCGACCCGGACGCGCCGAAGCACAAGGGCATCACCTGGCTGGTCATGCCGATGGACTCCCCCGGGCTGACCGTGCGCCCCCTGAACACGATCCTCGGCTCGAGCGAGTTCTCCGAGATGTTCCTCGACGAGGTGCGCATCCCGGTCGCCAACCGTGTGGGCGCCGAGAACGACGGCTGGCGCATCGCGATGGTCACGTTCTCCTTCGAGCGCGGCACGGCGTTCGTCGGCGACGTCGTCGACTCCATGCGCGTCGTGAGCGAGCTGGCCGCTCTCGCGAAGGACCAGGGCCGCTGGGACGACGCCGGCCTGCGCCGCGAGCTCGGCCACATCGCCGCCGAGCTGGACGCGCTGTGGGCGCTGATCAAGCGCAACGTCTCCGAGGCGACGACCAACGGTGTGCCCGGTGTCGGCGCGAGCGTCTTCAAGCTGCGCTACTCCGAGCTGCGCCAGCAGCTCATGGAGGTCGCCGCGACGCTGCTCGGCCCGCGGTCCCTCGACCTCGGCGAGGACTACGCCGAGGAACGGCTGTCGAACATCAACCTGACCATCGCCGCCGGCACGTCGCAGATCCAGCGCAACATCATCGGCGAGCGCATCCTCGGCCTCCCTCGGGAACGCTGATGAACTTCCAACCCACTGACGACCAGAAGGCGTTGGCCGGCGCCCTCCGCGAGGTGCTCGAGAAGCAGCTCCCGCGGGAGAGGCTGTTCACGATCGAAGGTGGCCTCGAGGACAGGGCCTGGCAGGCGGTGGCCGAGTTCGGCGTCTTCGACCCGGAGCTCGGCCTGGCCAACGCCGCGATCGCCTTCGAGGAGCTCGGCCGGTCGCTGCTCCCCGGGCCGCTCGTCGCGACCTTCCTGTCCGGGGGGCAGGATCGGGTCACCGTCCTCGAGGCGGACCGCGCGCCGCTGCGCGTGCTGCACCTGCATTCCTCGAACGCAGTCATGGTGCTCGGCGAGGACCTCCGCCGGTTCGGTGGTGGCGACCCGGCGCGTCAGCTCGAGCACCCGCTCGACCCGCTGTCCCCGACGTACGCGTTGGAGTCGGTGCCCGGCGGCGAGGTCGTCGGCGACGCGGACGTCGCGGCCCGGTGGCGGCGCGACGGCGCGCTGCTCACGGCGGCGCTGCAGGTCGGGATCGCCGCGAAGACCACCGAGCTCGCGGTCGCCTACGCCAAGGAGCGCGAGCAGTTCGGTCACACCATCGGCTCGTTCCAGGCGGTCAAGCACATCTGTGCCGACATGCTGGTCCGCGCCGAGGTGGCCCGCGCGGCGCTGCACAACGCCGCCGTCACCGTGGACGATCCGGAGATCGGCGACCCTGCCCGCGCGGTCGCCGGGGCGAAGCTGCTGGCCGACGACGCCGCCGTGAAGAACGCCCGCGCGTGCATCCAGGTGCACGGCGGGATGGGCTTCACCTGGGAGGTGGTCTGCCACCTCTACCTGAAGCGGGCGTGGGTGCACGCGACCGAGTTCGGCACCGCCGAGGAGCACGCCGAAGCCGTCGCCGCCCTCCTGTGACGGCGACACTGGCGTCGCTGACTGGCAGCGACCCGGCCAGCGTGGCGGTCGAGGATCCGACGCAGGCCCGCACCTACGAGGAGCTCGAGGGACGTTCGAACCGGATCGCCCACGGCCTGCTCGCGCTCGCCGGCGGCGGGCATGTGGTTCTCAGCGCCGGCAACCGGGTCGAGTTCGTCGAGGTCACCCTCGCGCTCTGGCGGGCCGGGCTGGTCTACACGCCGGTGAAGACCGGCTTGACCGGATCGGAACTCGAGGTCGTGCTCGCGGACGCAGGGACGACGGTCGTCGTCACCGACCGGCCCGCGGCGCGTGCGGCCGCGACTGCGCGCGGTGTCGCGGTGGTCGACCTCGACGACGGCTTCGACGCCTGGGTCGCGGCGCAGGAGGACTCGCCGGTGCTCGCCGAGCGGACCGGCTGGAAGCTGCCCTACACGTCGGGCACGACCGGCCGCCCCAAGGGCGTCGTGCCCAGCGGTGCGGGCGAGATCCCGTTCACCGAGTCGTTCACGCGCGGTGCGGCGATGGCCGGCGTCGTGCGGCTGCCCGGCGAGGGCACGCACCTGCTCGTGTCGCGGTTGTTCCACGGCGCGCCGTTCACCT
The DNA here is from genome assembly GCA_964651395.1 of uncultured Frankiaceae bacterium. Classification (GTDB taxonomy): domain Bacteria; phylum Actinomycetota; class Actinomycetes; order BP-191; family BP-191; genus CAZYXZ01. The sequence continues at coordinate 16,086 of CAZYXZ010000013.1, forward strand.
TCGCCCTCGGCGCGTTCGCGGCCGGCGCGCGGCTGCGGATCATCGACCGCTGGGACGCCGGCACGGCACTCGCCGCTCTGTCCGCGGCGGACGTGACCAGCACGTGCATGGTGCCGACGATGTTCCGGCAGCTGCTCGCGCTCCCCGGCGTGAACCGGTCGCAGCCCCCCGCCCCGGCACTGCGCACGCTGTTGCACGGCGGCGAGCCCTGCCCCGCGCCCACCAAGCAGGCGATGATCGACTGGTTCGGCCCGGTGCTGGTCGAGTACTACGGCTTCACCGAGGGCGGCATGACCGTCGCCGACGCCGCCGACTGGTCAGCGCGCCCGGGCACGGTCGGTCGCCCGATGCCCGGCCAGTCGGTGCGCATCCTCGGGCCGGACGGTCACGAGATGCCGGTCGGCGAGACCGGCACGGTGTCCTTCGTCCAGGACGACGGGCAACGGCGCTTCGCCTATCTCGGCGACGACGCGAAGACCGACGCGGCGTACGTCGGCGACGCCTTCACCGTGGGCGACCTCGGCCGGGTGGACGCGGACGGCTATCTCTACCTCACCGGTCGCTCCGCCGACCTCGTGATCAGCGCCGGTGTGAACGTCTACCCCGCCGAGGTCGAGGACGCCCTGGCCGACCTGCCCGGCATCCGCGACCTGTGCGCGGCCGGTGCCCCGGACGACGAGCGCGGTGAGGTGCTCGTGCTGTTCCTCACCCTCGAACCCGGGGCGGACGCCCGGGCTGTGACAGCGGCGGTCAGCCGCCGCGCCGACGAGCGACTCGCGCCGTACAAGCGCCCGGTGCGCATCGAGATGGTCGACGAGATCCCGCGGGACGACACCGGCAAGCTGCTGCGCGCCCGGCTGCGCCGCAGCTAGAGCTCGGCGATGCGCGGAATGATGGTGGTGCCGAAGTCGACGATGGCCTTCAACAGGTCCGCACGCGTCTCGCCCGGCAGGCAGACGACGGCATAGGTCATCCCCGCAGCGGCCAGCGCGGTGATGTCCGAGATGATCAGGCTGGACGGCGGGACGGTCCGCGCGAACATCGTGAGCCCGGCCGGGATGAAGGCGACCTCCAGCTTGGCCATCCGGCCGACCGAGTCGCCGTACTCCTTCGCGTAGGCGAGGCACAGCCGCAGGTCCTCGGCCGTCTCGATGCCCGCCGTCCGGACCCGGCCCGCGGCGCGGGCCGGCACCGGCATCGGGACCCATCCGTCGGCGTGGTCGACCGCCCGGCGGATCGCGCGGCGGCTGTTGCCACCCACCCAGATCGGCGGGTGCGGCCGCTGCACCGGGCGCGGCGCCCTGGTGTTGCCGTCGACGCTGCGCCCGGTCCATGCCTTCTTCATCGCGAGGATCGCGAGGTCGGTGTCGACGTTGCGCGTGTCGAAGTCCGCGCCGACGGCGGCGAACTCCTCGTCCAGGTAGCCGGCGCCGATGCCGAGGATGACCCGGCCGCCGGAGAGCACGTCGAGCGTCGAGATCGTCTTCGCGGAGAGGTACGGGTTGCGGTACGCCGCGACGTAGAGGTTGGTCTGGAGGCGTAGCCGGGTCGTGGCCGCCGCGGCCACGGCGAGCGTGACCAGCGGGTCGAGCGTGTGGTGCCCGCCCTGCGCGAGCCAGGAGTCCGGCGGAAACGGATGGTCGGTGACCGCGACGGCGTCGAAGCCGACCGCCTCCGCGGTGCGGGCCAGCTCGGTGACGGCGTCCTTGCCGACGAACTCCTCGCCCCGGTCGATCCGGTGCGTCGGGAGGCCGAGCGAGACGCGCATGGCTCAGACGCTAGCTGACGCGTCGTCAGGCCGCTGGCCTAACATGCTGCTCCATGGTCTCGATCATTCCGCCGGGCAAGCTGGTCTACGGGATGCAGCTGCCGATCCAGGCGCAGAGCACGTTCTTCGCCGAGCCGTGGGAGGCGGAGTCCGGGCCGGGCGAGCTCGCCCAGATCACGCAGGCCGCGGACCGCGCGGACTTCTTCTACGTCGCGGTCTGCGACCACGTCGCGATCCCGCGCGAGAAGGCCGTCACGATGCGCACGACCTGGTACGACACCATCGCGACGCTGTCCTGGCTGGCCGCGCAGACGCAGCGCACTCACCTGCTCAGCCACGTGTTCGTGCTCGCCTACCGCGCCCCACTGGTCGCGGCGAAGTCGTTCTGCACGCTCGACGCGCTGTCGGGCGGACGCGTGATCGCGGGTATCGGAGCGGGCCACGTGGAGGGCGAGTTCGACGTCCTCGGCGTGGACTTCGCGCGACGCGGCCCGCTGCTCGATGAGGCGCTGGTGCCCTTCGAAGCCGCGCTGCGCGAGGAGTACCAGGCCGGCGACGTGGGGGTCGCGCCGCGGCCCGTGCAGTCGCCCCGTCCCCCGATCTGGATCGGCGGCTCGGCGCCGCCCGCCGTACGCCGGGCAGCGCGCTACGACGGCTGGCTCCCCCAGGGCAACCCTCGGGCCGCGATGCCCGCGCTGATCGCCACGCTCAACGCCGAGCGCGACGCCGCGGGGATCGCCGAGCCCTGCGAGATCGGCGCGATCACCGAATGGCTCTACGTGGGCGACCCGGCCTGGGACACCGGCCGACCGACCATCAGCGGGACGGCGGAGGCACTCGCGGACAGCCTGAACGAGTTCGGGGCGATGGGTGCGAGCCACCTGCAGGTGCGCTTCCCGAGCCGCTCGCCCGACGAGCTCTGCGACCAGATCACCGCGTTCGGCGAGACCGTCGGGCCGTTGCTCAGCCGCTGAGGACCTTTGCCGCGAAGGCCTCCATCGCGGCGAGGCGGGCTCCGAGGGTCGGCTCCTTCGCGGCCATCCACGGCGCGGTGATCACCGACGTCACGCCGAGGTCTTCGAACCTGCGGAACAGCTCCGGCGTCGGCCGCGCCTTCAGCGACAGGATCAGGTCGAAGTCGGCGTCCTCGCGGCCGGCCGCCTTCCGCTCGCTGCGTAGTCGCTCGACCAAGACCGCGGCGGTGTCCTCGTCGTAGGCGTTGCCGACCCAGCCGTCACCGACCCGCGCGGCCCGGCGCAGCGCGACGTCGGTGTCGCCGCCGATGAGGATCGGGATCGGGCCCGGCGGCGTCGGCGACAGCTGCACCGGGTCGAAGTCGTAGTACGTGCCGTGATGCTCCACCATGCCGCCGGCCCACAGCGCCCGCAGCGCCACCACCATCTCGTCGAGCCGCTTTCCGCGGGTGGCGAAGTCCTGCCCGGTCTGGAGGAACTCGTCCTCGCACCAGCCCGGCCCGGCGCCGAGGGAGACCCGGCCGCCGGAGAGCACCGCGGCCGTCGACACCGCCTTGGCGACGGTGAACAGGTCGCGGGCCGGGGCGACGTACACGTTGGTGGTGAAGCGCAGTCGCGTGGTGACCGCGGCCATGGCGCCGATCAGCACCCAGGGGTCCGGCCAGTGCGTCTCCGGCTTCCAGAACGGGGCGCCGTCCGCCGTGTACGGATATTTCGCCCGGTACTCGCGGGCGAAGAACATGTGGTCCGAGACGGCGATGCCGTCGAAGCCCATCTCCTCGGAGGCGCGTGCGATGGCCAGCGCCTGGTCGGTCTCGAGGAAGGCGACTGCTTGGAGGAACTTCATCGGCCGATCATTGCGCGTTTTCCGCGCAGGCCGACCGCCCGGGCCGCAGACTATGGCCATGAAGGTCAAGGGGGTGGCGACCAGCGGAGGGCGGCAGGCAGCCGTCCTCCTCGTCGCGGCCGGGGCCCTGACCGTCGTCAACAACTACCTGCCCGGCAACGAGCACCTCGACATCGGCACGCTCAACGCCATCGCCGCCCTGGCGATCTGCGTCGGGGTGCTCTGCTGGTTCCTGCCGTGGGAGCGGTACTCGCCCCGGGCATCGCTGGTGATCGCGCCGTTCGCCCTTGGTCTGATCGCGTCCGCCGACTACCTCGGCGGGGTCAGCGCCTACAGCTACGCCGTGTACTTCGTGGTGCTGTTCGTCTGGATCGGCCTGGCCCATCCGCCCGGTACGGCGCTGCTGGTCCTCGCGCCGACCGCCGCGGCGTACGTCTGGCCGCTGTGGGCGCGCGGTGACCCGGTCGGCGGCGGGGTGGCCTCGGTCACCGTCGCGCTGCCGGTCTGCCTGCTCGTGGCCGAGACGATCGCGCGGACCGTCCGGCGGCGGCTGGCCGCGCAGGACGAGACGACGCTGCGGTCCGAGCTCAGCGCACGGCTCGTCGGCGTAGTCGCCGACGTCAACGCCGTTCTCGACCCGGACCAGGTCCTGCCGCGCCTGTGCGAAGGAACGCGCGGGCTGCTCAACGTCGAGGCGGCGGCCTACATCAGGGCGGCAGACGGCGTCGCCACGATCGTCGCCACGTCCGGCCTGCCCCCGGACTTCCTCGGCTCGCAGCACCCGGTCTCCGGCGGCACCATCGAAGAGATCCTGCGCACCGGCGAGCCCATCGTCATCAAGGACCTCAACCAGGCCGACATCCGGGACCGTGTGCACGAGGTGCTGGCCGAGATCGACTCGTTCGTCGGCGTCCCGTGCTTCGTCGGCGGGGAGATCCACGGCGCCGTGTACGTCGCGGTCGGCGCCCAGCGCGGAGCGCTCGTCGCCGCCGAGCTGGACGCGTTGCAGGTGCTGACGGGGCACGTCGCCGCTGCGCTGCGCAACGCGGCGACGCATGCCGAGGTCCTGCGCCGGCAGGCGCACGAGCAGGCGGTCATCGACGGGATGGCCGACGGCCTCGCGGTGCTCGACTCCGCGGGGATCGTGCGGAGCTGGAACGCCGCTGCGCAGGAGCTGACCGGCATCAGCGCCGAGGCGGCCATCGGCTCCCCGGTTCCGCCACAGCTCGCCGGCCCCGGCACGGTCCAGCACCGGCAGCCGGACGGTCGTTGGCTGGAGGTGCTCACCTCCCCGCTGGCCGACGGCGAGTGGGTGATGAGCATCCGCGACGTGAGCCAGGCCAAGGAGCTCGACGAGGCCAAGGACCTGTTCCTGGCAACCACCAGCCACGAGCTGCGCACGCCGCTGACCGTCATCAAGGGCTTCACCTCGACGCTGGAGAAGCGCTGGCGCGACCTCCCTGACGCCACGCGCGACGAGGCGCTGCAGACGATGGTCGAGCGGACCAGCGGGCTGATCCAGCTGGTCGAGAACCTCCTGCTCAGCGCGCGCGCGGGCGCCAACCGGCATTCGCTGAGCATCGACCGCGTGGCGCTCGCGCCGCTGCTCGCTGCCGCGGTGCAGGACGTCCGGGCGGTGACGACGGCGCATGAGCTGCGCCTCCACGTACCGGACGACCTGCCCGACGTCATGGCCGACCCGACGGGAGTCGGCCACGTCATCGGCCAGCTGCTCGAGAACGCGGTGAAGTACTCGCCCGACGGCGGCGTCATCGATGTGGACGCACGGGCGACCGAGGACCGGGTCGAAGTGGTCGTGGCGGACCGCGGCGTCGGGCTGCCCACGGGTGGCGAGGGGTCGATCTTCGACCGCTTCGTGCAGGGGCAGCGCGGTGACCGGCGCGACTTCGGCGGCGTCGGGCTCGGCCTGCACATCGTCCGCACGCTGGTCGAGAGCATGGGCGGCTACGTCGAGGGCGAGAACCGGCCGGACGGCGGGGCGCGGTTCGCGTTCACGTTGCCGGCGGCCGGCGCGCACCTGCTGGACCGGGAGCTAGAACGTGGCGACGGGCAACGTCGAGAAGACCCACTGGACGGGGTAGTCGAGCGCGGTACCGACTAGGTCGCGCGCACTCGGCGCGATGGTCACGACGTACTCGCGCCCCGGAGACAGCGGCGCGGACGGGGTGAAGACCGCGGCGTGCCGCGCGGCGTCGTAGGACACCCGGCCGGGCACGTCCGTGCGCGGGTCCACGGGCGTGCCGGCTACTGCCACCGGGCCGAGCGAGCGCACCCGCATCGCACCCGTCGCCGTGAGGCTGGCCGGGTCCATCGCCCGGTCGAACCTCGCCGCGATCACGGGCGGTGACTCGAGGCCGGCGTGCCCCTCCGCCGGCGCGAGTCCGGTCACCACCGGCGCGGTGGCGTCGCAGGCCTGGGTGAAGCGCGCGTCGAGCCGGGTGATCGCGGGGCCGCGCTGCCCGGCCGTCCGCTCGAGCGTCGCGCGCACGCGGATGCCCTGCGTGCGCGACCCGACGGGCAGGGACCCCAGTGCCAGGCGCAGGCTCCGGTCTCCCGGGCGGGCGGTGCCGACGGCGGTGGCGCCTCCGTCGACGGCGGCCGCCTCGAGGCGCACCGTCGAGCCGGCCGGGACGGTGACCGCGACGGTCAGGTCGCGCCAGCCGGCGTTGCCCAGCGGGCGCAGCACCGCCGAGGTGAACGTGCCGGCCGCGGTGCCGCCCTCCAGGCTCACCGCGCGGCTCCCGGCGGGCAGCTGCACGCCGCCCTCACCACGGTCGGTCACCTCGTCCAGCCGCGCGATCAGCTCGGCCGCGATCTGCGCGTGCCCGGCCGCGCTGGGGTGTACGCCGTCGAGCGCGAGCTTGCTCGGGTCCCGCTCGAACGACGCGTAGACATCGGCGACCCGTGCGAGCCGGCGGTCGGCCGCCACATCCTTGATGGCGGCGTTGTACGCGTGGATGCGGACGTCCGTGCCGGCCAGCCGGTCGAGGTTGTTCGGGCCGAACGCCGTGCCGAAGGCGACGTGCGACGCCGGCCCCCACGGCGGGATGGTCGCGAGCAGGGCGCGCGCCCCGGACTGCGCGGAGATCTTGCCGACGATCGTGTCGAGCGCGGACCGGAAGTCGGCGACGTCGCGGCCGATCACCAGGTCGGTCGTCCCGTACATCGCGGTGACCAGGTCCGGCCGGTGCGCAGCGAGGTCGCCGTCGATCCGCGCCACCCCGCCCTCGGCGGCCTTGTCGCCGTTCTGCGCCATGTTCGCGTAGGCCAGCGGCGCCCGCTGGCGGCGCGTGAGCCACTGGGCGACCAGGTCGGTGTAGCGGACGTAGCCGGGCAGTGCAGCCTGCGGATCGAAGCTCGCGCCGGAGGTCATGCTGTCGCCGATGGCGAGGTAGCTCCGGTACGACGTCTGGAAGCTCGTGCGCGAGACGGTGCCGACCCCGCAGAGGACCGGCGGCGCCGCGACCGAGAAGCCGGCCGGTACGACGACGCCGAGCAGCATCGAGAGCACGACGACGTGCCGGCGCATCTTCACCTCCGCCCAACGAGCCAGCCAGCGTTCAGGTGTCGCAGACCACGCTACCCGGGGTCCGAGCCGCCCACGACGCCACTCGCGCGCAGTGCCGCGACGGCGTCGCCGTCCAGCCCGAGCTCGGCGAGCAGCTCGTCGGTCTGCTCCCCGGGCAGTGGCGGCCGTCGCTGGATGCCGCCCGGCGTACGGCTGAACCGCGGGGCCGGCGCGGCCTGCATCCGGCCGTCGTGCTCCGCGAACGTCGCGCGGGCCACGAGGTGCGGGTGCTGCTGCGCCTCGGCCCAGTCGAGGACCGGCTGCACGCACGTGTCGAAGGCGGCCAGCTGCTCCGCCCACTCGTCCCGCGTCCTCGTGCGGAAGTGCGCCTCCCACTCCGGCTTGTCGGCCGCCCACTCGTCCTTGCCGGGCTGCCGGTAGCGCGCCTCGTCCGGCAGGTCGGCCCGGAACCCGCTGCGGCGGACGAGCTCGGCGTAGAACTGCGGCTCGAGCGCGCCGACGGCGAGGAAGCGTCCGTCCGCGCACTCGTACACCTCGTAGTACGGCGCGCCGGTGTCGAGGGTGTTCGCGCCGCGCACGTCCTGCCATGCGCCGGCCGCGCGGAACGACTGGAACATGGACAGCAGGACGGCGACGCCGTCGACCATCGCGGCGTCCACGACCTGGCCGTGCCCGCTGCGCTCTCGCTCGAGCAGCGCACAGGCGATGCCGGTGACGAGGAACATCGTGCCGCCGGCGTAGTCGCCGACCAGGTTCAGCGGCGGGCTCGGCCGCTCGTCCTGGCGGCCGAACGCCCACAGCGCTCCGGTCAGGGCGATGTAGCCGATGTCGTGGCCGGCCACCGGCGCGAGCGGACCCTCCTGGCCCCAGCCGGTCATGCGCCCGTAGACCAGTCGCGGGTTGGCCGCGAGCATCTCGTCCGGGCCGAGTCCCAAGCGCTCCATGACGCCGGGCCGGAAGCCCTCGACCACCACGTCGGCCCCCTCGATCAGCCGGCGCGCGAGTGCCACGCCGTCCGGCGACTTGAGGTCGAGACCGATGGAGCGCTTCCCGCGGCTGACGATGTCGAGACGCGACATCTCCGACGCCGCCGTCGTCGAGCGGTCGATGCGCACGACGTCCGCGCCCAGATCGGCGAGCAGCATCGCCGCCAGCGGCGCGGGTCCCAGCCCGGCCATCTCCACCACGCGGATGCCGCGCAGCGGCCCGGTCATCGCGACACCCCGAGAGCGATCATGAACGGCAGAGTAGCGGGCAGGCCGGTCCGCATTAGGCTGCGCCTCACCCTCGGGGGAGGTGGTCCGTCTGCTCCCAGTGCTGACGACCTGGCACGGCGTTCCGATCCGCGCGCACGGCTTCTTCGTGGGGCTCGGCGTGCTCGCCGCGCTCGCGGTCCTCGCGCTCGAGGTCCGGCGGCGCCGAGCGTGGGACGAGCGGCTGCTCATCGTGGTCGCGTGCGGTCTGGCCGGCGGGTCCATCGGGATGCGAGCCGGCGCACTGGTCCGCCACCTCGAACCGGGCGACGGCGCCTCGCTCGCGCAGGCCTGGACCTACGGCGTGAAGAGCATCCTCGGCGGGCTGGCCGGCGCGTACCTCGGCGTCCTCCTCGGCAAGCGCGTCTCCGGCTACACCGCGCGGACCGGGGACCTGTTCGCCCCGGCGGTCGCCCTCGGCATGGCGATCGGTCGGGTCGGCTGCTTCCTGACTGAGGCGCCCGGCCGCGCGACCAGCCTGCCGTGGGCGATCCACCTGTCGCCGGAGCAGGCAGCGCGGATCCCGGACTGCGCGGCCTGCGCCGCCGGCGCCGGCATGCATCCGAGCTTCCTCTACGAGATCGCCTTCCAGCTGTTCGCGTTCCTCGCGCTGCTGTGGCTGCGCCCGCGGGTCACGAAGCCCGGCGTGCTGTTCACGATCTACCTCGCGGCGTACGGCGGGTTCCGCTTCCTCGTCGAGCTCACCCGCGCCAACGAGACGGTGTGGCTGGGCCTCACCCGCTCGCAGTGGTTCCTGTTGCCATTCCTCGCGTACGGCATCGTGCGCTGGCTCACGCGGAGGCGGCCCGCCGCGGTCGCCCACCGGGAGCTCGTCGGAGCGGGCGCATGACGGGGCCCCCGGACGACTACTACGTGCCACACGAGCCGGAAGAGCCGCCGGACCCCAATGTCTGGCGGCCGCCGCCTCCGCCGGACAACCCGTACACGCAGCCGCCGTTCGGCTCGCCCACGGGCGGCTGGCCCCGCCCCCGCCGGGGCATGGGCGCGGGTGCCTCACCGCTCGGCTTCTTCGCCGGCCTGTTCTTCATGGCGGGCTTCGGCTGGCTGTGCTTCGAGATCGCGCCGTTCGAGTTCATGGCGTTCGGGCTGTTCGGCAGCATGCTCGTCGCCGGCCTGCTGATCGCGATGGGCGACCGGTACTGGAAGGGCTTCGGCGCCGGCATGGTCATGGCCTGGGGACTGGTGCCGGTGGTCTTCGTCATCGCCTGCTTCGCGGCGTTCCCGGCATGAGCGCCGTGGGCATGCCCCTGCGCGGGGACGTGATCCGCCGCTACGTCACGGCGTACTGCCCGCACTGCCACGACACCGGGCAGCCGCTGCGGTCCGTGCGGGGGCTGGCCGGCCGGCTGGTCGAGCGCGACGACCGGGTCTGGCTCGAGCGCGGCTGTCCCGAGCACGGGCTGGTTCGCAGCCTCTACGCCGAGAACCCGGAGATCCTGACCTGGCTGGAGCAGTGGACCGCGCCCACCAAGACGCACACCCCTGACGAGCCGGGCAACTTCGACCCACTGCCGGGTGGGTACCTGCGCGGGCTGGGCGAGATGCAGACCCAGCACACGTGCATCCTCCTCGAGGACATCGTCGAGAGCTGCAACCTGCGCTGCCCGACCTGCTTCACCGACAGCTCCCCCGACCTCAGCGGGGTGGTGCCGCTCGCCGAGGTGTTGGCCAACGTCGACCAGCGGCTCGCGCGCGAGAACGGCCGCATCGACGTCCTCATGCTCAGCGGCGGCGAGCCGACGCTGCACCCCGACCTCGCGGAGCTGCTCGACGAGCTCGTGCGCCGCGACATCGTGCGCATCGTCGTCAACACCAACGGCGTGCGGATCGCTCGCGACGACGACCTGCTCGACCTGCTGACACGGCACCGCGAGCGGGTCGAGATCTACCTGCAGTACGACGGCCACTCCGCCGAGGCGTCCCGGCACCACCGCGGCGCCGACCTGCGCGCCCTCAAGACGGCCGCCCTCGAGCGGCTGTCGTCGCGCGCCGTCTTCACGACGCTGACGATGACCGTCGCGCTTGGCGTCAACGACGGCGAGATCGGCCATGTCCTCGACCTCGCGATGGCCACGCCCTACGTCGGGGGGGTCTCCATCCAGCCGCAGTTCGGCTCCGGCCGGTCGGGGCCGATCGACCCGATGAACCGGCTGACACACACCGGCGTGCTGGCCCGGCTCGGCCCGCAGACCGGTGGCCGGGTCGCGTGGCAGGACCTCACGGCGCTGCCCTGCTCGCACCCCCACTGCTGCAGCGTCGGCTACCTGCTGCGCGACGACGCCGGGGAGTGGCGCTCGCTGGTGGCGCTGGTCGGTCCGGAGCGGCTGAAGGAGCACCTCGGCCTGGTCGCCAACCACATCGCCGACCGCGAGCTCCCGCGCCAGCTGCGCCATGCCGTGCGCGAGTCGCTGCTCGGTCTGCTCTCCGAGCAGTCGAGCCTGACCCACCCGTCGGTCACCGACCTGTGGCGCGACGTGTGCGAGAGCTGCGACCTGGGGCTCGGCTCGCTGCTGCGCCTGGCCGCCTCGCGCCTCCCGGGGCGCCAGCACGCGCTCCGTCGGATGCTCGGCGAGCGCGTCGTGCGCGTGACGGTGAAGCCGTTCATGGACGTCCACACCATGCTCGAGGAACGCCTGACGCAGTGCTGCGTGCACGTCGGCACGCGGAGCGCGCAGGACCAGTGCGCTCCCTTCTGCGCGGTGCAGGCCTGGTCCGAGCTCGGGGCGCAGCGGCTGTCGGTCGCGGCGGGGCGACGAACGCTGCCGATCCTGGAGGTGACCACGTGACCGAGCTGCGCGCGCCCGAGAACGGGACGGAGCCCACGCCGTACGACCCGCTCCGGCTCTGCGTGTACGCGACGGTCGCGGCTCTGGCCTGGCTGCTCGGCCCGGTTGCGGTGCTCGGCTTCGCGTTGCTCGGGCTGGCCGGCTACGCCCGCGCGCGCCGGGCCGGGCTGCTGACCAGCAAGTGCGTCCTGCGCGACACCCGCCTCGTCCTCGCCTACCTCGGGGTGCTCGCCCTCGCCGGCGGTGTCGGGACTCTCTACCTGCTCGGCGGCTGACCGAGAGCGGCGCGCGCGCCGGCGAGGTCCCGATACCGGCCGAGGGCGATGCCCTGCACCAGCGCGTTGCCCAGCGCCGTGGCTTCGGCCGGACCGCGTCGTACGGGAACGCCGCACGCCTCTTCCAGTGCGGCGACCAGCAGCGGCAGCCGGCCCCCGCCGCCGAGCAGGTCGACGCCGCTGACCGGCGTTCCAGACAGCTCCGCAAGCTCGCCGACCACACGGGCCGCGGCCGCGGCAATCGAGTCGACGATGCACCGCGCGACGGCGCCGCGGCCGGCCGACGCCGGGAGACCGGCCGCCGCCCGCACCTCGGCCTCCATGTCCGCCGGGGCGAGGAAGCGCTGGTCGGCCGCGTCGATGAGCGGCCCGCCGGGGCCGGCTGCCTCGGCTTCCGCCGCCAGGGCGTCGACCGGCACGTCGCCCCAGCCCGGCCGGCACGCCTCGAGCATGGCGAGCCCGACCACGTTCTTGAGCAACCGGACGCCGCCGAGCGCGCCGCGCTCGTTCGAGAAGTTCCAGCTGCGCGCCGCGGTGGAGCGGTCCGGCTCCGCGCGCTCTGCCCCCACCAGCAGCCAGCTGCCGCTGGACACGAAGACCGAGCCGGGTTGCGGATCCCCCGGTCGCGCGACGACAGCCGACGCGGTGTCGTGGCCGCCGACGAGATGCAGGGGCACGCCCCGCCACGTGCCGACCGGCGTGCCCGCGGCGAGCGGCTCGGGCATCAGGGACCGGGGCACGCCGATCTCGGCGAGCAGGTCGTCGCTCCACGTCCCGGTGTCGAGGTCGACGAGACCCGTGGTGCCGGCGCTGCTGTGCTCGCCCACCTGCTCCGCGCCCAGCTGCGACAGCAGCAGCTCCGGCAGCATGAGGAGGCCGGCCGCCCGGGCGACCTCGTCCGGGTCGTGCGCGGCGAGCTGGAAGACGGTGTTCAGGCCCATGAGCTGGATGCCGGTGATGTCGTAGAGCCGGTCCCGGCCGATCCGGTCGGCGACCACGTCCCACCCGGCGGTGCGCTCGCCCCGGTAGCTGTGCGGCGGGGAGAGCAGCCGGCCGTCGCGGTCGACCAGCCCGTAGTCCACGCCCCAGGTGTCGATGCCGATCGAGTCGACCGCTCCGGCGGCCAGCCCCGCCTCCAGACCGCGCACGACCTCGGCGACGAGCCGGTCCCAGTCCCAGCGCAGCGATCCGTCGGCGTGACGCACCGGCACGTGCGCATGACGGTGGACGACGTCGAGCCGCGGTGGGCCGTCCTCGGGCAGCTCGACCGCGGCGACCCGCGCCGAGGTGGCGCCGAGGTCGACGGCCAGCACGCGCACCGGTCGGCTCAGAGGCCGGTGCTCGCGGTGCCGGAACCGCGCTCCTCGGTGGCCGACCGGCGATACCCGAGCGACCGGTACGCCGCCAGTGGCGACAGCGCCGCGCCGTTGCGCCGCCGCGCCTCGGCGACGAGCGGGCGGACGTCGCTGCGGTACGCCGCGTGCAGCACCTCGGCCGCGCGCGCGGCGTCGTTGTCGTGCTGCGCCTCGGCGAGCGCGTCGAGGTCGACGAGGAGCGCTTGCGCGACCGCCACCTGGAGCGCGTCCGTGGACTGGATCAGGTCCTCGAGCGGGTCCTTGAGGTTGTGGCTCGCGTCGATCATGTACGCGAGGTCGGGCATGCCGCCGCCGCCGAGCAGCACGAGCTCGAGCACGATGAGGAACAGCTGGTAGGGATGGATCGATCCGACCGTGAGGTCGTCGTCGCCGTACTTCGAGTCGTTGAAGTGGAATCCGCCGAGCCGCCCGGCCATGCCGAGGCGGCTGACCACCTGCTCGATGTTCGCGTTGGGCAGGTGATGGCCGAGGTCGACGAGGCACTTGGCGCGCTCCCCCGTCGCCTGCGCGAGGAGCAGCGACGAGCCCCAGTCGTTGTTCACCGACGAGTAGAACGCGGGCTCGAACGGCTTGTGCTCGGTGAACATCGTCCAGTCCGCCGGCATCGCCGCATAGATCTCGGCCAGGCCTTCGGCGACCCGTTCGAACTGGCCGCGCAGGCTGGCCTGGCCCGGGTGGTTGCTGCCGTCGGCGAGCCACACCGTCAGCGCCGTCGAGCCCAGCTCGCGGCCGAGGTCGATGACCGCGCGGTTGTGCTCGACCGCGGTCTTGCGGACCTGCGCGTCCGTGCTCGCGAGGCTGCCGAACTTGTAGCTGATCGCGCCGTCCTGCGTCGTCGACGGGTTGTCCTGGAACGTGTTGGAGTTCATCGCGTCGAAGCCGATGCCGCGCGCGGCGGCGTACTCACGCAGGGCGGCCGGGTCCTTGGGGTCGTCCCACGGGACGTGCAGGCTGATCGTGCGGTTGGCGCCGGTCAGCGCGTTGAGCGCGGCGACGTCGTCGAGCTTCTCCTCGGTGGTGCGCGGCTCGCCGCCGCCCGGGAAGCGGCCGAACCGCGTGCCGCCGGTGCCGACAGCCCAGGACGGCGCAGCCACGCTGAACCGGGCCAGCGCGTCGACGACGCGCCCGGCGTCGACGCCGGCGCGGCCGAGCCGGTCGGTCAGCGCGGCCAGGTCGGTCTCGTGAGCGCTGAGCTGCTCGGCGTTCGCCTGCTGCACCTGGTCCTGGTCGAGCGTCGGCATGGCCAGTCTCCTAGCGGAGGAACGCGGCGGGGACGCCGCCGTCGACGGGCACCAGTGTGCCCGTGGTCAGTGGGAGGTCGCCGCCCACGAGCGCGAACACGGCGGCGGCCACGTGCTCGGGCAGCACCTCCTGCTTGAGCAGCGTCCGTGCGGCGTAGAACTCGCCGAGCTGCTCGACCGGTACGCCGTAGACGTCGGCCCGCTGCTGGCCCCAGCCGTTGGCGAAGATGCCCGAGCCACGGACGACGCCGTCCGGGTTCACCCCGTTGACCCGGATGCCGTGCGGTCCGAGCTCGGCGGCGAGGAGGCGCACCTGGTGCGCCTGGGCGGCCTTCGCCGCGCTGTACGCGATGTTCTCCGGGCCGGCGAAGACCGCGTTCTTGCTGACGATGTAGACGATGTCACCGGTGAGTGGGCCCTGGGCCTGCATCACGCGCGCCGCCGCGCGGCTGACGAGGAACGAGCCGCGCGACATCACGTCGTGCTGGCGGTCCCAGTCCTCGACTGACGTCTCCAGCAGCGGCCGCGACAGCGACAGGCCGGCGTTGTTGACGACCAGGTCCACGCCGCCGTACGCCAGGACGGCAGCCCGGAGGGACTCCTCGACCGAGGCCTCGTCGGCGGCGTCGGCGTGGACGGCGACCGCGGCGTCCGGGCCGCCGACCTCCTCGGCGACCGTGCGCGCGGCGTCGGCGTCGATGTCCGTCACGACGACGGCCGCGCCCTCGGCCGCGAGCCGGTGCGCGATCGCGCGTCCGATGCCCGACCCGGCGCCGGTCACGAACGCGACCCGGCCGGCCAGCGGTCTCGGCTTCGGCCGGCGCGCCAGCTTCGCCTCCTCGAGCACCCAGTACTCGATCGCGAACTTCTCCGCCTCGGAGATCGGGCAGTACGCCGACACCGACTCCGCACCGCGCATCGCGTTGATCGCGTTGACGTAGAACTCGCCCGCGACGCGCGCGGTCTGCGCGTCGGCGGCGAAGGTCCACATGCCGATGCCCGGCAGCAGCACGACGGCCGGGTCGGCACCGCGCATCGCTGGCGAGGTGGTGGTGGCATGGCGCTGGTAGTAGGCGGCGTAGTCCGCGCGGGACGCCGCATGCAGCTCGACCAGCCGGGACACCTGCTGCTCGAGCGGCGCGGTGCCCGGCAGATCGAGAAGCAGCGGGCGCACCTTGGTGCGCAGGAAGTGGTCGGGGCACGACGTGCCCAGCGCGGCCAGTCGCGGCGCCTCGGCGCCGGCCAGGAAGTCGAGCACGGCCTCGCTGTCCGCGAAGTGCCCGACGACGCGCTGATCCGTGGAGCACAAGCCACGCAGCACGGGGCCGAGCTCGGCCGCGCGACGGCGCCGCTCGGCCTCGGGGAGTGCGTCGAAGCCGGGACGCGGCGGACCGAAGGGCTGCGCGTGCCCCCGCGACGCGAGGAACTGCTCCGCCCGGGCGATGGCGTCGAGGGAGAGCCGCTCACACTCCTCGGAGGTCTCGGCCCAGGTGGTCAGGCCGTGGCCGCCGAGCACCGCGCCGCGCACGTCGGGGCAGCTGGCCTGGAGCTCTTCGATCTGCAGCGCCAGCTCGAAGCCGGGACGTCGCCACGGGATCCACGCGATCTCGTCGCCGTAGCACTCCTTGGTCAGCTGCTCGCCGTCCGCTGCGGTGGCGAGCGCGATCACCGCGTCGGGGTGCAGGTGGTCGACGTGCGCGCACGGCAGCAACCCGTGCATCGCGGTGTCGATGGACGGCGCCGCGCCGGTCGGCCCGAAGCGGCAGTGGTCGAGCAGACCGACCATCTCGTCCTCATGCTCCGGGCCGCGGTAGACCTCCTTGAGGGCGACCAGCCGCTCGCGGACCAGGACGGCCAGACCGGCCTCGGTCAGCGTGCCCAGGTCACCACCGCTGCCCTTCACGTGCAACAGCGTCACGGGGTCACCGGTCACCGGGTCGAGCCCCGGGGTCTTGCAGGAGGTGTTGCCGCCCGCGTAGTTCGTGACCCGCGGGTCGGCCCCGAGCCGGTGCGAACGGTCGAGGAGCAGCTGCACCGCCGAAGGACCGGTCACGTCATCGCTCCCATGTTCTGCCCTTGTGCGAAGTAACAGGATATTACAAACAGGGCGTCCGTAGAACGCCGCTGACCGGGCCGGTACGGTGCGCGGATGGGCGTGTCGAGCAACCTGGCGACCGAGGAGCGGCTCGGCTGGCTGCGAGCCAAGCTGGACGGCGAAGGCTCGGTGCGCATCGGCGACGCCGCCGGCCAGCTCGAGGTCAGCGAGATGACCATCCGCCGCGACCTCCTCGAGCTGGAGGCGTTGGGCGTCGCCCGTCGGGTGCGCGGTGGGGCGGTTGCGGTCGGACCCGTGTCGTTCGAGGACCGGCATCGCTCGCGGGCCAAGGCCAAGGCCAAGATCGCCGCCAAGCTGCTGCCCATGGTGCCGGCCTCGGGCGCGATCGGGATCGACGCCTCGTCGACGCTGCTGCGTCTGGCGGGCATGGTCGCCGGTGTCCGCGACCTGACGGTGCTGACCAACGGCAGCGAGACGTTCGCGGCGCTGCAGGGCAAGCCCGGGCTGACCGCGGTCCTCACCGGCGGCAGCCTCGAACCGCGCACCGGCAGTCTGGTCGGCCCCTTGGCCTGCCGCGCAGCCGGCAACCTGTTGCTCAACAGGCTCTTCCTGTCCGCTGCTGCGATCGACGCCGACGTCGGCACGAGCGAGGCCAGCGTGGACGAGGCCGAGGTCAAGCGAGCGATGGCCGCCGTCGCCGGCGAGATCGTGCTGGCCGTCGACGCCTCGAAGCTGGACAGCCGCGCCGTCGCACCGGCGGTCGACTGGGAGCAGGTCACCGTCCTGGTCACCGACCTCCCGCCCAAGGACCCGAGGCTCGCGTCGTACCGCAAGCTCGTGGAGGTTCTCTAGCGGACGTGCGGTACCTCGTCGTCGAGGTAGTAGGCGTCGTTGTCCTCGATGACGAGAAGCTCTTCCCACTTCACGCCGATGTCGCCGCGCGCGAGGTGTGGCTCCACGGCCCACAGCCCGGGGGCCGGCCGGTGGTCAGAGCTACTCCGGTCGGTCCAGACCGGCGGCGGCGTGCCCGCGGCCTGCGCCTGCGCGATCCCGCGGATGAACCAGCCCAGCACCGACGGGTCGAACCCGCTCGCATCGGGAGGCGGCACGTCCCCCGGGTCGGCGATGCGCACCGCGCGGTGCGCCAAGACCGCTTCCGGGTGCAGGCGGTGGCAGTTGCGGTCGCCACGCCCGGTCATGTGACTGTCGACATCCACCGCGATCTCGCGGAAGGTCGCGCCGGCGCGTACGGCGGCGAGGATTCGGTCGCGATAGGCGAGGTCGTCGGTGACGGCCGCGTCGTGGCCGGGGCTCGAGCCGACGCAGCACGACACGCTGGTGTCGACCACGTAGCCGTCGAAGATCGCAGACGCGTCGAGGATCACCGCATCGCCGTCGCCGAGCACCCGGTCGGTCGGCCAGAAGGCCTCCGTCGTCCAGGGGTCGGGCAGCGTGGTGCGATCGCCGAACAGCGCGACCGGAAGGTGGAAGTAGCGGTCGGCACCCTCGCGGCGGAACGCCTTCATCGCCCAACGCGTGGCGTCGCGCTCGGTGACCCCCGGCTCGAGCTGCGCGGCCACCTCGCCCAGGACCTCGAACGAGAGGCGCTGGTAACGGCGGAACCTCGCGAGCTGCGCGTCGCTGAAGCCCTCGAACTCGATCACCATGGACTCAGCACTCCTGCCGGCGCCGGCACTCGGGCGCTGACGAGGCGACGACCGTCACCGTCACCCGGCCCAGCTCGTCCGCAGTCAATCCTTCTCGCGCGAGCTCCTCCTTCAAGCCGCTGTCGTCGGTGATCAGCGTGAGTGACGAGCCGGGCGTCAGTAGCGGACGGAGCCGGAGCGCCCTTTGCTCGTTCTCGACCGCGACGAGAACGGCGTACCGCAGGTCGGACGCCTGACCGAGCGCGCCACCGATGAGCCGGTTGCCCCAGAAGTCCTCGTACGCCGTCCCGTAGTGCCAGAGCAGCACCTGACCGTCCGGGCGGGCGCCGGTCAGCGCGGCCGCGAACGGCGCGGACAGGTCCGGCACGGACTTGTTGATCGAGTAGAGCGTCGCCGGCCTGCGCGCGTGCTGGTCGACGTAGACCGCGCCCGTCACCAGAACTAGCAGAAGAGCGACGGCGCTGCGCAACGCGGGACGGTCGAGCCGTCGTCCGGGACCGGGGACGGTGAGGAGGACCGCTGCCACCGCACCGACGCCCGGCAACCCCAGCACGAGGATCGTGTAGAGGGACTTCTCGTAGTAGTACGACGTCGATCCCAGGGTGGACACCTGGTACTGCCGGAGCGCCACGGCGAACAGCACGGCCATGGCGGTGCACCACGCATGCGGGACGAGGAACTCGCGTGCGGAGCGCCGGAGCACGGGCGCCGCCAGGGCGATCGCGACGAGAACGACGACCGTGGAACGACGCAGCGGCACGACGCCGCCAGACGCGTTGATCCAGTCGGCGGCGCCTTCACCCAGGCTCACGAACACGTGCGGCACGGTGGCCAGCGCGCACCCGGCGACGAGCGCCGCCGCAGGCACACGGCGAGCCAGCAGCAGCCGCCGGTGCAGCCAGACGACGACGAGAGTCGCCGCGGCGGCCACCGGCAGCAGGAAGTACCACGTGCTCGAGATCGCGCTGACCAGGCACGCCGCCGTGACCAGCTGGAGCCACGGGCGAATCCGGAACTCGGTGTGCACGCAGGCCAGCAAGAGGAGCGCGAGAAGCGCGTAGGCCGCGATCTGGGTGAAGAAGCCAGGGATCACGAGCAAGGCGAAGGGGCCGGCGAGGACGGCGGACGTGGTGACGACGGTCGTGGCCACCAACGCGAGCGGTGTGGCCCCGAGCTGCTCGGCGATACGCACGGCGGCGAGGGTGATGCAGGTCGCCATGAGCGCGAACGCGGCGAGGAGCGCGAAGACGTAGAGGTCGACGGCGCTGCCGGCATCGGACTGGCCGAGCAGCGTGCGCACGAAGCCGACGTTGAGGTGCAGGCCCTGCGGGTAGCCCTGCAGGTAGGGCAGCACGGTCGGCTCGACCACGCCGTTGTCGCCGTGCAGGTAGCCGCCGGCTCGCACGATGCCGTTGAGGATCGACAGGTGCGCACCGTGGTCGTAGCCGAGCCAGAGGAAGGACAGGTGCCCCGCGCTGGTCCGCGACGACGCCGGCAGCAGGAGCGCAGCGAGCACGACCATGCCGCTGGTCGCCGCCGCGACGTCGGATCGTCGGACGGTCGGCTGCCAGCTGCGGCCCGAGCTGCGGACCACGCCCGTGGCCACCGCCGACGCGATCGCGAGAACGGCCGTCCCCGAGACCTGGAGGGGCACCGGCAGGAAGGCGGCGACCGTGATGGCCGTGTAGAGGAACGCGCCCGCAGTGAGCAGCCGCGTGAGTGCTCCCAGCTCGCGCGGCACGGCAGCGGCGACGAGCAGCAGCGTCGCGAGCAGCCCGAGGAGACAGGTCACGGGGAAGGACGCGAGCAGCGCGACGGTGGCTGCAGCCACGAGAGAAGCGCCAGCCGTCACGAGCCGACCCTAGTGCCCGCCGGGCTCGGTCACGCAGTCACGATGCCGGCGGCAACCGGCAGGCGCGTGCGTATCAGTTGACCTGGCGGTCGAAGCCGGCCCAGTACGGCTCGCGCAGCTTGAACTTCTGGATCTTGCCGGTGGCGGTGCGTGGGATCTCGGTACGGAACTCGACACTGGTCGGCGCCTTGTAGCCGGCCAGGCGCTCCTTGCAGTGCCTGATGAGCTCGTCCTCGGTGGCACTGCTGCCGGCGGCCAGCACGACGAGGGCCTTGATGGTCTCGCCCCACTTCTCCGACGGGACGCCGATGACGGCGACTTCGGCGACGGCCGGGTGCGAGAAGAGACAGTCCTCGACCTCGATCGAGGAGACGTTCTCCCCGCCGGTGATGATGACGTCCTTGCGACGGTCGGAGATCGTGATGTAGCCCTCGTCGTCGAGCACGCCCCCGTCACCCGTGTGGAACCAGCCGTCCTCGATCGCATCGGCCGTGGCCTCCGGCTGCTGCCAGTAGCCCTCCAGGACGACGTTGCCCCGGGCCATCACCTCGCCCTGGTCGGAGATGCGCACCTGCACGCCGATCGCCGGCATGCCCGCGCGCGACAGCTTGCGTGCCCGCTCCTCGGCGGAGAGTCCGTCGTACTCCGCGCGTCCGCGGTTGACGGTCAGCAACGGCGAGGTCTCGGTCAGACCGTAGAGCTGGATGAACTCCCAGCCCAGCTCCTCCTCGATCCGCTGGATGGTGCGCGAGGGCGGCGGCGCGCCGGCGCAGATGACGCGCACGACGCGGCCCGCGCCGGGGATGGGCCCCTCCCAGGTCGCGGCGGCCTCGAGAACCGCGGCGACGACGGCCGGAGCGGCGCACAGGACGGTCACGCCGTGCGCCCCGATGCGGCGCAGGATCTCGGCGCCGTCGACCTTGCGCAGGACGACGTGCTGTACGCCGAGGCCGGTCATCCCGTAGGGCATCCCCCAGCCGTTGGCGTGGAACATGGGCAACGTGTGGAGGTAGACGTCGCGGTCGGTGACGCCCACGTGGAGCGTGAAGGTGACGGCGTTCACCCAGAGGTTGCGATGCGTGATCTGCACGCCCTTGGGCCGGGCGGTCGTCCCGGACGTGTAGTTGATGGTGGCCGTCGCGTCCTCGTCGGGCGCCTCCCACGGCACGGGGTCGGTGTCGAAGCGAAGCAGCGCGGCATCGGACTGGGCACCGAGCAGGAAGCGGTTCTTGGCGGTGACCGAGACCAGCGACTCCTCGAGCTCGGGGTCGATCAGCAGCACGCTGGCACCGGAGTGCTCGACGATGTACTCCACCTCGGCGGGCGCGAGCCGGAAGTTGATCGGCACGAGCACGCGTCCGTAGTTGCAGACGCCGAAGAACGCCTCGAACAGGCGCGCGCTGTTGTGGCTCACGATGGCCACACGCTCCCCACGACCGATGCCCATCTCGTCCAGGCCGGCCGCCATGGCGCGTGCACGTCGGGCCAGCTCGGCGTACGTGAGCGAGCCGAGACCGCCGTCCTGCGCATCGCCCGGTTCGTCGACGATGCCGATCCGTTCGCCGTAGCAAAGCTCGGCTCGGGAGAGGAAGTCCGCGGTCGTGAACGGCACCTTCATGTGGTGTCTCCTTGTCCAATGGTGCTATGTATCACATCTTCGATCACAAGCCGACGGATGGCGAGACCCGATGGACACGGTGACCCTCACACGGGGCGACCAGCGCGTCGAGGTCTCGCGCACCGGCGGGCTCGTCGTCAGCTACCGGGTCGGTGGCGACGAGCTGCTGGCCGGCCGGCAGAGCGACGTGGGCCCGTACGCGTACCGCAGCTCGCTCCTCGTGCCGTGGCCCAACCGGGTGACCGACGGGCGGTGGAGCTGGCAGGGCGAGGACTACGAGCTCCCGGTCAACGAGCACACCACCGGCTCGGCCATGCACGGCCTCGTCGACCGGGCCGAGTTCAGCCTCGAGGAACAGGACGCGGAGTCGGTGTCGCTCGTGCACCACCTGGCCGCGTCGGCGGGCTACCCGTTCCCGCTGCTGGTCCGGGCGGCGTACCGGCTCACCGATGGGGGCCTGGTCGGCCGGCTCGAGGCGGTGAACGAGGCGAGCGTCCCGGCGCCGGTCGGCCTCGGCGTGCACAGCTACCTCGAGGGGCACGGCCCGATCGACGGCGCGGTGCTGCGGCTGCCGGCGCGGACGCTGTGGCAGGCGGACGAGCGCTGGCTGGAGACCGGTCGCGTCGGCGTCGCCGACGGCGGGCTGGACTTCCGCGAGGGGCGACTGCTCGGCGGACAGGTGATGGACTCCGCGTTCACCGACCTGGATCGCGTTGGCGGACACGTCGAGGTCGGCTTCTCCCCCGCGGCCGGTCCGGCGGTGACGCTCTGGGCCGGGGAGACCTGCCGATGGCTGGTGGTCTACACCGCCGACACCCTGCACGAGTCGGAGGCGCGGCGGAGCATCGCCGTCGAGCCGCAGACCTGCCCGCCGAATGCGCTGAAGACCGGCGACATCGACGTGGTCGACCCCGGCGCCTCACTCGTTCTCGACTGGGGCGTCAGGAAGGACGGCTGAGCAGGACCGGGCCTGTGCGCTGGACGGACACGAACGTGCCCTTCGTGTCCGCCTCCGTCGACCAGACGATCAGCATCCGGCCGTTGCGGCCGAGGGCGATGCCGTAGTTGTCGACGGCGCGACCGCAGGTGAGGCCGTTGAGCAGTCCGGCCGCGGGCCCGTCCGCGGAGCACTGACCGAGCAGCGCCTTCGCCGTACCGGTGTAGGCCACCGGTCCGCCGACGACGGCGCGCGTGATGGTCGGGCGCGGCGCCATGGCGTCGGAGACGAAGGCGGCATGCATCCGCCACGCGGCGGGATCGGTGCCCTGCGACCGGCCGTGCAGCCAGGCGAAGGCCACACGACCCCGGTCACCGGCCACGACCTGCGGGAGCAGGTTCCCCGCGTCGGCGAGCGGGGCGAGCGTCACCGGCGCGGACCAGCGGGACAGGTCCGGCGGCGCCCAGACGTACTTGATCGCCGCAGTCATGTCCTGCGCGTCGCGCGACTCGGGAAAGACGAGGTAGGCGTTGCCGGCCCGGTCGAGGGCGAGCGGCGCGAACTGCATCGCGACGACCTGGCCGGTGGCCGTGCGGTCGACGGCCAGCGACTGGCGCCACGAGCCGAGCGAGCCGTCCGGGGACGTCGCGACCCACAGGCGCGTCGCCGTGATGATGTTGATCTGCGCCGGTCCGGGCGTGAGCGAGGCGCCGCAGCCGCCCAGGACTTCGGGGCTCGCTCCGCGCGCGATGAAGGCGACGTAGATCTGGCCGGTCACCGGGTTGACCGAGATGCTCGACGGGTAGCCGTCGCCGCACTGCAGGTCGGAGAAGGCCTGGTCGCCGGGCACGGTCACCGGGACGGGCGCGCCGAAGCTCGCACCGCCGTCCCGCGAGGTCTGGATGAAGACCCCGTGCGCTCCGAAGCCGCTGTAGAGGTTGTGGTAGACGAAGTGGACGACCGGCTGTCCGGTGTCCTGGTCGACCGGGCCCACGGCGAACCACTGGCGGTCGGTGTCGACCAGGGCCGCAAGACCCGTGGAGTCGGTCCAGGTCTTGCCCGCGTCGTCGCTGTAGCTCGTCTTGAAGCTGAGCACCGGCCCGTCCATCTCGCTGGCGACGAGCCGGCCCGTGGGCAGCGCGACGATGTCGACGTCGATCGTGGGGTTGGTCTGGCCGGCGAGGAGGCCCCGCTGCTGCCAGCTGCGGCCGCCGTCGCGGGAGCCGAACACCGTGCTGAACCCAACCTGGTAGGTGAAGACGGTCCCGGCCATGTCGCCCGCGTTCGTGACGACGTACGGCGTGCCGTCCCGCGCGACCGTGATGCGCGGCTCCGTGCCGCCGTTGGACGCGGGGAGCAGAGCCGTCGTGAAAGCAGGCGCGGGCGCACCCGAGCTCGGCGCTGCAGTGGTCGCGAGCGCCGCCAGTGCGCACGCCGCCACGGTCCCCCGACGCATGTCCCCCCTGCCTCGTTCGTGTGCAGTATGCGCTGGTGGGGCGGGCAGGACTCGAACCTGCGACCGAGGGATTATGAGTCCCCTGCTCTAACCGGCTGAGCTACCGCCCCGAGCGGGGAAGTGGGTGGCTCCCGCGTCTGGACTCGAACCAGAAACCTGCCGGTTAACAGCCGGCTGCTCTGCCAATTGAGCTACGCGGGATCGAACGGCGTACAGGTTAGCAGCGCATCAGCACAGCTCATGATCGCGACTTGGTGCGCGAAATCGGGCGGCTGCAAGAGGCCGCGCACCAGCTCGTGATCATGAGGTTGCTGGCTGAGCCTCGCGGGTAGCCCGAAGGGGACACTTCGAGGAGGCAACTCATGCGGTACAAGGCGACCTTCGTGGCCGGCTTCGGCCTCGGCTACCTGCTGGGCGGCAAGGCCGGCCGGGCCCGTTACGAGCAGATCATGAAGTCCATCCGCGGGTTCCTGGGTACGCCGGTCGTCCAGGAGACGGCCAGCGCGATCCAGCACGAGGCGATCGACCTCGTGCACACGGCCAAGGACAAGGTGTCCAGGAAGGTTGGCGGCCAGGAGCTGACCAACGGCTTCACGCCGGTGACCCCCGAGATGCTCAGCCGCGGCACGTGAACGAACGCGAGCTCCGCCACTCCGCGCCGCTCGAGGACGAGGGCATCCCCGACCTCGAGGGGCCGCTGGAGAGCAAGGAGATGACCGGCGACGGCCAGGACGGCATCATCGCCCCGCGCGACTTCCCGCTGGCCGTGAACGACTTCGGTACGACGGCCGCCGAGGAGATCGCCGGCGAGTCGCTGGACGGCCGTCTGCGCCGCGAGGTTCCCGACCCCACGATGGCTTTCGACACCAGTCCCGAGGGCTACCTCAGCGAGCGGGAGTACCGGCCCGCCGGCCGGATCGTCCAGCCGGACGAGGGCAGCCACCCGGACACCGAGAAGGACGCGGTCGGGTTCGACGTCGGCGGCGACCACGGCGGCTTCAGCGCGGAAGAAGAAGCCATGCACATCGTCGACGCTCCCTGAGGCCACGAACTCCGATGCCCCGACTTCGCCGGGTCGACTGTGCTGCGCCGGGCATCAGCCGCCGACGCGTGGGCCGTGGCTTCGCCTACTTCACCCCTGACGGCCGACGGATCACCGACGCCGACGAGCTGGCGCGCATCCGCGCCCTCGTGATCCCGCCGGCCTGGACCGACGTCTGGATCTGCGTCTGGCCCCACGGGCACATCCAGGCCGTCGGCACCGACGCGGCCGGGCGCAAGCAGTACCGCTACCACGACGAATGGCGGGCCCGGCGCGACACCGAGAAGTTCGAGCACATGCTCGAGTTCGCGGCGGCACTGCCCGACCTGCGCGCGCAGGTGACCGAGCACCTCGCGCGGCGCGACCTCGGCGAGGAGCGTGTCCTCGCGTGCGCCGTACGCCTGCTCGACCTCGGCTTCTTCCGGATCGGCACCGAGGGCTACGCCGAGACGAACCAGACCTACGGCCTCGCGACCATCCGCAAGGAGCACGTGAAGGTCACCGACTCGGTGGTCCGCTTCGACTACACCGCGAAGAGCGGGAAACGACGGCTGCAGTCCGTCGTCGACCCCGAGGTGGGCGAGGTGGTCCGGGCGCCGGCGCGCCGCCGCGGCGGCGGGCCGGAGCTGCTCGCGTACCAGCGCGACGGCGCGTGGGTCGACGTGAAGTCCGCCGACATCAACGCCTACGTCCGCGAGGTCACCGGCGGCGAGTACACCGCGAAGGACTTCCGCACCTGGTCGGCCACGGTCCTGGCCGCGCTGGCCCTGGCCGTCTCCGACCACGCGAGCTCCGCCGCGGGGCGCGCCCGGGCGGTCAGCAGGGCCATGCAGGAGGTCGCGCACTACCTGGGCAACACCCCCGCCGTCTGCCGCGCGTCGTACGTCGACCCACGGGTCGTCGACCGCTACCTCGCCGGCGTGACCGTGAGCGACACCCTGGAGAAGCTGGGCGCCGACGTGGACCCCGGCGCGCTGTCCACGCACGGCGCGGTGGAGGATGCGGTCCTGGACCTGCTCAGCGACGCCCCGCCGGCCCTCGCCCGGGCCGGCTGACCGGAGGAGCCAGGATGGACCGCCCCAGCTATGTGCCCGACGGCGCCACCATCGCCGACGCGATCGCCGGTCTGGAGACCGAGGGCTTCACCGGCCAGTTCGGCGCCCAGGAGGACGCTCTGGTCATCTGCTTCACCTGCCACCAGACCACTCCCGCGAACGAGATCTCGCTCGAGGCGCTCATCCGCACCGAGGGGGCCTCCGACCCCGACGACATGGCCGCCGTGGCCGGCGTCGAGTGCCCGCACTGCGGCACGAAGGGCACGCTCCTGCTCGCCTACGGCCCCGAGGCGCCGCCCACGGACTCCGACGTGCTCCGCGAGCTGGAGGACGCCCGCGAGCACCCGGGCACCACGCTGCTCGACCCGCCGGACGCGCCCTGAACCGCCCGAATTCGCCGAATGGCGAGCGCAACCTGCACGGATCGTGCATCGTTGGACCCACCATGACCGTGTCCCGGCGCCGCACGGCGGCCCTAGCGCTGAGCGCTGCCCTGCTGTCCCTCGTCGCCGTGAGCGCCCCCGCCCAGGCCGACTACCAGCCCCCGACCTGGCACTTCAACCAGGCCCGGGTCTACCCGGCCGAGGCGGCCGGCAACTACGGCTCGGGCGTCGTCGTCGCGGTCATCGACACGTGGGTCGACGGCACGCACCCGTCCTTCGAGGGTCGCGTCGTGACCGGCGCCGACTGCGTGGGCGGCTGCCGCGCCGGCAACGCGGGCCGGGACGGTTGTGCTGACCACGGCACGCACGTCGCCGGCACCATCGCCTCGTCCGACTACGGCGTCGCCCCGGCCGCGCGGATCCTGCCGCTGCGCGTGCTGGTCTACAAGGACGGCGAGTGCACCGCGTCGTCGACCGACGTCGCGGCCGCCATCGACTACGCCATCTCCAAGCGCGCGCGGGTGATCAACCTGTCGCTGGCCGGTCAGGTCCCCGTCGTCGGCCAGAGCAGCGACATCACGAACGCCGTCAACCGGGCCGCGTCCGCCGGCATCGTCGTCGTCTTCGCCGCCGGCAACGACGCCTACCCTGTGGCCGACACCTACGGCGGCAACGCGCTCATCGTCGCGGCGACCAACAACCGCGGCCAGATCGCTCCCTACTCCCAGCGCGGGTCCGGCATCGATGTGGCCGCCCCGGGCGGCGACGCGAGCGGTGGCCAGTGCGCCTACGAGACCTGCGTCGTGGCGCCCGTACCGGACGGCGAGTACGGCGCGATGGCCGGGACGTCGATGGCCGCCCCGCACGTGTCCGGACTCGCCGCGCTGCTCATCGGCCAGAACCCGTCGCGCAGCCGGACCGACGTCATGAACCGGATCCGTAACACCGCGCGTCCGCTGGCCAATGCCGGCAGCGGCCTGATCGACGCGTCGGCGGCGCTCGGCGTGAACAGCACGCCGAAGCCCACGCAGCCGGCGCCGCAGCCGACCACGGCCAAGCCCAAGCCGCCGACTACCAAGCCGGCCACCGCTCCGACCACCGCGCGGCCGCCGCTGGCCAGCACCTCGCCACTGCCCAGCACCGTGCCCTCGCCGATGCCCTCCGTCTCGCTCTCGCCGAGTCCGGCCGACTCGCCGTCACCGAGCGACGCGCCGACCGAGGCCGTGAGCGTCCCCGAGCAGATCCCGCCGCTCGGCCTCACGACCGAGGCCCTGCCGGAGCGGACGCTGCCGGCCGTCGTGGCGGGCGGGCTGATCGCCTGCGTGCTCCTCGGCCTGGCCACCGTCCGCCGCCGGACCCTCTTCTAGCGGCGGCTAGCGGCTCTTCGCCACTTCGGGCTCCACACCCTCGGTCGGGTGCACCACGTCCCGGCCGCGCTCGACGCGCCAGACGCTGAACGCCGCCGTCGCCGCGGCGAGCCAGGCCAGGCCGAGCACGAACCCGCCGAGCACGTCGCTGATGTAGTGCACGCCGAGCGCGAGCCGCGAGAGCCCGATCAGCAGCACCAACAGCACCGCGCCGCCCACGAACCAGCGGCGACGCGGCTTCGGGACGAGCGGCAGGAAGCTGAGCACGAGGACGCCGTACGCGACGGTGGACGTCATGGCGTGCCCCGACGGGAAGCTCTGGCCGTGCGCGGTCGCCACCGGGTCCTCCAGCGAGGGGCGGTCCCGGTCGACCACGACCTTCACGACGGTGTCGATCGCGCCCCCGAGCAACGTCGTGGCCACCAGGTAGAGGGCGAGGCGCAGCCGGCCGCGCCGCCACCAGTAGAACGCCGCCGCGCCGATGGTCAGGTAGAAGAACGGCGGGCTGCCCAGGAAGCTCACCGCCTGTCCGACGGTGACCAGCCACGGCCGGTCGTGGACGGCACCGTAGAGGTGGTTCGCCGCCGAGGTGTCCACCTCGATGAGCGGGCCGTCGCGCACCACCTGGTCCAGCAGGAAGCCGAAGGGCAGGGCGACCAGGGCGAGCGCGATCGCGAACAGCGTCACGCGCAACCCGTAGCGTTCCGCTGGGTCGAGGCGCCGGCGTACGACGTCCGGAAGGCCGGCTCTCATAGCTAGCGTTTGCCCCGTCCCGGTGGCGAGCAAAACGCAGCGGACGACAAGGGGGCCTTTGATGCGCCCGGACCGGCTGCGGCACGTACTGCTGTGGGTGGCCGGCGCCCGCGCGGTCCTGGGCCTGCTGATCCTGCCGTTCGCCCCGTTCCTCTACCGCGAGCACTTCCTCCTCCTCGTGCTGCTCCGCCCGACCAAGGAGGTCCTGCTCGCCGGGGGCTTCCTGGTCCGCGACGGCCGGGTCCCGCTGCTCGGGCTGGTCCTCGCCGGCCTGCCCATCCTGCTCGCCGGCGTGTGGCTGCTCTACTACCTCGGCCGCGCGTACGCGAAGGAGCTGGAGAAGGACGACCTGCCCGGCATCGGCAGCCGCATCCTGCCGAGCAAGCGGATCAAGCCGCTCACCAAGGTGCTGCGCAAGAAGGGCGCCCGGCTGGTCTTCCTCGGCCGGCTGGCCGCCTTCCCGTCGTCCCTGGTGGCCGCGGCCGCGGGCAGCTCGCGGATGCCCTCGCGGAAGTTCCTCGTCGCCGACACCGCGGGCGGCGTCCTCTCGATGGTCGAGGTGATCGGCCTCGGCTACGCCCTCGGCGAGGCGTACGAGGAGGCGGGGCCGTGGCTCACGGCGACCGGCGTCGTCGTGCTCGTCGTGGCCGCAGTCCTCTTCGGCCGTTACCTCAAGCGCACCTAGCCCCGGTCGGGCAGGTACACCGCCAGCGGGTGCTCCCGCTTCGCCAGGTCGAACTCGGCGTGGCCGTCGAAGGTCTCGCCGTCACGAGCCAGCCGCACCGGCCCGCCGACGCAGCGCACGTGCAGCTTCTCCACGAGGCGCTGCTCGTGCACCGCGGTGCGGCCGAGCCGGCCGAGAACGGCCGCGAGCAGCACGCGGGCCCGCGCGAACCGGTGGTCGGCGTCGACGATGCGCACGTCGAGCAGGCCGTCGTCGAGGCGCTCCCGCCAGCTGGGCAGGAAGCCGGCCGGGTGGTAGCGGCAGTTGCCGACGAAGATCATCCAGATCCGCCGCCGGGTGCCGTCGAGCTCGACCTCGACCGGCTCGCTCCGTGAGAGCACCCGCGCCATCGCCACGACGAGTGCTGGCCACTTGCCGAGTCGCTTCTCGAGCCGCTCGCGCAGGTCGACCAGGTCGGCGTACGCCCCGAAGCTGGCGGTGTTGAGGAAGGGCTCGCCGTCGATCGTGCCGACGTCCACCCCGACGAGCGACCCCTCGCGCACAGCGTCGACCGCGTCGTCCACGCTGCCCAGCCCGATGTCACGCGCGAAGTGGTTCAGCGTCCCGCCGGGCACGACGAGCAAGGGCAGGCCGGCGTCGAGCGCGATCTGTGCGGCGCAGTTCACCGACCCGTCGCCGCCCGCGACGCCGAGAGCTCGCGCTTCCTTCGTCCCCGCGCGCAGCGCGGCGACG
The DNA here is from genome assembly GCA_964651395.1 of uncultured Frankiaceae bacterium. Lineage (GTDB taxonomy): Bacteria > Actinomycetota > Actinomycetes > BP-191 > BP-191 > CAZYXZ01. The sequence continues at coordinate 45,780 of CAZYXZ010000013.1, forward strand.
ATCTCTTCGCCCTCGGCCTCGACGACCTTCGCGCCCGGCAGGGCCGCACGCAGCTGGTCCGCCGGGTTCGAGGACAACGCGGGGCCGGCGTCCGGGTTCACCACGACGACGACACCCGCACCGTCCGGCGACGGCTCCGCCGTGGACCGCGTGAAGGTGACGCGCGCCGACGCCGGCTCGTGCGGCGCCACGGGCCACAGCCGCGTGCTGGCCAGACCCACGCCGGTCCCGATCGCTGCGCCGACCACGACGTCGCCGGGGTAGTGCACACCGGTGTAGACGCGCGAGTAGGCGACCGCGGCGGCGAGCCCGTACGCCGGGACGGCGAGCGCCGGCTCCTCCCGTGCCACGCCGGTCGCGAACGCGAACGCCGAGGCGGCGTGGCCGGACGGGAACGAGCTGCTGGTCGGCTTCCGGCGGGCGTGCCGGTGCAGTGGGACCAGCTCCTGCGGCGGCCTCGCGCGTCGCGTGAGCATCTTGGCCGGCACGTTGGTCGCCGCCGAGGTCGCGGCGATGGACAGCAGGCCGCGCAGCGCCGCGCGCCGGGAGTGCCGGCGGCCGGACAGCCAGAGCAGCAGCGCCGCACCGAGCCACAGGCGGCTGTGGTTCGCCGCGTGCGTCAGGCGCGGGAGCGTGGCGTCGAGCACCGGGCTCTCGACGCGCGCGGTCGCGGCGAAGGCGCGCTGGTCGAGCTCGTGCAGGCGGCGAGGCATGCCCAGCCCTTACCCGCTCCCGCGGCTACGAATAGCGCGTGATGTAGCCACGCTTGCGGAAGACGGCCAGCATCTTCGCCAGGAACACCATCGCGGCCAGGGTGAACAGCACCACGGTGACCGCGGCCAGCCCGAGCTCGCCGTAGTCCATCGTCCCGTCCGCGATCAGCGAGCGCCCCGCGATGAACGCATGCGTCGTCGGCAGCGCGAGGGACACCGGCCGCAGGATCCCCGGCAGCGCGTCCACCGGGTAGAACACGCCGGACAGCGGCATGACGCAGAACAGGATCCCCCACGCCAACGCCTCGGCGCCGGTGCCGAAGCGCAGGACCAGCCCGATGACGAAGAGGGCCACGGCCCAGCCGACCATCAGCAGCAGGGCGATCACCGGGATCAGCCCGAGACCCAGCGCCGTCACGTTGAACGCGTACGCCGTGAAGGCGAGCAGGGCCACGAGTCCCACGCCGAGGGCGAGCTTGACCAGCCCGAACAGCGCGACGCCCGCGACGTACTCCAGCTCCGAGATCGGCGAGACCATCAGGCTGAGCAGCCCGCGGGACCAGGTCTCCTCGAGGAAGCCGGTCGCCAGGGCGATCTGCGCCTGGTAGAGCACGTGCCAGAGCACGATGCCGCACAGGATCGAGGCCAGCGCGACCTCGCCCGCGGTCGTGTCGCCGTCCCGGGTGAGGAAGACGCCCAGCGAGCCGAACAGCACCGTGTCCACGACCGGCCAGATCGTGATGTCGTAGAGGCGGTGCGGGCTGCGCTGGAGAACGTGCGCCTGCCGCACCGCGATCGCCTTCACTCGCTGCCACCTCATGTGGCGACCGCTCGTTCGGCTGCGAGGTGCAGGAAGACCTCTTCCAGGTCACCCTGGCCGAAGCTGGTCGCGACCTGCTCGGGGGTGCCGTCGGCGACGATCCGCCCGGCCGAGAGGAAGACGACGCGGTCGGTGAGCCGGCCGACCTCCACCATGTTGTGGCTGGTCACGAGCAGCGCCGTGCCGAGGTCGTCGCACAGGGCGGTGAGTCCCACGCGCACGCGGTGGGCCACCTCGGGGTCGAGCGACGCGGTCGGCTCGTCGAGGACGAGCAGCGCCGGCCGGTGCAGCGTCGCCTTCACGATGCCGACCAGCGTCTTCTGACCGGACGACAGCTCAGTGCCCATCGCGTTCTCCAGCTCGGCGATGCCGAACCGCTCGAGCCCGTCGCGCACCGCAGCCTTCTCGTCGCGCAGGCAGTAGAGCGCGGCGAACATGCGCAGGTACTCCCGCACGCGGAGCTTCTCGGGCAGCGGCAGGTAGCCCGCCGCGAAGCCGACCTCGTTCATCGCCGCCTGCCGCTGCTTGGGCAGCCGGTGTCCGAGAATCTCCACGCTGCCCGCGTCGGGAGTGATGACGCCGAGCATCATCAGCAGCGTCGTCGTCTTGCCCGCGCCGTTGGGACCGAGCAACGCCACCCGCTCGCCGCGCTCGAGGCGCAGCGACACGCCGTCCACGGCACGGGCGCGGCGGTAGTCCTTGACCAGGCCCTGGGCCAGGAGAGCGGGATTCACCCGAACACTGTGTCAGCCCGCTCTCCTGGCGACGACCAGGTTTCGCTGAGGGCGTCGGCCTAGAAGTAGAACCCCGAGGCGTCGAGGACCACGTGCACGGCCCCGGTGTTGTTGTAGACCCGCAGCTTGCCCCCGGACGAGAGGGGCACGATGGCGAAGTTGGCCACCGTCTGGTTCGGGTTGAAGTTGACGTTCGACGTACCCGGGTTGCCCACGCCGTCCGGGTAGAGCGTGAGGTACCCCGCCGCCGTCGGGCCGGTGGCGGTGATGTTGAGCGCGACCGCCGTCGCCCCGGCCGGGATGGCCAGGCCGCCGACGCCGGTGAACGAGATGACGAGCGTCTGCCCTGCGCCCAGCTTCGTCCCCGAGGAGTACGGCGTACCGGTGCCGGCGCGCGTGTCCGCGACCCGGATCGGCGTCAGCGAGTTGAACCCGGGACGCACCCACACGCCCGGGTTGCCCTGCAGCGAGTTGATGAACATGCGCCCGAGGCTGTCGATGACCACTTCGCCGCGGAAGTGGGTCAGGCCCGCGGCCGGCGGGCCGGTGCCCGCCTTCGGCACCAGGTACAGGGCGGCCTGGGCGCCCTGGGCCCGGACGCCGAGGCCGTCGGTGCTGGTCCCACTGACCCCGATCCCCTCGGTCGCGACGGCTGTGATCGCGGGTCCGTGGTCGGCGTCGACGAGCATGCCGCCGTTGGTGCTGCCCGTGCCCGTGTTGCGGACCGTCAGCGTGTACGACGTCGCCACCGACTTCAGCTCGGTGTTGCTGTTGGTGGCGTCGTTGCTCTGGCCGAAGAACATGTCGCCGACGACGGCCTCGGCCGGGGTGGCAGTGGCCAGCACCGCCAGGCCGGCACCCGCGGCGACGCCGCCGATCCCGGTGAGCAGCGCCCGTCGGGATACCGGCGCCTCGTCCTGAGCCTGGGTCTCGCCCTGCTTGGAATCAGACATGTACCGCCCCGTTTCGCCCGACCCCCCGATATCCCCCAGGTACCGGACTCTTCACCCCATGCCCGTCCATGGTCAAAGGGGCGGCGACGAACCGTAGCGAATGGCCACACCTGTGTAGCGTCCGCCCGATCCGCTCCAGCCACGCGACACGGGGACCGACACTGCACGCATGACCCCCACCCTCCGGCGCGTCGCCGTGCTCGCCCTCGGAGTAGGCCTGCTCACCGCGACGACGGCGGTGCCGGCGTACGCGGCCCCCCGCAGGAAGCCGGTCCCCGTCTCGCCGAACCTGGTCAAGGTCGCGGTGCCGGCAGCCGGCACGTCGTACCTGGGGGCGTTCACGCCCAGCGGGCCGTACAGCCCGGCCACCATGGACTCCTTCACCACCGCCGCCGGCCGCCGGCCCTCGGTGGTGATGTGGTTCCAGTCCTGGGGAGGCTCGGGGACGGCCTTCGACGCGAACGCGATGAACACCGTGGTCGCCAAGGGCGCGATCCCGATGGTCACCTGGGAGCCCTGGGGCTACTCCCTCGACGCGATCGTCGCCGGGAGTGCCGACACCTACGTCACCGCGTGGGCGAAGGCGGCCCGTGCGTGGGGCAAGCCCCTGTTCCTGCGGTTCGCCCACGAGATGAACGCTCCCCACTACCCCTGGTCGGAGCAGGCCAACGGCAACGGAGCGGGTGACTACGCCCGGGCCTGGCGCCGCGTCCACGGACTCTTCGCCGCCGCCGGGGCGGCCAACGTGTCCTGGGTCTGGTGCCCCGCCCTCGACTACACCGGCCAGACACCGTTGACCGGGCTCTACCCGGGCGCGGCCTACGTCGACTGGGTGGGTGTCGACGCCTACAACGGCGGCACGGCGCTCAGCTGGGGCGGTTGGCTCACGTTCAACGAGCTCTTCGCGCCCACGCTGACCAAGCTGGACGCCCTCGCGCCGGGGAAGCCGCAGCTGATCGGTGAGGTCGCGAGCGTCGAGCAGGGCGGCAGCAAGGCCGCGTGGATCGCCGACATGTTCGCCCAGCTGGCCAACCGGCCGGCGGTGCGCTCGTTCACGTGGTTCAACGAGGCGAAGGAGGCCGACTGGCGCATCCAGTCGTCCTCCTCCGCGCAGACGGCGTTCCGCAACGGCGCTGCGGCCACGCGCTACCGCTGACTACCGCCGGAAGGCAGGTGCCGCCACCGCACGCTCGGCCGACGCGAGTCGGCCGACGCGCAGCAGCGTGACCCCGACGGTCACGAAAAGGGCCGCGACGAGCAGCAGCCAGACCAGCTGGAGCGGGAGCCCGGTCAGGGGCAGCGTCGTCGCGCCTGCTGTGCCGGCCATGACGAACTTCGTGCCGAGTACCGAGGTGCCTGGGGCGTTGTACATGGAGTGCTCCTTCGATTGGGTCAGAAATCGATCGGTCGGGGATGAACGGCGCGAGTGACTACCAGCGCACCTGGCTGGCCGGACGCCGTCCGACGGCCCGCAGTCGAGCGACGACGAGGTTCACGTCCAAGAACAACCGGTAGCAGAGCTCCGGCACGAGAGTCAGCGCGACGACGTAGTCGCCGGTGGTGCGTCGAGGCAGGTAGCGCAGGCGGTAGGCGCGCTCCCCCAGGAAGAAGACCATCAGCACCAGGCTCAGCGCGTTCACGGCGAATCGCCCGGAGAGCACCAGGTAGCCCGTGACGGCCAGGAACACGAAGTTGATCGGCAGGAAGACCAACGCGCGACGGAAGGCGCGGCGGTCGTCGCGGACGACATCGGTCTTCTCACGCCGGCGCCACTCGATGAACGTCCCCGCGTTCCACCTCATGCGCTGGTGCCAGAGGGCACGGAACGACGGCATCATGTCGCTCCAGGCGAAGGCGCCCATCGCAGAGCCCGTGGCCCAGCCTCGCTCTTTGATCTCGAGCGAGACCGTGTAGTCCTCGACGACGCTCTCCTCGTCCCAGGGTCCGGGACGCGCCTTCGCGATCTCGCGCAAGACGTCGGCCCGGTAGATCCCGGCGACACCCGACATGCACCAGACACGGCCGCGGGCGGCCACTTTCATGGAGTCGTAGTAGTACCACTCGAGCCGTTGCAGCTTCCAGACCAGCCACGCGACCGGACCGCCGCCCGGGAAGTCCTGCGACCCGATGCGGGTGGTGACCGCTCCGGTGCCCGGCTGCGCGCTGATCGTGCCGAGCAGCTCACGGACGAGGTCCTCGTCGTAGACGACGTCGGCGTCCGCCTGCACGACGTAGTCCCCGCAGTCGACCGCGGAGAACGCCTGGTTGAGAGCACCGGCCTTCCGGGCGGTGTTGCCCACCGTCTCGAAGACCTCGACACCACGTCCGCGGGCGATCTCCACGGTGCGATCGGTGCAATTGTCCGCGACGACGACGAGCCGGTCCGGGCGAACGGACTGCCGCAGGACGCTGTCCAGGGTCGCCCCGATCAGGGCTTCCTCGTTGTGCGCGGGGATGAGCATGACGACACGAACAGGCCCCGGCCGATAGGTGCGCTCACGAGAGCCGGGAGTCCGATAGCGGCGCCACAGCACCGTAGGTGCCGCGACCGTGGCCCGGTGACGTGTGCGCGTGTGCGCGCCAAGGGATCGGGCCATCGTCGGGTCCGCCCTCGCGTCGGTCGTGCCGGATGCGAGGTCTCCCACGGAGTTCTTGATGGCGCGTCGCTCTGTAGGTCTGCCCGACGAACTCCCGTCACAAGCGAGACGCCGGGGCCATAGTTACCAATGACTACCTGTGTGCGTGCCCGGCGGGCCTATTCCAGGTAGTCGCGGAGCTTCTGCGAGCGGCTGGGGTGGCGCAGCTTGGAGAGCGTCTTGCTCTCGATCTGGCGGATCCGCTCACGCGTGACGCCGAACTCGCGGCCGACCTCCTCCAGCGTGCGGGGGTGTCCGTCGGTCAGCCCGAAGCGCAGCTGGATGACCTTCTTCTCGCGGTCCGAGAGCGTGTGCAGGACGGAGTCCAGCTGCTCCTGCAGCAGGATGAAGCTGGCCGCGTCGACCGGGACCACGGCGTCGGAGTCCTCGATGAAGTCACCGAGGTGGGAGTCCTCCTCCTCGCCGATCGGCGTCTCGAGGGAGACCGGCTCCTGCGACACCTTGAGGATCTCGCGCACCTTGTCCGGCGTGAGGTCCATCTCCTTGGCGATCTCCTCCGGGGTCGGCTCACGGCCGAGGTCCTGGAGCAGCTGGCGCTGGATGCGGATCAGCTTGTTGATCGTCTCGACCATGTGCACCGGGATGCGGATGGTGCGGGCCTGGTCGGCGATGGCGCGCGTGATCGCCTGGCGGATCCACCACGTCGCGTACGTCGAGAACTTGTAGCCCTTGGTGTAGTCGAACTTCTCGAC
>CAZYXZ010000014.1:0-16095 GCA_964651395.1 uncultured Frankiaceae bacterium
TTGCCGAGCCGCCTGGTCAGCTCTGCGAGGTCGTCGCGGGAGCTGAAGTCCAGCACCACCGACTCATGGCCGGCATGCAGGCGGTCGTAGAACGCCGGGTCCCCGAGGCGCGCGCCGTCCGGGCGTTGCCGCGACTCGACCGTGACAACCCGAGCGCCGCGATCGGCGAGCAGTCGCGCACACAGCGGGCCCGCCCAGAGCGAGGAGAGGTCGACGACGAGCGGCGGTTCCGCGAGCGGCGGCGCGTCGCCGAGCCGATGCCGGATCACGGCGTCGGCGCGGGAGGAGGCCACCTCGCCGAGCGCGGCCACCGGGAGCCCGAGCTCGCGCCCGGCGCGCGCCACCTCGAGCGCTGGACGCGCCGCGATCACCGCCGGCCAGTCGCCGTCGACCGCCACGCCCAACCAGGCGGGCAGCAGTGCGCTGTCGTCGGGCCGTGCGAGGGTCACCGCCACCCATCCGTCGGAGGCCGGCAGCAGCGTGGACATGCCATTCCAGCTGGTCCGGCCCTGGGGAAGCAGGCCCGCGACGCCGGACCGCGCGCCGAGGCGGTCGGCGGTCGCGCCGGGTGGTGTGGTCGCCATCTCCGGACGACTGTACGGTCGGGCCGTGTGAACGTGCTCACGGTCGACGCCGCGCTCGAGCTGGCTCGGTCCGCCGTGAGCGCCGACGCGCACGAGCTCCCCGTCCTGGTCGTCGACCTCCGGCCCGAAAGCAACACTGACACCGCGCTGCTGGGTGACCTCCCCTACGTCGTCGTCGGGCTCGGTGCCGAGTCCGACCCTGGTGCGGGGGACGTGGACGTGCTGGTCACCGACGAGGACGAGGCCAGCCGGATCGTGGGCGCCGTCGATGCGCATCCGATCGCCGCGCTGGTCCTCGTCCGGCAGCTTCGGGTTGTCTCCGGCATGAGCGTCGAGGCCGGGCTGGTCGCGGAGTCGGCGGCGTACTCGGCGCTGCTCGGCGGGCCCGAGCACGCCGCGTGGCTGGCCGCGCGGGGTCCAGCCCGTACGGCACCCGACGCCGAGGACGAGCGGGTCCGGGTGACGCGTGAGGACGGCGTACTGCGGGTCGGTCTCACGCGCGCCAGCCGCCGAAACGCGGTCGACGCCGCCATGCAGCAGGCCATTGTCGACGCGCTCTGCGTCGCCGTCGCCGATCCCTCGCTCGCGGTACGGGTCGACGGCGAGGGGCCGTGCTTCTCCTCCGGTGGCGACCTGGACGAGTTCGGGACCGCCGCCGACCCGGCGTCGGCGCACCTGCTGCGCGTGACCCGCAGTCCGGCGCGACTGCTCGCGCAGCTGGCTGGCCGGACCACCGTCCACGTGCACGGCCCGTGCTACGGCGCCGGCGTCGAGTGGGCCGCGTTCGCGGGCACCGTCGTCGCGATGCCCGATGCGACCTTCACCCTCCCGGAGGTCGGAATGGGTCTCATCCCGGGCGCCGGCGGCACGGTGAGCGTCACGCGTCGGATCGGCCGTGAGCGCACCGCCTGGCTGGCGCTCACGGGAACGACGATCGACGCGACGACGGCGCAGTCGTGGGGACTGGTGGACGCGGTCGGGGGTGGGAATACCTGGGGCGGGGCTGAGTTGGCATCACACGAGACCGAGCACCCGTGAGGTAGGAGACGACATGTCGCTGTCCATCAACGAGACCGCCCCTGACTTCGAGGCCCAGACGACCCAGGGCCCGATCAGGTTCCACGAGTGGATCGGCGACTCGTGGGCCGTCCTGTTCTCGCACCCGAAGGACTTCACGCCGGTGTGCACCACGGAGCTGGGCTACATGGCCAAGATCCAGCCGGAGTTCGACAAGCGTGGCGTGAAGATCATCGGTCTGTCGGTCGACTCGGCCGGCGACCACGAGCAGTGGGCGCAGGACATCGAGGAGACGCAGGGCTACGCGCCGAAGTACCCGATCATCGCCGACGCCGACTTCAACGTCGCGAAGCTCTACGGGATGTTGCCGGCCAGCACTTCCGGCGACGCGAAGACCCGGACGGCCGCGGACAACCAGACCGTGCGCAACGTCTTCGTCATCGGCCCGGACAAGACCATCAAGCTGGTCCTGATCTATCCCATGTCGGCCGGACGCAACTTCGACGAGGTGCTGCGCGTCATCGACTCACTCCAGCTCAGCGCGAAGCACCGCGTGTCGACCCCGGTGAACTGGAAGCCGGGCGAGGACGTCATCATCGCCGGCGCCGTCTCCAACGAGGAGGCGGAGAAGCTCTACCCGAACGGGTGGAAGTCGCCGAAGCCCTACATCCGGATCGTCCCCCAGCCGGAATAGGAGTCGGGCAGCGCATCCCGAACCTCTTGGGGTGTGAGACGACTCGCCGGGCTGCTGCTGACGACCGGCCTCAGCCTGTCGCTGAGCGCGGCCGAGGGCGCGACGCCGTCCGGTGTCCGGTTCGACCAGCCGGTCCAGGTCAACGCGGACGGGTGGGGCTACGAGCCGAGCATCGACGTGGACTCGACCGGCACCCTGTACGTCACGGCGCACAAGGGATCGGTCCTCAATGAGGGCACGCGGCTGTCGAGCTTCCTCTGGTCGTCGCGGGACGGTGGCGCGACCTGGCAGGAGATGGCGTCACCGGACCATCTGACGGAGGCCCAGTTCTCGTTCGAGGGCGACATCGCGGTCGACGGGCAGGACCGGTTGTACTTCGTCGACACGTACGGCGCGGACACCTGGCTGTCCCGTTGGTCGAAGACCGGCGCCAGAGAGCGGTCCGGCCCCGCGGTCACGGCGTCGGTCTTCGACGACCGGCCGTGGATCGCGGCGCAGGGCGAGAGCACCGTGTGGCTGCTGACCACCGACGTCGCGACGCACGCATGGACGAACACGCTCGATCCGGCCGCCGGCACGGGCGCGTTCTACAGCCAGGTGCTGTACCGGTCCGTCGACGGGGGCGTGACCTGGACTACGGGCACCACGTTCCCGGATGCGCAGTTCTGCGGCCTGGCCGCGTCGTCCACGGACACCGTCTCCGTGGCGGTCGCGTGCGTCGTGCGAACCGGCGAAGGACAGCGGCTGGTCGTGCATCGCTCCGGCGACGCCGGTCTCACCTGGACCGCGCAGACCGTCCACTCCTACCGCGGTCGCGCGGACTCGTTCGTCTCGGTCGCCTTCGACCGTGGCGGAACGCTGGTCACCGCGTTCGGCGACGGACTGCCCGGCGGGCACCGCTTGTACGTCGCCGGCGGGTCCTGGCGCGGCTGGTCGGTGCGTGATGTGACGCCGTTCCGCGGTGCGTTCCAGCACGTCTGGGTGACGGCCGACGGCAGGGGCCGCGCGGGGTTGGCCTTCTACGGCACCTCGACCCCGACCCCGACTGCCTCGAGCGACTGGTTCGTCTACGCCGGCTTGCGCAGGGGGACGTCGTGGCCGATCGCGCGCGCCGACGTTCGGCCGGTGCTGCGCGCGGTGTACGCGCCGGCCGACTTCCTGCAATGCGTCATCGCACCGAACGGGCGCCTGTACGTGGCCTACTCGCGGAGCGCGACGACGGATCTGCTCCACGCGCCGCCGCCGGACTTCGACCACGACATCTACGTCGTGCGCGAGCGATGAGCTAGGCCGACGCTCTCACCTGCGGTCCTTGCAGGGGTCGCCGAACGTGATGTTGTGCTGACCCAGCGTGTGGAAGAACGTCGAGTTCGGCCAGCTCTTCTTGTGGGTGTTGACGGCCGCGCAGTACGCCTCGAGGTCTCTCTCCGGAGCGGCGCCGATGTCGGCGCGCCTACCCTTGGTGAGCAGGAGCGCGTAGGCGATGACCAGCGCCTCGTCGGCCTCCTGCTTGACCGCCGCGTCCTCTGCCTCCTGGTTGACCTGACTGCGCTGCGCAGGCGTGCGCTTCGCCTCGCGCTGCAGCGCGATCTTCTCCCGGAGCTCCCGACGGGCTTCCTCGAAGTCGACCTTCCCGATCCTGTGTCGGAGGATGTGGGCCGTCTCGAGGGCGCGCAGCTCGGGGTCGTCCGGCGTCTTCAGCAGGGCTTCGTCCAATGCCGCCTTGTCGCCGGTCGCGAGGTACCGCTTGCGACTTGCCGCGGCGTCCTTGATCGCCTGACGCTTCCGGTTGGCCTCGGCGACCTTGCGCACCTCGGGATCCTCCGACTCGGCAAACGTCTTGTCCGGGACGATGCCGACGATGTTCACGGGGTCGAACTCGCACACGCTCGCCGACTGCGCGAACACCATGAACGCCCCCGCGACGAACACGCGCGGCACGCGGTACTCGCCCTTCACCGGATCACCTCCAGCGCCAGTCGCTTGCGCGCCGCCTCGTCCTCGTCGACGAACGCCGCCCGCATGTCGCCGAGGGTGCCGGTGATGCCCAGCCGGAACGGCCCCTTCTGGTCGTTGCCGCTGAACACGATGGCGAGCCGGGACACCTTGTGCTCGGCGAGGGCGGGAAGGCTGAGCAAGGTGGGCAGCAGCTGGTCGCTCTTGCCTTGGGGGAGCTTGAGCAGCGGGCTGTCCGTGCCGAGCTCGAGGTGTGCCAGGTTGGTGTCCGCGGTGAGCGGCATGACCAGCAGGTCCTCGCCGATCTCGTAGCCGGCCGCCCGCATGCCGTTGGCGATGTCCTCCTGGGCCGCCTCGTCGTTGCCGGACGGCGCGACGGGGTTGGCTGCCCTCGCGTCCGCGACCGCCGCGGACAGCTCTGCGTCGGCCTGCCCCGTCGGCTCCTCGGTCAGCGCGGCCAGGACCTCCCCTCCACCTCCCCCGCCACCGGAGCCGGGGCTGCCGCTGCCGCTGTCGCCGTCGCGCGTCACGAGGAAGGCCACGACCAGCGCCGCGGCGAGTGCGCCGACGACGAGCTTGTTGCGGTTGGCGGCGGCGCCCGGCCCGGCCGCAGTGAGCGGTGTACCCGGGGCGACCAGCTTCGTGCCGTCGACCCATGCTTCCCACCCGTTGCTGCAGCGCACGCGGGTCCAGCCGAGCTCGCGCTCTTCGAGGACCTCGACCTCGTTGCCCGCCGCGATCGACGGCCCAGTGGCTGCGTTCGGGTCCGGCTCGGGCCAGGTCGGAAGTCCTCCCGACGGAACCATGCGCGTCGTCATCGACCACCCCCAACACGATCCGCAGCGACTGTATCGGCCGGCAGCGGCACTGCGCAGGTCCCATGCCAGTCACGCTCGTCGACCTCGGGGAGCGCAAGCGCCATCTCCGCGAGATCATCGAGAGTGAGCACGGTGGACGAGGCTGGCGAGCAAGGAGACCGGATGGGTACGGCCAAGAGATCGGGCGCGAAGCCGCCGCTACCCGCAGCCGACAGCCATGACCTGATCCGCGTGCACGGCGCGCGGGTGAACAACCTCAAGGACGTCAGCGTCGAGCTGCCCAAGCGGCGGCTGACGGTGTTCACCGGAGTCTCCGGATCGGGCAAGAGCTCGCTGGTCTTCGGCACGGTGGCCGCGGAGAGCCAGCGCCTCATCAACGAGACCTACAGCGCCTTCCTGCAGGGCTTCATGCCGACGCTGGCCCGGCCCGAGGTCGACCTGCTCGACGGGCTGACGACTGCGATCATCGTCGACCAGGAGCGCCTCGGCGCGAACCCGCGGTCGACCGTGGGCACGGTCACCGACGCCAACGCGATGCTGCGCATCCTGTTCAGCCGGCTCGGGAAGCCGCAGGTCGGCCCGCCGATCGCCTTCTCGTTCAACGTCCCCACCCGGCGCGCCAGCGGCGCGATGAGCGTCGAGAAGGGCGAGGGCCAGCGGATCGTCGTACGCGACGCGGTCTACCACGGCGGCATGTGCCCGCGGTGCGAGGGCATGGGCGCGGTCAACGACTTCGACCTGTCGCAGCTCTACGACGACAGCAAGTCCCTCAACGAAGGCGCCCTCACGATCCCCGGCTACAGCATGGAGGGCTGGTACGGCCGCATCTTCCGGGGCTGCGGCTTCTTCGACCCGGACAAGCCGATCCGCAAGTTCTCCAAGAAGGAGCGGCACGACCTGCTCTACCGCGAGCCGACCAAGATCAAGGTCGACGGCATCAACCTGACCTATGCCGGCCTGATCCCCACGATGCAGAAGTCGTTCCTGTCCAAGGACGTCGACGCGATGCAGCCGCACATCCGCGCTTTCGTGGAGCGCGTCGTCACGTTCACGGTCTGCCCTGACTGCGACGGCACGCGACTCAACGAGGCGGCCCGCTCGTCGAAGATCAAGGGCAAGAACATCGCCGACGTCTGCGCTATGCAGATCACCGATCTGGCCGAGTGGCTGCGCGGTCTGGCCGAGCCGTCCGTCGCGCCGTTGCTGGCCGGTCTGCAGCACCTGCTCGACGGCTTCGCGGAGATCGGGCTGGGCTACCTCTCCCTCGACCGGCCGGCGGGCACGCTCTCCGGCGGCGAGGCGCAGCGCACGAAGATGATCCGCCACCTCGGCTCGTCCCTGACCGACGTCACGTACGTCTTCGACGAGCCCACCACCGGCCTGCACCCCCATGACATCCAGCAGATGAACGGCTTGCTGCTCCAGCTGCGCGACAAGGGCAACACCGTGCTCGTGGTCGAGCACGAGCCGGAGACGATCGCGATCGCCGACCACGTCGTCGACCTCGGACCCGGCGCCGGTAAGGCGGGCGGCACGATCTGCTTCGAGGGCACGGTCGACGGTCTGCTGGCCAGCCGCACGGTGACCGGTCGGCATCTCGGCGACCGCACTCCGCTCAAGGAGAAGGTCCGGATACCGACCGGCGCGCTGGAGATCCGCGGCGCCTCGACGCACAACCTGAAGGACGTCGACGTCGACATCCCGCTCGGCGTGCTGGTCGTGGTCACCGGCGTCGCGGGCTCCGGCAAGAGCTCGCTCATCCACGGCTCGATCCCGGCCGGCGCGGACGTGGTGTCCATCGACCAGGCCGCGATCCGCGGCTCGCGCCGCAGCAACCCAGCGACCTACTCCGGGCTACTCGAGCCGGTGCGCAAGGCCTTCGCGAAGGCCAACGGCGTGAAGCCGGCCCTGTTCAGTGCCAACTCCGAAGGCGCCTGCCCGGGTTGCAACGGCGCGGGCGTCATCTACACCGAGCTCGGGATGATGGCGACCGTCGCGAACACCTGCGAGGACTGCGAGGGCAAGCGCTTCGACGCGTCCGTGCTGAAGTACAAGCTCGGCGGCCGTGACATCAGTGAAGTGCTGGCGATGTCGGTGGCCGAGGCGCTGGAGTTCTTCGGCGCCGGCCAGGCGGCGACGCCGAACGCGCATGCGGTACTCGAGCGGCTCGACGACGTGGGACTGGGATACCTCACTCTCGGTCAGCCGCTCACCACTCTCTCCGGGGGCGAGCGGCAGCGGCTGAAGCTGGCCAGCCACATGGGCGAGAAGGGCGGCACCTACGTGCTCGACGAGCCGACCTCCGGACTCCACCTCGCGGACGTCGCGCAGCTGCTCGGGCTGCTGGACCGGCTGGTCGACTCCGGCAAGTCGGTCATCGTCATCGAGCACCATCAGGCGGTCATGGCGCACGCCGACTGGATCGTCGACCTCGGCCCGGGAGCCGGCCACGACGGCGGCCGCGTCGTGTTCGAGGGCACGCCCGCCGATCTCGTCGCCGACGCCACGACCCTCACCGGCAAGCACCTCGCCGCCTACGTCAGTGCCTGATCGGCGCTGACCGCGTTCAGCCCGGAACAGCCGCGAGGAGCTCCGTCGGGTCGAAGTAGGTGTGGTTCGTGGCGATGCGGCCGTCGCGGAACGTGAACACGTCGCACATGCGCAGGCGAACGGCGCTGCCGCCGGCGGCGGTCGCGGAGAAGGACACCTCGCAGACCACCGCCTCGCCGGCGTCCCAGCAGCGGTCGATGGTGAAGCGACGGTCGGACAGCAGCTGGTTGAACTCGGCGCTGACCTCCTTGATCGCCTCGCGGCCGACGTGGGTGCCCATCGGATCGACCAGCTCGCAGTCGTCGGTGAGCAGGGCGTCGAGCTTGCTGGTGTCCTCGTCGGCCAGCGCGGCGTAGAGGGCGTCGATCAGGTTCCGGTGGCTTCCCACAGTGCCTCCTCGGTCGGTCCCGGCACGGCGTGCCGGGCTCGACCACGAGACTGCGCGCCACGGGAGACGGCCGCCTGGGGTGTTCCCCCTATCTTTCGAGCGGCGCCTCCGGGATCAGCCCGTACTGCAGGCCGACCATCGTCGCCGCCGCGCGCGTGGAGACGCCGAGCTTCTCGTAGAGGTGCTGGACGTGGTTGTCCACGGTCTTGGGCGCGATGGTCAGCGCCTCGGCGACGTCACGGACGGACGCGCCCCGGGCGAGCAGCCGCAGCACCTCGATCTCCCGCGTCGTCAGGTCGCGCGGCCAGACCTTGCGCTTGGCCCGCTCCTGCCCGGCCGCGGTGAGGACCGCGTCGACGGCGTCGGAGTCGAGTCGCCCGCTGCGTACGTCGGTGCGCAGCTCGTCGGCGGCCCTCGTCGGGTCCAGGGCCGGCCGGTGTGGCCGCGGCTCGGTCATCCCGGCGAACGCGTCGGCTGCGCCGAGGATGCGCGCCGCCGGCGTCAGCTGCCGGCCCGGCGTACCGCGGTGGTAGCCGGAGCCGTCCGGACGCTCGTGGTGCGTACCGGCGAGCCAGGCGAGGGAGGCCATCTCGGCCGGACGGGCGAGGAGCCGTTCGGTGAGATAGGGGTGTAGGCGCACCTGCTCCCAGTCGTCCCGGCTCAGCGCGCCAGGCCGGTGCCAGACGGTGCTCGGGACACCGACGCGCCCGAGGTCGTGCAGCCATCCCGCGCGTCGCAGGGCGGTGACATCCGCCTCTGGCAGTCCGGCGCACGCAGCCGCGGTGGACGCGAGCTCGGCGACCCGCGCGGAGTGGCCGACCGTGTACGGCGACTTCAGGTCCGCGAAGTCCCCCACTGCCCGTAGCGCCTCGTCGAGCCCGGTCGTGTCGAGGCGCGGCTGCGCGCCCGGCTCCGCCGCGAGGGCGAGGTCCCACACCTCGTCGCCGTCGAGGTCGGCGAACAGCTCCGGACCCACTTGGTCCGCCGTCGCGCAGACCTGCGGGTCGAATCCGCCTCCGGCGCGGCGGCGGATCACGTCGACCGCCGCGTCGACGCCGCCGACGTTGAAGGCAAGGGCGGACTCCGTGGCGACGTGCGCGACGCGCACCGGGACGGTGAGCTGCTCCCCCCGGGCGCGGCCCGGCTGGCCTTTGCCGTCCCAGCGCTCGAACGCCTGGGCCAGTCCCTCGGTGACCTCGGCCCCGAACCCGACGCGACCGGCGAGCAGCTGCGCGACCTCGCAGTGCGCGACGGCGGCGTCCTCGAACAGCTTGCCGGAGCGCGCGAACAGCTCGGCGATCAGCCAGGCGCGCCGCAGGGGCGGTGTCCCCGCCCCGACGTGCGGCAGCGCGACGCGCAGGAAGCTCCATGAGTCAGCGGGGTCCAGCGGTGCCAGCAGGCGCCCGGCCTGCAGCTCGTCGCCGAAGAACTTCGCTGCGGGCCCGGGATCTGCCGTGCAGCCGGTCAGCAGGAGCAGGGAGAGGTTGTACGCGCACGACGCGTCGGCTTCGGCCAGCCCCATGCCCTCGGCGAGCCGCGCAGCGACGAGTGAACCCTTGAGCGCCTGCTCCAGCGGCTGGCCCAGGCCGAGGTCCGCGCCGAGCGAGAGCACCGCCAGCACCTCGGCCCGGCGCACCCGACTACGCGTCACGCTCGTGGGGATCGCCGGGTATGCCGGTCGCCCTGACGTCGACCATCGCCTCGGCAAGGCTTGCGGAGATCGGCGCCGCGAGATGGAAGCCGCTCAGCTCGAGCACCCGAAGCACGGCGGTGCCCGGGGGCGCCACCAGGACCAGCCGCTGACGCCGCGCGGCGAGACGCTCGGCGAGGCGGTAGAGCAGCCGAAGTCCGGCGCTGTCCAGGTGCTCGACCTCCGCGAGGTCGACGACGAGGCCCGCCCCGTCATGGCGGACACGCGCGATGACGTCGTGATAGAGCGGGACCGCGTTGGCCAGGTCGATCTCGCCGGACAGACGCACGATCGGCACGTCCGCGTCTTCGGGGACGACGTCCGACACGTGAGGGGGCCCCGCGGCGAGCTCCCCGGCACTCTTCACGGTGCCGAGCCGCGTCTGCAGCCGGACCTCCGTGCCGTGCGCGCCGCGGACTACCTCCACCTCGTCGACCATGCCGTGGATGAGCTGGTAGCCGCGGCCGTGGCCGATGTCGCGGGGCTGCTTCCACTGTCCCCGGTCGCGAATGACGACGGAGATGCAGCCGTCGTCGTACGACGCGCTCAGCTCGAGTGTCCCGCCTTCCGGTCCGTACGCATGCTCGACCACGTTGCTCGCGACCTCACTGACGGAGTGCACGAGGTCGTTGGACTCCTCGACCGTCGCGCCCCACCGCGTCGCCCAGGAGCGCAGTGCGCGGCGGACCGTGGCGAGTACCTCCGGCTCGGCGGGCAGGCTCAGGTCGAGGCGGCTCGTGACCGGCAGCAGTGTCGTCGCGAGCACGGCCACGTCGTCCTCCGCCGACTCCGGTCGCGGCGCAGCCAGGATCCGGTTGTCGCACAGCTCCTGGAGATCGCCGTGATGCCACTGCACGGCGAGGCGCAGCGCCTCGAGCCCTTCCTCGATGGAACCGCTGCGCCGCTCGACCAGACCGTCGGTGTAGAGGATCAGCGTCGAGCCCGGCTCGATCGTCGTGACCGCCTCCGTGCGCGGTGCGGCGGTCAACCCCAGCGGGAGCGATCGTCCGCCGTCGAGGAAGCTCGCCGTCCCGTCGGGGCCGAGCAGCAGCGGCGGCGGGTGACCCGCGCAGGCGTAGGTCAGCGTCGCCGACTCCGGGTCGAGCACGGCGTAGACCAGCGTGGCCATCTGCGCAGCCTCGAAGTCCTCGACCAGGCGCGACATGCGGTCCAGCACGCTGGCGGGCGAGGGTCGCTCCAGCGCATAGGCCCGTGTCGCGGATCGAAGCTGGCCCATCGCCGCGGCGGCTCCGATGCCGCGGCCGACGACGTCACCGACGGTCAGGGCGATGCAGCCGCGCGGGAGCGCGATCACGTCGTACCAGTCGCCGCCGACCCGTAGCCCCGCCCCGCCGGGGATGTAGCGCGACGCGAAGGCGACGCCGGGGATGTCGGGGAGCCGCTCCGGCAGCAGGCTCCGCTGCAGCGTCTCGGTGATCCCGTGCTCACGGTCGAGCGCCTTCTCCAGCGCGCTCACCGCGTTCTGACGTTCCGAGATGACCGCCGCGAGGACGAACGACGTCAGCGCGGCGACGGCGTTGTAGACCTGGAGGGTGAGAGCGCCGCGGAAGAAGGTCTGGTGCGCGAACGGGCCGACCGCGTCGATGGCCGCCGAGGTCGCGACGCTGACCACTGTCACCGCGGCCATCGCCGCGCCCAGCTGGCGGAAACGCACCGCGGCCCAGATCAGCAGTGGGAAGACGAGGTACGCGTCCGGGCTCCGGTCTTCACGGAAGACGACATAGCCGACTGCGGCGATGGCGCCGATGACGAGGGCCATCTCGAGGCTGCGCAACCGGCCCAACCGGCGCAGGCCGCGGAGACTGAGCAGCAGTGGCGCGAACACGAGCACGCCGGTGCCGTCGCCGGCCCACCAGAGCGCCCACGTGCTGCCGACCTGGCCCGCTGTGATCGTCTCGTCGAGCAACAACGCCGTGGTGCCGAACGAGGCACTGACCGTCATCGCGACGAGCGCGCCGAGGAAGACCAGCGCGAGCGCATCACGGAGCCGGTCGAGCTGTGAACGAAAGCCGGCACGACGAAGCAGCCACGCTGCCACCACTGGTGCGGCAGTGTTGCCGACCGCGATGAGCAGGGCCGCGGCGACGGAGTCGTTGATCGGCAGGTTCACCATGAAGGCGGCGATCGTGATGGCCGGCCAGGCACGGAGCCCGACGGCGAGCAGTGCTACGACGGCAATCCCGGTGGGGGGCCAGATGGGCGTCACGACGCCGCCCACGAGGGACAGTTCCAGGCTCAGCCGTGCGGCGACGTAGTAGGCGACGCAGACCAGTGCCATGTGCGTGAAGAGGTGCGCACGCACCGCCGCGCCCTCAACCTGCCGCACCAGGTCCACGGGCTCGCACCCCACCCCAAGCGTCCGGTGAGCGATCGAATGAACACATGTTAGATGTGGGAACGATGACGTCAGGACGCGTTGGCTGTGACACCCGTGCCGAACCAGGTGGCCAACGACTGCGGCAACGCCGGGTCCGCGACGTCCCCAGCCCACGCGACGTGCCCGTCGGGTCGGATCAGCACCGCCGACGGAGCATCGACGGAGCCGACGACCGGTAGCTCCCACGTGCCGTCGTACGTGGCATCGACCCACCGCACGCGGTCTGCCCACGGCGTGATGTCGAAGCCATCGGGCGCTCCGAGGTTGAGGAGGACGGGCCGAGCGGCGTGCAGGAGCCGGTACACGCGCGTCGGACCGTCTGCCGTCTGCAGGTCGAGGTCGGGCATGCGCCGACCCATCAGCGGGTGCGCATCGCCGAGGACGTAGTGGATGTCGAGTGCGCTCATCATCCCGGCGATCCGCCGGCGCGGCTCGTCCATGCTGAGCAGGTCGGCCGCGATCTCGCGGAGCGCCTGGTGGCGGTCGCCGGGAGTGCTGAGGGCGACCTGCGCCATGGTGTTGTGCAGCACCCGTGCCGCGACCGGATGGCGCTCGGAGTGGTACGTGTCCAGCAGGCTGTCTGGTGACGTCCCCCGGACGACCTGCGCCAGCTTCCACCCGAGGTTCACCGCATCCTGCACCCCGGTGTTGAGCCCCTGCCCACCCTGCGGTGGATGCACATGGGCGGCGTCCCCGGCCAGCAACACCCGACCGGTGCGGTAGGTGACTGCCTGCCGCGTCATGTCCGTGAAGCGTGAGAGCCAGATGGTGCTGCGGAGCCCGAAGTCCGTCCCGTACACCGCGATCAGCGCCTCGCGCAGGTCTTCGAACGTCGGCTCGGTGTCGTGCTCGACCACCCGTTCCCGGAGCACGACGCCGTACGGTCCGCCGCCCTCGAGCCGGTTGACCGGACCTATGCCGCCGCCCTCCGGGCGCATGCCGATCGTCGGCACCTCGCTGAACTCGGCCTGGGCGATCATGTAGCTCGTCGACGCATCGACACCGGCGAACTCGATGCCCGCGGCCTTGCGGACCAGGCTGCGTCCGCCGTCGCAGCCGACCAGGTACTGGGCGCGCAGGGAACTGCCGTCCGACACCTCGACATCGACACCGTCCTCGTCCTGGACGAAGCCCACGACCTCTCGCCCACGGATCGTCGGGACGCCGAGCTCAGCGACCCAGTCGGCGAGGATCGGCTCGAACTCGCTCTGCCACAGCATCAGCCCGTAGTTGTGGCGCGTGGGGAAGTCGCTGATGTCCAGCGGGACGCCCGCGAAACCGGTGGTCTGCACGGGCTTGCCAGCGGTGAGGAACCGCTCGGCGATGCCGCGTTGGTCGAGCACCTCGATCGTGCGGGAGTGCAGCCCACCGGCCCGCGACCCGTCGATGTGCTGGTCGAGGCGTCGTTCGACGACGACGACGTCGACGTGCGCCAGAGCGAGCTCGCCCGCGAGCATGAGCCCCGTGGGCCCTCCTCCGGCGATCACCACCGCGTGCATTCACAGCTCCGTTGGTGGGCGAGGGGGGAGTTGAACCCCCACGTCCTTACGGACACACGGACCTGAACCGTGCGCGTCTGCCATTCCGCCACTCGCCCGAGCGCGGAGGGCAGGGTAACACCGGCGCAGCGCCCTAACTCCCCGGATACGATCATGCAGCCTGGGGAAGAGGTCGTGCATGGGTGTCCTGCAGCGCTTCGAGCGCCGGCTCGAAGGTCTCGTCGAGGGTGCTTTCGCGAAGGTCTTCCGCGGAGGCGTCGAACCGGTCGAGGTGGCCAAGGCGCTCCAGCGTGAGGCGGCCGACCGCAAGGCGATCAGCGCCAAGCGCACGATGGTGCCCAACCACTACGTGGTGGAGCTGGGTAAGGCCGACTACGCGCGCCTCTCGCCGTACGCCGAACCGCTCGGCGCCGAGCTCGCGGCCATGGTCCGCGAGGAGGCGGCCGCCGAGCACTGGCAGTTCGTCGGGCCGGTGGTCGTGGACCTGGAGCTGCACGAGGACATCGACACGGGGATCTTCCGGGTGCGCAGCGCGGTGGAGAAGGGCGACGTCGAGACCGGCGAGCTCGTCCCGCGGCGCGGTCAGCCCCGCGTCGTCATCGCGCGCTCCCCCGGCACGACCGCGCACGACTTCCCGCTGACCCGCGACGTCGTCGTCATCGGCCGCGGCGCCGACACCGACCTGCGGCTCGCCGACGTCGGTGTCTCGCGCCGCCACGGGGAGATCCGGCTGGAGGCCGACGACGTGGTCTACGTCGACCTCGGCTCGACCAACGGCAGCCAGGTCAACGGCCACCCGGTCGAACGCAGGCGCCTGGTGCCGGGCGACAAGATCGAGATCGGCAGCACGCTGCTGGTCTTCCAGCGGGACGAGCGGTAGTCGCTGATGCCCGAGCTGGTCTTCCTGCTCCTTCGCCTTGGCTTCCTCGCCCTGCTGTGGCTGTTCGTGTACGCGGCGGTGCGCGTGATCCGTCTGGACGTCTTCGGCCCGCGGGTGCCGAAGGCGTCGCGCCGGCCGCAACGCGTCGGCGCCGCCCAGGCGGCCGCGGCGTCGCTGCCGCGCCCCGCTGCGAAGCCGGCCAGGGCCGCGAAGCCCGGCACCGCCGGCCCGACGAAGCTCGTCGTGACCGAGGGCTCCCGCGCCGGCACGACCATCGACCTCGGTACGGCGACGATCACCATCGGCCGGGCGCCTGACTCAACCCTCGTCGTCAGCGACGACTACGTCTCGACGCATCACGCGCAGCTCGTGCCCACGGACGGGCGCTGGGTGCTCGAGGACCTCGGCTCGACGAACGGGACCTTCCTCGGCAAGACCAGGGTCACCGATCCCGTGCCGCTCGACGCCGGCACGAGCGTGCGCATCGGCAAGACCGTCCTGGAGCTGCGGGCATGACACTGGCCTGGGACTCCGAGGCGCGGTCGGACGTCGGGCTCCTCCGCGACCTGAACGAGGACTCGGCGTACGCCGGCCGTCAGCTCTTCGCCGTCGCCGACGGGATGGGCGGCCACGCGGCCGGCGAGGTGGCCAGCGCCGCCGCGATCGCCGCGCTGGCGCCGCTCGACCTCGACGATGCCCCGGGTGGCGACGACGCGCTGCGCGACGCGCTGTTCACCGCCAACCGCACCCTGCGCGACATGGTCGGCGCCGACGCCGACCTGCAGGGCATGGGCACGACCGTCACCGCAGCGCTCGTCGACGGCGACCGGCTGGTCCTCGCGCATGTCGGCGACTCCCGCGCGTACCTCCTGCACGACGGGGCGCTGCGCCAGCTCACCCGCGACCACACGCTGGTGCAGCAGCTCGTGGACGAGGGCCGGATCCGAGCCGACGAGGCGCAGAGCCACCCGCAGCGTTCCCTCATCACCCGCGCGCTCGACGGCCGCGACGGGCTGCAGCCGGACATCTCGGTGCACGACATCGCGCCCGGCGACCGGCTGCTGCTCTGCTCAGACGGCCTCTCGGGTGTCGTGTCCGACAGCACGATCGCGGAGGTTCTCGGCGCCGGTACGCCGAGCGACGCGGTCGAGCAGCTGGTCGAGCTCGCCCTGCGCGGCGGTGGTCCGGACAACATCACGTGTGTCGTCGCCGAGGCGCGCGAGGCCGACGCGAACGACCTCGACCCGGCGGGCACGCGGGCCGCGACGACCACGCTGTCTGCGTCGCCCCGGCCGGCGCCGGCCACCGGCACCACGGCGACACGCACCGGCAAGGGGCATGCGCCGATCCCTCGCCCGTCCCGCCGCTGGCTGGTCACTGTCGGCATCGTGGTTGCCGTCTTCGTCGCCGCCCTCCTCGCCGGATGGGGGTACGTCCAGAGCCAGTACTACGTCGGCACGGCCGGCGACCAGGTCGCGATATACCGCGGCGTCGAGGGCTCGGTGGCCGGCGCGGACCTGCACCGCCTCCAACAGAGCTACCCGCTGCGCGTCGACCAGCTCGGCCCGCTCGAGCAGAAGCGCGTCCGCGACGGCATCCCGGCCGCCGATCTCGAGGACGC
>CAZYXZ010000014.1:16105-52092 GCA_964651395.1 uncultured Frankiaceae bacterium
GATCGTCGATCGGCTGCGGGCGACGCTGCCCTCGCCGTCGCCCGCGCCCAGTCCCTCGGTGACGCCGACCTCGACGGCCACGCCGGCGGCGTCCTGATGAGCACCGTGACCTCTGTGCTGCCGGCGCGGCGACGGACCGAGATGCGGCTGCTGATCCTCGCCGTCCTCGTGGCGATGGTGGCCTATGCCTCGGTCGCACTCGCGCACGACGAGCGGCTGGACAGCGGCGTGCTCGGCTACGGTGCCAGCCTGGCGCTGCTCTTCGGCGCCGCGCACCTGGCCGCGCGTCGCTTCGCACCGAACGCCGACCCACTGCTGCTGCCGATCGCGGCACTGCTCAACGGCGTCGGCCTCGTCGTCGTACGCCGGCTCGACCTCGCCGCGTCGGACCGCGCGACGCAGATCGGCAACCGGATGCCGGACGCGTTCGCGCCGCTGCAGCTCGTGTGGACCGCGGTCGGCGTGGGCCTGTTCGTCACCGTGCTGGTGTGGGTCCGTGACCACCGGGTCATCGACCGCTACCGCTACTCGCTGGCCGCGATCGGTCTCGTGCTGCTGCTCGCGCCGGCGGTCCCCGGCATCGGGTCGACCATCAACGGCGCGAGCATCTGGATCCGGGTCGGGCCGGTCTCCCTGCAGCCGTCGGAGATCGCCAAGCTGTGCCTGATCGGCTTCTTCGCGTCCTACCTCGTCGCCAAGCGCGAGGTGCTGGCCCTGGCCGGCCGGCGCGTGGCCGGCCTCGACCTGCCCCGCGCGCGTGACCTCGGCCCGGTCCTGCTCGCCTGGCTGGCCAGCCTCGCCGTCCTGGTCCGGGAGCGGGACCTGGGGTCGTCGCTGCTGTTCTTCGGCATCTTCATCGTGATGCTCTACATCGCCACCGAGCGGACGTCCTGGCTGCTGATCGGCGTGGGGCTGTTCCTCGCCGGCGTCGTCGCGGCGTACCACATGTTCGGCCACGTGGCGTTGCGCGTGCAGACCTGGCTGCACCCGTTCGACGACGCGGCGCGCCACGGCTTCCAGCTCACGCAGGCGCTGTTCGGCATGGGCACCGGCGGCATCTTGGGCACCGGTCTCGGCCGCGGCCGCCCGGAGGCCGTCCCGTACGCCAACACCGACTTCGTCTTCAGCTCCGTCGGCGAGGAGATGGGACTCATCGGGGCGGCCGCGCTGCTGGTGCTGTTCCTGCTGTTCGTCGCGCGCGCGCTCCGGGTGGCCCTGGGCGTCCGCGACGAGTTCGGCAAGATGCTCGCCGCGGGGCTGGCTGTGGCCGTCGCGCTGCAGGTCTTCGTCGTCGTGGGTGGCGTCACCCGGCTGATCCCGCTGACCGGGCTGACGCTGCCGTTCGTGTCGTACGGCGGCTCGTCGCTGGTCGCCAACTGGGCACTGCTGGCCCTGCTGCTGCGCATCTCCGACGCGGGGAGGGCGAGGCCGGAATGAACGCCCCCCTGCGCCGCGTCGCGGTCGCCCTGCTCGTCCTCTTCGGCGCGCTCTTCGTCAACCTCAACTACGTGCAGGTGGTGGCCGCCGACCGGCTGCGCAGCGACCCTCGCAACACGCGGCAGCTGCTCGAGACCTACTCCCACGAGCGCGGCCCGATCGCCGCGGGCAGCACGATCGTGGCGCAGAGCACGCCGACGAAGGACCGGCTCAAGTACCTCCGGACCTACGGCGCCGGCGACGGCGAGCTGGCCCGCTCCATGGCGACCGTGACCGGCTTCTACTCGCTGGTCTACGGCAGCACCAACATCGAGCGTGCGTACGACAAGGTGCTGTCGGGCAGCGACGACCGGCTCTTCGTACGCCGGCTCTCCGACCTGGTGACCGGGCGCACCGTGGAGGGCGGGAGCGTCGAGCTGACCATCCACCCGAAGGTGCAGCTGGCGGCGCAGCGCGCGCTGGGCGGGCGGCGCGGCGCGGCCGTCGCCGTCGACCCGCGCACCGGCGCGGTCATCGCTCTCGTCACCAACCCGACGTACGACCCCAACATCCTGTCGTCGCACGACCCGCGCTCGATCCGCGAGGCCTACACCGCGCTGAACAAGGACCCGTTGCAGCCGATGCTCGACCGGGCGACGCAGCGCACGTACCCGCCGGGCTCGGTGTTCAAGGTCGTGACCGCCGCGGCCGCACTGGAGAGCGGGAAGTACACGCCCGAGACGCTGCTGCCCTGCCCGCGCGCGTTCCAGCTGCCCAACAGCAACAACCAGGTGCACAACTTCGGTGGCGGCTCGTGCTCCGCCGCGCAGGTGCCACTGCTCTCGGCGCTGCAGAACTCCTACAACACCGCTTTCGCGAGCCTCGGTCTCACCCTGGGCGCCGAGGCGCTGCAGAAGCAGTCGGAGCGCTTCGGCTTCAACGCCGTGCCCGACCTGCCGGTGCCGGTCGCCGCGGCACGCTTCCCGGAGGGGATCGACAAGCCGCAGACCGCGCTCACCGGAATCGGGCAGTTCGACGTACGTGTCACGCCGCTGCAGATGGCGCTCGTCGCGGCCGGGGTCGCCAACCGCGGCGTCGTGATGGCGCCGTACCTGGTCACGCGGGTCCTGGCGCCCGACCTGAGCGAGCTGGAGAAGACGGAGCCGCACTCGATGCCCGGGCAGCCGGCCATCAGCCCGGCCACCGCCGACGCGCTCACGCGCATGATGGAAGCGGTCGTCGCGAGCGGCACGGGACGCCGGGCGGCACTGCCCGGCGTACGCGTCGCCGGCAAGACCGGCACCGCGCAGCACCTCGCAGGCCGGCCCCCGCACGCCTGGTTCATCGGGTTCGCCCCGGCGGACGCGCCCCGCATCGCGTTCGCGGTGGTCGTCGAGGACGGCGGCGACCTCGGCTCCGACGCGACCGGCGGGCGGCTGGCCGCGCCGATCGCGCAACAGATCATGGCCGCGGCGCTGGCGGACCTGTCGTGAACGTCACCAAGGGCGCCGAGGTGGCCGGCCGCTACCGCCTGGAGGAGCGGATCGCGACCGGCGGCATGGGGGATGTCTGGCGGGCCACCGACACCACGATGGACCGCCCGGTCGCCATCAAGATGCTCAAGCCGGAGTTCGCCGACGACCCGACGTTCCTCGAGCGGTTCCGGGCCGAGGCGCGGCACAGCGCCGTCGCGACGCACCCCGGCATCGCGACCGTGCACGACTACGGCGAGGCCGACGACACGGCCTACCTCGTCATGGAGCTGGTCGAGGGCGAGCCGCTCTCGGCGCTGCTACGGCGCGAGGGCCGGCTGCCCGCGGACCGGACGCTGCAGATCGTCGAGGACGCTGCCCTCGCCCTCGACGCCGCGCACCAGGCCGGCGTGATCCACCGCGACGTGAAGCCGGGCAACATCCTCATCACGAGCAGCGGCGCGGTGAAGCTGACCGACTTCGGCATCGCGCGCGCCGCGGATGCGCTCCCGCTCACGCAGACCGGCACCGTGCTCGGGACGGCGCACTACCTGTCACCCGAGCAGGGCTCGGGGCGCAAGGTGACGCCGGCCAGCGACGTCTACCAGCTCGGCGTCGTGGCGTACGAGTGCCTCGGCGGGCATCGCCCGTTCGAGGGCGGTACGCCGGTGAACATCGCCATGGCGCACATGAACGACGACCCGCCACCCCTTCCCGACGACGTCCCCGCGCCGGCACGCGCACTCGTCGAGCAGGCGATGGCGAAGATCCCGAGCGAGCGGTTCCTCTCCGCCGGCGTGTTCGCGAAGGCCGCCTCGGCGGCACGCGGGCAGCTCGCCGCCGACGACACCGCCCCTGGCCTGACGGCGACGACGCTGCTGCCGATCGGTCCGGACGCGGCGCGCCGTGGCCGCATGCTCCGTGTCGTCGCCGTGGTCGTGGGCGCGCTGCTCCTCCTGCTCATCGCGATCGCGGCCCGCCCGGACGATGCCGGCAAGACCTCGGTCACCATCTCGCCCACGCCGACCGGACCGCGCGCGGTGATCCTGCCGGCCGGCCTCGTCGGCCTGCCCTACGACGAAGCCGCGGCGCGGGTGACCGCCGCCGGCCTCAAGCCGACCCGCGTGAGGGCCGTCTCGACGCGGCGTACCGGTACCGTGATCGCAGTGGCGCCCACGTCGGGTCTCAAGCAGGGCGACACCGTGCGCCTGACCACGGCCGCTGCTCCGCCGGCACCGGCTCCGAACGACGACGACGACGACAAGAAGAAGAAGGGCGAGGGCAAGGGCCGAGATGACTGAGCCGCGCAAGCTCGGCGGCCGCTACGAGCTCGGCGAGAGCATCGGCAGCGGCGGCATGGCCGAGGTGCACTTGGGTCGCGACACCCGCCTCGGGCGGGACGTCGCCATCAAGGTGCTGCGCCGGGAGCTGGCCTCCGACCCGACGTTCATCGCGCGGTTCCGGCGCGAGGCGCAGGCCGCCGCGCAGCTCAACCACCCCAACATCGTGTCCGTGTACGACACCGGCGACGACAAGGCCGGTGTCCCCTTCATCGTCATGGAGTACGTCGAGGGGCAGACCCTTCGCGACCTGCTGCGCAGCGAGGGGCGCATCCCGCCGCGGCGCGCGATGGAGCTCACGGCCGACATCTGCCTCGCGCTCCAGTACAGCCACGAGGCCGGCATCGTCCACCGGGACATCAAGCCCGGCAACGTCATGCTCACGAAGAGCGGCGCCGTGAAGGTCATGGACTTCGGTATCGCGCGCGCGATGACGTCGGCCACGGTCACGCAGACCGCCGCGGTGCTGGGCACAGCGCAGTACCTCTCCCCCGAGCAGGCCCGCGGCGAGCACGTCGACGCCCGCAGCGACATCTACTCCACCGGGTGCCTGCTCTACGAGCTCGTCTCCGGGCGTCCGCCGTTCTCCGGCGACTCACCGGTCGCCGTCGCGTACCAGCACGTCCGCGAGGAGCCACCGCTGCCGTCGCAGCGCAACCCCGAGCTCGACTCGACGATGGACTCCGTGGTCATGAAGGCCATGGCGAAGAACCCGGCCAACCGCTACCAGACCGCCGACGAGATGCGCGAGGACCTGCTCCGCGCCGCCGACGGCCAGCCCGTCCTGGCCACTCCGCACGCCGACGCGGAAGCCACGTCGCTGCTCACGCCTGCTGCCAACACCATGGTCCTCGGCCAGCCGCTGCGGCCGCCGCCCAACCGCCGAGGCTGGGCGTACGGCGCGCTGGCCGTCGCCTGCCTCCTCGTCTTCGTCCTGGCCGCCCTCTTCGTGCGCTCGCTGGTCGGCGACGGCGGTGGGCCGCGCGTCGCCACACCGCTGTTGATCGGCCGCACCGAGGCGGAAGCTCGCCAGCTGATCGAGGCGGCCGGGCTGCGACCGCGCAAGGCCGGGGAGCGCTTCGTGCACGTCGGCGAGCAGCCGGCCGGGCGCGTCATCGACCAGGACCCGATCCAGAACATCTCGGTGAAGCGGGACACGGAGGTCAGCTACACGATCTCACTGGGCGTCCGGCGCTTCGCGTTGCCCAGCCTCATCGGCCAGACCGAGGAGCAGGCCAAGAAGGTGCTCTCGGACAACGGCCTGAAGGGCATCCGGCACGAACGGGATGCGAACGAGGCGCCCGGCACCGTGCTCGACACCGACCCCAAGCCCGGCACCGAGGTGCAGGAGGGCAACACGATCCACTACGTCGTGGCGAGCGGAAAGGTGACGGTGCCGTCGGTCATCGGCCTCGACCAGACCGCCGCCACGGCCGAGCTGCAGAAGGCCGGCTTCAAGGTCGTGGTCACCTCGCGGGTCGACGACACGCAGCCGCCGAACACCGTCGTCGACCAGTCACCCGGACCCGACAGCAAGGCCGAACGCGGGTCGACGGTCACGATCGTGGTCGCGCAACCGAGCGGTCAGCCGACCGGCGATCCGACGCCGACCGATGAGCCGACAGCCAGCGAGACACCGACACCCAGCGCGACGCCTACCTAGGCGAGTGCCGCCCGACGGCGCTCCTCGACCTCGTCGCTGAGCGCCGGTGCCAGCGCGAGCGCGCTGTCGTCACCGCACTGGGCCAGCCAGTTCGCGAGCAGCACGTGCCCGCACTGGGTCAGCACCGACTCCGGGTGGAACTGCACGCCCTCGAGCGGGTAGTCCCGATGCCGTAGCGCCATGATGACGCCGCTCTCGGTCTGCGCCGTCACCTCGAGCTCGGGCGGCAGGTCCTCTTCGGCCACGGCCAGCGAGTGGTAGCGCGTGGCCGTGAACGGGTCGGGCAGCCCCTGCAGGACGCCGACCCCCTCGTGGTGCACCTCGCTCGTCTTGCCGTGCAGCAGCTCCGGCGCACGGCCGACCGTGCCGCCGTACGCGACCGCGATCGCCTGGTGGCCGAGGCAGACACCGAGGATGGGCAGCTGCTCGGCGTACTCCTTCACGAGGTCCACGCAGATGCCGGCCCGCTCGGGGGTGCCGGGACCGGGCGACAGCAGCACGCCGCTGACGCCGAGCTCCCCGACCTCCTCGAGCGTCACCGCGTCGTTGCGCCGGACGACCGACTCCGCCCCGAGCTGGCCGAGGTACTGCACGAGGTTGAAGACGAACGAGTCGTAGTTGTCGACGACGAGCACGCGCGTGGCCATGGCTAAGGCTTCTTCGCCGGGGCCTTCTTCGCAACCGTCTTCTTGGCGGCGGGGGCCTTCTTGGCGGGCGCCTTCTTCGCGGCCGGCTTCTTGGCGGCCGGCTTCCTCGCCGGAGCCTTCTTCGGCTCAGCCGACTTGGCCTTCTCCTCCTCGAGGAGCACGCGGCGCAGCACCTTGCCCACGACGGTGCGCGGCAGCTCGCTGCGCAGCTCCACGATCTTCGGCACCTTGTACGCCGTGAGCGACTCCGCGCAGAAGTCGATGATCTGCGCCTCCGTCGTCGCCGCACCAGGCTTGAGCACCACGTAGGCCTTCACGGTCTCGCCGCGGTAGCGGTCGGGCAGCCCTACGACGACCGCGTCCGCGATGTCCGGGTGCGTGAAGAGGACCTCCTCGACCTCCCGCGGGTAGATGTTGAAGCCGCCGGCGATGATGAGGTCCTTCTTGCGGTCGACGATGGAGAAGTAGCCCTCGGCGTCCATCACCGCGATGTCGCCGGTCAGGAAGAAGCCGTCCTTGCGCAGCACGGCGGCCGACTCGTCGTCACGCTGCCAGTAGCCCTGGAACACCTGCGGGCCACGGATCGCGAGCTCACCCGGCTGACCCGGCTTCACCTCGCGGTCGGGCTTGTCCTGGTCGACGATCCGGCACTCCGTGTTGGGCAGCGGCAGCCCGATCGTCCCGCTCTTGCGCTTGCCGAACACCGGGTTCGCGTGCGAGGACGGCGAGGTCTCGGTCAGGCCGTAGCCCTCGACGAGGCGGCCGCCGGAGATGCGCTCGAACTGCTCCTGCGTCTCCACCGGCAGCGCCATCGCGCCGGAGATGCACGCCTTGATGGACTTGAGGTCGTGCTGCTTCACCAGCGGCGAGTCGACCATCGCCTTGTAGATCGGCGGTACGCCGGGGAACAGCGTCGGCTTGAACTCGTCGATGGCCGCGAAGACGAGGTCGAGGTCGAAGCGCGGCAACAGCACGAGCGTGCCGCCCATGAGGATGCTGCCGTTCATGCACACGGTCAGGCCGTAGGCGTGGAAAAGCGGCAGCACCGCGAGGGTGACCTCGCGGCCCGGCTGCACGTCGGGCAGCCATGCGCGGTTCTGGTGGGCGTTGGCGACCAGGTTGAAGTGCGTCAGCTTCGCGCCCTTCGACAGCCCGGTCGTACCGCCGGTGTACTGCAGCAGTGCGAGGTCGGTCTTCGGGTCGACGGCGACCTGGCGCGACGGCGTGCGCGCGGCCTTGAGCAGCGCGAGGAAGGACTTCACCGGGGCGTCCTTGGGGATCGGCGCGCTGATCTCGCGGCCGGCCTTGGTGCGGGGCGCGATCAGCCGCTTGATGCCCGGCAGGTAGTCGATCACCGAGGTGACGACGACGTGCTGCACGTCGGTGCGCGCGCGCGCCGCGGCGACGGTGTCGTAGACCTTGTCGAGGCACACGACGACGGTGGCGCCGCTGTCCTTCAGCTGGTGCTCGAGCTCGCGCTCCGTGTAGAGCGGGTTGTGCTGCACGACGACGGCGCCGAGGCGCAGCGCGGCGTAGGTCGTGATGACGTTCTGGGGGCAGTTCGGCAGCACGACGGCGACCCGGTCACCCTTGCCGACGCCGAGGCCGGCCAGCGCCGTGGCGAAGCGGTCGACGGAGTCCTTGAGGTCGCGATAGCTGATCCGCGAGCCGAGGAACGCGAGCGCCGTCGTCGTCGGGAAAGCCGCCGCCGCGTCGTCGAGCAGGCGGGTCAGCGGCACCTCGGGGATCTCGATGTCGGCGCTGACCCCCGGCGGGTACGAGGCGACCCACGGCCGGTCGTCGTAGCGGATCACCGGCGGCACGGGGTCGCCGGTGCGCTTGCTGGCGGCGGGCTTGGCGGGCTTGGCGGTCTTGCGCGGGGCTGGCACGGCGGGCCTCTCGGGTCATGACACGGCGCCGGTCGGTGCCGCGCCGCGCATCCTCCCACGCCCCCGGAGGGGCTCAGCCCAGCGAGTCGACCGTGACGTCGTTGAACGGGACGCGCGACTCCGCCCACGGGAACACCACGAAGAACAGCAGCACCAGGACGGCGAGCAGCAGGACGACGCAGCCGGCCACCTTGGCCGGACGGCCGCCCGGCAGCTTGCGCCAGATCCACCCGTACACGCCGCGCCTTCCTACTCGTAGAGCGCCGGCGGCATGCCGGCCGACTTGAGCGACTTCGACTCGAGCTTGCTGAAGACGATGATCCGTTGCCGCGCGGAGTACTTCGGGTTGCAGCTGGTCAACGTCATCAGCGCCTCGCTCGGCACGGCCTTCTTCTCGTACGGCACGGGATAGGTCACCTCGATCGCACCCGGCCCGACGATCTCCTGCTTGGTCATCCGGTACGTGTAGTACATGTCCGCGGTCTCGACGACGATCGCGTGGCCGGGCTTCAGCTCGTCGATGCGGTTGAACGGCGCGCCGTACGTCGTGCGATGGCCGGAGATGACGAAGTTGCCGACCTGCCCGGGCAGCTGCGTCTTCGGGTAGTGACCGGGACCCTTCTTGAGGTCGGCGACAGTGACGCCTTCGACGACGACCTTCGCCCAGCCCCTGCCGAATGCGGGGATGCGGAGGATCGCGACACCGCTGCCGAGCGGGATGTCAGCGAACGCCTCGTTGTAGCGGCCGCCGCCGTTGGACCAGAGGTCCGTGAGGTCCTCTTCCAGGCGGCGCTGCTCACGCGCGGTCTCCAGCCCGGTGAACCAGAGCTCGTAGCCGCAGAACAGCAGGATGACGATGCCGATGGTGATGAACGTCTCGCCGACGCCCCGCATGATGCGGTGGGCCATCACGTCACCCGTCGGCTGTGCACGAGGGACACCGGCCCGGAGTACGCCGGCATGGCGATGCGCGCGCTCCTGTTGACCGCGTAGCCGAGCCCGTAGGCGGCCACGTAGCCACGGAACAGGCGCACACCCGGCGCCGCGTCCAGCGCGGCGAGCAGGCGGCCGGTCGGGCCGATCCCGGCGATGCGGAACGGCGGGGAGTAGACCCGACCGTGCAGCAGCAGCGTGTTGCCGACGCAGCGCACGGCCGAGGTGTTGATCAGCCGGTCGCCCATGACGGACACCGCTTCCGCACCTCCCGCCCACAGGGCGTTGATCACCGCGAGCACGTCCTGCTCGTGCACGACGAGGTCGTCGGGCGCCGGGTTCCCGGGGCGGGACTGGCCGGACCGGCCGCGCGGGGCGTCGTCGAGGGTGACGAGGACCCCAGGGCCGGTGACCGGCGAGAGCCCGACGGCCGAGCCGACCCCGGACAGCCCCCGTTGCGCGCGCATGACGCCCGCGTCCCGGCTGGCCGCCTCGGCGGTCGCCGCGTCGACCTCGTCCTGGATCCGGCGGGCCTCGGCGGCCAGCTCCTCGACCCGGCCCGCCTCGGTCGCGATCAGCTCGGTGAGCCGCAGCCGCCGCCCGCTGCGCAGGTCCGTGCCGTGGGCCGTGTACGCGCTCGCGGAGAAGAGCAGGCCGGTAGCGACGGCCACCGCGGCCACTCCGAACGACCAGCCGCGCCTGCCCACGTGCTTTACGCTACCGGCTGCGACCCCTGCGACAGAGCCAGCCCTAAGGAAGATCACGGTGCCCAAGTCACGCGTCCGCAAGAAGAAGGCCACTCCGGCGTACTCGAAGCCGGCGGCCACCGTCGCCGTGACCAAGAAGCGGCGCGCCAACCGCCTGGTCGGGCCGGCCGTCCTCTCGCTGCTGGCCATCGGGGTGCTCTGGCTGATCGTCGCCTACCTCAGCGGGGGCCAGGCGCCGGTGCAGGAGAAGCTGGGCGACTGGAACGTGCTCGTGGGCTTCGGCTTCATCGCGTCCGGCTTCGCCCTCGCCACCCAGTGGCGCTAACTAATTACACGTCTGTCATTTATCCCCAGGCGTTGTCCACACTGTGGACGGAGGCCTTTTGCCTGTCTATGAGTACGCCTGCCGTACCTGCGGCGAGGTCGAGGAGCACCTGCTGGCCCTCGGCGCGGCGTACGCCGAGCCCTGCGCGGCCTGCGGCGGGGAGCTGCGGAAGAAGTTCAGCCGGGTCGCCGTGAAGTACGAGGGCTGGGGCTTCACCGCCAACGACAAGCTCATCTCGGACAAGTCGGGGCCTCGCAAGGATTTCAAGCAACTGCGCAGCAAGGCGGAGCAGATCAGCGACGAGTGATTTCGCGACCATGAAGACTTATGCGCCCTGAGCGCACATAACTCTTCAAGATCGCGAGATCTGGGGCTGGGTTTGCCCTTAGCTGCGCATTTGCCCTTGGTCTTGGTCTTCCACCATCGACAGCCGCATCGGCTCGCCGCAGTGCCTCGGGGGCTTGTCGTTGCCCTTGCGCAGGAGGACCAGCTGGGTGCCGCACTCTGCGCAGGCGTAGACCGGGATCGACCCCGACTCGACGACGTCGACCGGCGGGTGGCTCTTCGCGCCGACCTGGAGCGGGCCGATGCTGGCGATCCCGATCCGGACGACCAGCGTGCCGATCAGCACGGCGACCGCCGCGCGTGCGGCCCAGCTCACGCCACCGGCGTAGCGGGCGATCAGCAGGAGGCCGGCCAGGGTGAGCGCGAACGCCGTCCCCCAGGGGCGGCGTCGCTGCATCAGACGAGCTCGAGGATGGTCGCGTTGGCCATCCCGCCGCCCTCGCACATCGTCTGCAGCCCGTAGCGGATGCCGTTGTCGACCATGTGGTGGACCAACGTCGTCATGATGCGGGCGCCGGAGCCGCCGAGCGGGTGGCCGAGCGCGATCGCGCCGCCGTTCGGGTTGACCGTCTTCATGTCCGGCTTGATCTCCGCCTCCCACGCGAGGACCACGGTCGCGAACGCCTCGTTGATCTCGATCGCGCCGATCTCGTCGATGCGCAGGCCGCTCTTCGCCAGCGCCTTCTGCGTCGCGGGGATCGGCGCGGTCAGCATCGCGATCGGGTCGGCGCCGGCCAGGGTCGCCGTGTGCACGCGGACGAGGGGCTTCAGGCCGAGCTCGCGCGCGCGGTCACTCGTCATGAGCAGCAGCGCCGCCGCACCGTCGGAGATCTGCGAGGAGTTGGCGGCGGTGACGATCCCGCCCTCGGGCTTGAAGGCCGGAGCGAGCGAGGCGAGCTTGTCCAGGGTGCCGCCACGGCGGACGCCCTCGTCCGTCGTGAAGTCGCCGACCGGCGCGATCTGGCCGGTGAAGCGGCCCTCGTCGATGGCTGCTGCCGCCTTCTCGTGCGAGGCGAGTGCGAACTCGTCGACCTGCTGGCGGGTGATGCCCCAGCGCTCGGCGATGATCTCCGCCGAGATGCCCTGCGGCACGAGGCCGCCGACGCTCTCGTAGCGGGCGAACATCTTCGGGCCGAACGGGATGCCCGGGCCCTGCGTCATCGTCACGCCCATCGGGATGCGCGTCATCGACTCGACGCCACCGGCGACGACCACGTCGTAGTGGCCGGCGACGACCCCGGCAGCCGCGAAGTGGACCGACTGCTGGCTCGACCCGCACTGCCGGTCGAGCGTCACGCCGGTCACCGTCTCGGGCCAGCCGGCCGCGAGCGCCGCGTTGCGGCCGACGTTGAGACCCTGCTCGCCGGTCTGCATGACCGTGCCCCAGATGACGTCCTCGACGAGGCCCGGGTCCACGCCGCTGCGCTCGGCGAGCGCCTCGAGCACGTGTGCCGAGAGGTCGACCGGGTGGACGTCCTTGAGGGCGCCGTTGCGCTTGCCGACCGGCGTACGGACGGCGCTGACGATGACTGCGTCACGTGAGGTCATGCCGCGATGGTAGATCCCGTCACGCCAGGATGCGCACCGGGGTTCCCAGGGGGAGCAGAGCCGCCAGCCGCGTGATGTCGGCGTTGGCCATCCGGATGCAGCCGTTGCTGGTGTCGCGGCCGATGCTGTCCGGCTCGCTCGTGCCGTGGATGCCGATGACGCCCTGCCCGCCGTTGTACGACGTGAGGACGTTCGAGAACCCGGACAGTCCGTAGGCGTAGGGCCCGTAGAAGCCGTCCGGGTTGGTCGGGATGAGCAGCTCCTTGATGTAGAACACCCCACCCGGCGTCGGGGTGTTCTCGGTGCCGACCGCGATCGGGAACTCCTCGACCAGCGTGTCGTAGGAGTAGAGCCGCAGCCGGTGGGCGCCGCGGGCGACGTCGATGCGGTAGGGCACACCGCGCACGTCGATCGCGCTGTCGCGCACCCAGCCGGTGGAGCCGTTCGGCCGGACCGGCAGCAGCACCTCGGTCCAGCCCTCGGCGCGCGACCGGACCAGGAACGTGAGCGGCGCCCCGGAGGGCTGCGGGTTGGCCAGCGTCATCCGGACACCGCCGCCGGGACGGTCGTAGATCCCCACGTCCGCCACGCGGGCCGTCGCGGCGTACGCCGGGTAGGCCTGCCCCGGGCTGGGCGAGGGCGCCGGAGAGGGGCGGCGGGTGGGCGCCACGGTCGGCGCCGGACGCGGGCGGCCCTCGGTCCAGGACTGCGGCGGCCCGGACCCGCAGCCGGCCGTCAGGAGTACGGCCACCAACCCCCCGAGCGCGCTCCTGCCCACCGCCCGGATGCTAGTCACGGAAAAAGGACGGAACCGGCGGCCCCGCGGTTCCGTCCAATGATCGACAATGGCCCGTCGATCTCCTGGGGGACCCCCGATGCGCCCGCTCCGAATCCTGGTCGCCACCACGGCCGCCGCCGCCTGTGCCGTCCTCACGCCGTACGCCGTCGCCCACGCCCAGAGCGACGAGGTGCCGGTCGAGCAGACCGACGGCAACCCCGACGAGGTCCTCGAGACCACCTCGCTGCCCGTACCGGCCGACCCCGACCAGCCACCCGTGGTCGACTGCAACATGGTGGCCCCTGAGCCCGTCGACGGGGGCGTGACAGAGCCCGCCGAGGAGCCGGCCCAGGTCGACCCCGCGCCCGGCGAGGACGTCGCTCCGGCTGACGAGCCCGCCGCGCCGGACGAGCCGGTCAGCACGGACGGCGACCCGGACGAGGTCTACTGCATCGCCGCCTCCGGCCCGGGGATGCCCGAGGTCGTCGCGGACACGGGTGGCAACCCCGCGCCCCGGCCGATGGCTCCGGCCGACAACGAGCGGGCACCGGTCGCCAAGCCCGTGAAGGCCCGGGCGAGCTTCACTGGCTGAGCCGGTCTCCTACGCAACGCCCCGCAGCACGATCGCGGTCTGCGCCGTCGCCGCACTCGCGGCGGCGGCGCTCGCCGTTGTCGGCTTCCGCAACGACCCGGCCGGCCGCTTCCTGCTCGGCGTCCTCGCCCTTGCGGCGGCCGGGGCGGCGCTCTTCGGCCAGCTGGTCCGCCCGGTGGTCACCGCCGACGCGAACGGCCTCACGCTGGTCGACGGGATGCACCGCCGGCGCGTGCCCTGGGACCAGGTGCTGTCGATCCGCGCGGTCACGCCGCCGCGCCGGCACGGCGTACGCCCGACCAGCCTCGAGGTCGAGCTGACCGACGACCGCCTCGTCCTGGTACCGACCTACCTGCTCGACCGGCCGGCGGCCGAGGTCAGTGCAGCGCTCGAGTCGCTGCGGCAGGCGACACCGTGATGAACGGGAACTGATCGCGCAGGCTCTCCGTCCGCAGCACCGCAGTCGCCATGATCAGCACCACGACGATGACCGCCGCCGTGAGCTGCAGCACGGCGCGCGCGGAGGTCCGCGGCAGGTGCGCCCACACGAAGGCGAGCAGCGCGCCGACGACGAGGCCGCCCACGTGAGCGCGGTTGTCGATCTTCGGGATGACCTGGCCGATGACCAGGTTGATCACGATGAGCATGCCGATCTGGCTGGTGTCGCGGCGCAGCCGCCGCGCGATGACGAAGTAGGCACCGAAGAGTCCGAAGACGGCGCCCGAGGCGCCGATGGAGACCTGCGCGAGGCTGGCGAACTGGTACGACAGCACCGAGCCGCCGAGCGCGGAGATCAGGTAGAGCCCGATGAAGCGGATCCGGCCCAGCTGCTCCTCGAGCATCGCGCCGACGATGAAGAGCGCGTACATGTTGAAGCCGATGTGGAACAGGTCGGCGTGCAGAAAGGCGGAGGTCAGCAGCCGGTAGTACTCGCCGGTGGCGACCCCGCCGAGCCCGCCGTCGCTCCCAGGAGCGAGGGCCGACTGCGCGTAGCGCTGGATCACCGTGTCCGAGCTGAGCTGGTACAGGAAGACGATGACGTTGATCGCGAGCAGGACGTTGACGACGGACAGCCCGCCGCTGACCGGACGCCCGCCGACGACGGTGCGTGCCTGGCGGACGCTGCGGTTGCCCTCCTTGACGCACTCCGGGCAGTGGAAGCCGACCGCGGCGTCATTCATGCAGTCAGGGCAGATGAACCGCTCGCACCGCGTGCACTGGACGTAGGTCTCGCGGTCGGGATGCCGGTAACAGGTGGGGACGTCCTCGTCCGTCATGCCTCGCGCTTCTCGATCTTCACCGACTCCAGCACGATGTCCTTCGCCGGGCGGTCCATCGCGCCGGTCTCGGCCGTCGCGATCGCGTCGACCACCTCGGTGCCCTTGGTCACCTCGCCGAAGATGGTGTGCTTGCCGGTCAGCCAGGCGGTCGGGGCGACGGTGATGAAGAACTGCGAGCCGTTGGTGCCGGGTCCGGCGTTCGCCATGGCCAGCAGGTAGGGCTTGGTGAAGGCGAGCTCGGGGTGGATCTCGTCACCGAACCGGTAGCCCGGGCCACCGGTGCCGCGACCGAGCGGGTCGCCGCCCTGGATCATGAAGTTCTCGATCACGCGGTGGAAGACCGTGCCGTCGTAGAGCTTCTTGGCCTCGGTCTTGCCGGTCCGCGGGTCGGTCCACTCGCGCGTGCCCTCCGCGAGCTCGACGAAGTTGGCCACCGTCTTGGGTGCGTGGTTCGGGAAGAGCTGGACCTCGATCTCGCCCATCGAGGTCGTGAGGACGGCGTAGGTGTCCTGGGCCACGTCTGAATCTCCTCGTGTAGTTCGACTGCGCGCATCCTCGCACGGGGGTTACCGGGGCCGTCGGCCGGGGCAGACCGACAGGGACACCCGAAGACGACCGGAGGTACCCCCATGGGACGCGCTGCCCTCAAAGAGCTGCCCGTCGACGACGCGCTGAACGCCGCGCGCGACAAGCTGGCCCCGCTCGCCACCACGGCGAAGGAGAAGGGCCTGGAGCTGCTGGACAGCGACAAGGCCCACGAGCTGCGCCGTCGCGGCCACGACGTGTACGCCTCCGCGCGCGGCGAGCTGCCGAACCTCAAGAAGGCCCGCCGCTGGCCGCTGGCCATGGGCTTCCTCGCCCTCGGTGCCGCCGCCGGCGCGGCCGCCTCGTTCCTGTCGCGTCGCATGGAGACCCCGGTCCCCTGGCAGCCCACCGGCCCCGCGGCCGACGTGACCCGGCCCCCGACGACCTCGACCGCTACGACGACCCAGCCGACGCCGGCGCAGCCCAAGATCGACCTGACCAAGACCGGGTCGACCAAGGCCGCGACCACGAAGCCGTCGGAGGAGATCGGCGCCACCCCGACCGTATGAGCCAGGAGGACGAGGAGCGGCAGGCTGACGCGCTCGCGGACGTCGACCGCTCCTCGGCGGTCGGCCTGGTGATGGCGTTGCTCGCGGTCGGCGCGCGCGCGCTGTTCGTGATGCTGGTCGGCCGCCGCTACGCCGTCATCGCCATCCCGCTGCTGCTCGCCGCGACGGCGTTCCTCGTCGCCCGGCCCGGCCGGAC
This sequence comes from uncultured Frankiaceae bacterium, assembly GCA_964651395.1. GTDB lineage: Bacteria > Actinomycetota > Actinomycetes > BP-191 > BP-191 > CAZYXZ01. The sequence continues at coordinate 32,331 of CAZYXZ010000014.1, forward strand.
CAGGCACAAGCAGCTCTAGTCGGTGCGCGACCAGCGGCGGACCAGGCGCAGCTGCGCGAGCGCGAACAGCGTCGTCGTGACGAACAGCAGCAGCGAGAGCGCCGCCGCGTCGCCGAGGCGCAGCTCCTGGAACCCGCGCTCGTAGGCGAAGACCGGCAGGGTAAGGGTCGAGCGCAACGGACCGCCGCCGGTCAGCAGCAACGTCGGCGCGACGCCGGCCTGCAGGCTGGTGACCAGGTCGCGCGCCGCGAGCAGCGCGAGCACCGGCGCGAGCATCGGGAGGGTCACCCGGCGTACGACGCTCCACGGCCGCGCGCCCTCGGCGCGCGCCACGTCGTACAGCCGGTCGGGCAGCTCACGCCGCGCGGCGAGCGCCACGAGGAAGCCCTCGCCCAGCGCGAGGATCGCCACCGCGGCGATGACCAGCCGCGCACCCCACTTGTCGTGCAGCGTCGCGCCGGGCGTGAACCCGGCCAGCCCGGCCACGGCGGCGAACGGGCCGTAGAGCGGGTTGATCAGCCACAGCCAGACCAGCGACGTGGCGGCGTCGGGCAGGACGGCGGGCAGGAACACCGCGACGCGGCCGGTCGCCGCCAGCCGCTCGCGGCGGTGCATGAGCAGCGCGAGCGCGACGCCACCGGCGAGGCGGGCCGGCAGCACCATCAGCAGGAACCAGCCCGTCGCGCGCAGCGACGCGTGCATCTCGGGGTCGACGCGCAGCCGGCGGAAGTTGTCGAGCCCGACCCACGACGGCGCGCTCAGCGCGTCATAGCGCGTGAACGCGAGTACGACCGTGACCGCCAGCGGGACGACGACCAGGGCGGCCGTCCCGACGGCGAACGGCGTGAGCAGGAGGCGCAGGCCGGTGCGGTAGCCGGGCCCGCGGGTCACGTCAGCCGCCCGCTCTCGTCGTAGCGCAGCAGGTGCTCCGCGTCGACCCGCACGCGCGTCGCGGCACCGACCGGTGGCGCGGTCTTCGACGGCACGGTCGCGACCAGCGAGCCGTCCGCGACGTCGACGGTCACCTGGGCCAGCGCGCCGAGGTGTGCCGACTCGGCGACGGTGCCGGCCACGCCCTGCCGGCCGAGCCGGACGTGCTCCGCGCGCACCGCCACCTGACCTGGACCAGTGGCGCCCAGCGCCGAGGCCAGCTCGCCGTCGGCGGGTAGGACGGTCGCCGGCGGGGTGCCGACGAAGCCGGCGACGAACGGCGTCGCGGGGCGCTCGTAGACCTCGTCGGGTGTGCCGACCTGCTCGAGCCGGCCCTCGTTGAGGATCGCGACCCGATCGCCGAGCGTCAGCGCCTCGGCCTGGTCGTGGGTGACGACGAGCGCGCCGCGGCCCTCCGCACGCAGGACCTGCCCGAGCAGTCGCCGCGCCGCGGCGCGCAGCGCCGGGTCGAGGCTGGCCAGCGGCTCGTCGAGGCAGAACACCGCCGGGTCGCGGACGAGCGCCCGGCCGAGCGCGGTGCGCTGGCGTTCGCCGCCCGAGAGCTGCGCCGGGCGGCGCTCCAGCAGCTCGGTGAGCTCCAGGAGGGCGGCCACCTCGTGGACGCGTTCGAGTTGGCGCGGCTCCCGGCGTACCCGCAGCCCGAAGCGGATGTTCTCCGCAACGGTGAGATGCGGGAAGAGGGCGAAGCCCTGGAACACCATCGCGACGGCGCGGCGCTCGGGCGGGTGGGACGTGACGTCGACGCCGTCGATCGCGATGCGGCCGGCGGTCGGCGCGAGGAGCCCGCCGACGAGCCGCAGCAGCGTCGTCTTCCCGGCGCCGGACGGCCCGACGACGCAGACCACCTCGCCGGCGGCGACCTCGAGGTCGAACGCGTGGAGCGACGGCTCGTCGCGGTGCGGATAGGCGTGCTGCAGGCCGGTCAGTGCGAGCCGGCTGGTCACGTCTTCGCGAACTCCGCCCCGGTCAGCTTCGCGATCTCGGAGATCGCCGCGTCGACGCCGAGTTTACCGGCGAAGAGCTGCTCGAGGACGTCGTTGCTGGCGCTCTCGGCACCGTTCCAGCGCGCGTGCAACGGCAGCGCGCGCATCGTCGCGAGCTGGTCCAGCCAGACCCGGCTGGAGACGGGTGGCTTGGCCGGGTCGAGGAAGGCGACGCTCTCCGCCAGGTCGCGGACGGACGGGACGGTCCGCCCCGACTCGGCGAGCACCTTGCCGCCGTCTGCGCTGACGGCGTACGCCGCGAAGGCCTGCGCCGTCGCCTTGTTCTTCGCGCCCTTGCTCACGCAGTAGCCGTCGGAGTGCAGGACGCTCACGCGGCCCTTCGCGCCGGCCGGGATCGGTCGGACGTCGAACTCCAGACCCTCCGTGCCGCGGAAGCCGGGCACCGCGCGGCGGCTGTCGAAGTACATCGCGACCCTCCCCGCCGCGAACGTGTCCTCGGCACTCATGCCGGCCCGCTGCGTCGCGTCGAGACCAGTCGCCTGCAGGTCCTGGAAGAACCGGATCGCCGAGCGCGCCTCCGGGCTGTCCAGCGTCACCTTGGTCGGAGCGGTGGGGCTGTCGACGATCTCCCCGCCCGCACTCCACACGAAGGGAGCGAGCCGGATCAGCTCGGGGTCGAAGCCAACCGCCTCGACCTGCTCGGCCGCGAGCGCCCGCGCCGTCGCCAGCATGTCCGCCCAGGTCCAGTCGGGCTTCGGCAGCGCGACACCGGCCTGGGTGAACAGCTGCGGGTTCACGTAGACGACCAGGCTGGACGCGTTCTGTGGCAGGCAGAGCAGTCGGCCGTCCTTCGAGAAGGCGGCCGTGACGGCTGGGTAGAGGTTCGCGGTGTGGGCGCCGGAGACCGGCTCGATCTGCGAGACGAGCCCGCCCATGCGGCGGTAGTTGATGAGGAAGACGTCGGGCGGCGTAGCGCCGGCGAAGGACGTGGTGAGCTTGGTCACCAGGTCACCCGCCGCTTCGACACTGTCGACCGTCACCGTCACGCCCGGGTGCTTGACCTGGAACGCCTCGACGAGCGTCTTCAGCGCCTTGATCTCGCCCTCGCCACCCGCGGCGGCGACGGTGATGGAGCCGGTGACCTCGCCGCCGGTCGTCGTGTCGTCGGAACACCCGGAGACGACGGAGGTGACGAGCAGGGCGGCCGCGACGAGCCTGATCGGGATCGACACGCCGCGGAGGCTATCGCTCCGCAACCGCGTCGACGGACGCGAGCAACCGGCGGTTGAGCAGGACCACGACGAGGGCCGGAGGCAGCACCAGCAGGACCAGCCCCGCGAGCAGGATCGGCAGGTCCGGCGAGTCGACGACACCGAGCTCGGGCACCCCGCGAGCGAGGGTCCGCACGCCGGGCGAGGACGTGTAGAGCAACGCGTCGATGTAGTTGCCCCAGTGGAACGCGGCGGTGATGGCCGCGATCGCCGCTGTCGTCGCCGGCACCAGCGGGAGCGCCACGCGCCGCCAGGTCGCGAACGCGCCTGCGCCCTCGAGCCGGGCCGCTTCCCACAGCTCCGCCGGGATGCGCCGGAACGACCGGTAGGCGAGCAGCACGGTGAACGGGGTGGTCGCCGCGAGCGCGGGGACGATGAGCGGGACGAGCGTGTCGAGCGCGCCGAGCTCGCGGTAGAGGAAGAACCGCGGTACCCAGAGGGCCGTCGGCGGCACCATCAACGCCGCGACCGTCGCGACCAGCGCGATGCGCCGCCACCGGTCGGAGAGCTGCGCGATCGCGAACCCGGCCCAGCTGGCGACGACGACGGTCAGCGGCACCGCGACCAGCAGCACCAGGAGCGAGTTGCGGACGAGCGTCCCGAGCGGGATGTAGTCGTCGATCCGCCCGTACGACTCGAACGACAGCGGCCGCGGAACCAGCTCGACCCCGCTCGGCGGCTCCGCCCCCAGCCGCCGCAGCGACCCCATGACCAAGAACGCGAGCGGCGCCAGAAAGATCGTGATGACCAGCGTGCGACCCACGACCCGAAGAACCCTCACGCGCCTAGTCTCCCGTGCCGACCGCGGGGATGATGCCGTCGTGACCGACGACGTCCGAGCAGTCGCCCGCCGTGTGATCAACGAGATCATCAACGAAGGCGACCTCGACGCCTTCGATGAGCTGGTCGCTGCCGACTATGTGGACCACACCGGGGTTCCGGATCGCGAGACCTACCGGAGGCTCGTCGTAGCCTCGCGGCAAGCATTTCCGGACCTGCATCTGGCCATCGAGGACGAGGTGGTTGAGGGTGACCGTTGGGTCGGCCGGTTCCGGTGGAGCGCGACGCACCGAGGCGAGTTCATGGGTATCCCCCCGACTGGCAAGGCCATCGACATCGAGGGGATCGGCATCCTTCGTATCGCCGACGGCCAGCTGGTCGAGCGCTGGAACGTCACCGATGTACTAAGCCTGCTCCAGCAGATCGGTGCCGTGCCCGAGGAGTTCTGAGAGTCGCGGTCAGCCGCGTCGGTCCACGATCAGCAGGATGACGCCGAGGACGAACAGCGGTCCGGCGATCACGCTGACCGCGATCGACGCTCGTCCGTCACTGCTGCTCCCTCCGGAACCGGTCGCCCGCGTCATGCTGCCCCTCGCGCCACGCCCACTGCGGAGTCGCGCTGCGTACGGCCATGGCTTGGTCGTGCCGTGCGGCAAGGTTCTTCGGGCTGTGCGGCTTGCGGTAGCGCATCATCACGAACCCGTTGTCGAGGGTCAACGCGTCCGCGTCGCTCGTGAGCACCGCCTCGAGCGCCTGCGGCGTGAGCAGGTTGGTCGCGAACCGGGTGGACGACGTCCATACGTCGAACGCGCGGTTGAACGCCTCGCTCTCGAACTCCACCTTGGTGCCGGAGTGGTGCGTGATCTGGTGCTCGCCGCGCGCGACGTGCACCCATTCCTCACACGGATGAACTGGTATGACGACGTAGCTGCGCAGGTCGTTCTGGTGGATGCCCCAGCCAGCAGGCCCGGGCGCGCCCTCGCTTGTGAACGCGACGAAGTCCCCGCGGACGACGTTCACCCCTTCGACCACATCGGCGCGCTCCGCGTCGGGCCAGCCGAGGCGGACGGTCTCCATCGGCTGGTACGACCAGCCCTGCGCCGCGGCCCAGTCGGCGAACGATCGCCGGTACCGCGACCCCCACCGGATCGCCAGCCCGACGAGGACGACGGAGTCGGCCACGACGGTCAGGACCACGAGGACGCGACCGATGCCGCTGCTGAACGGCAACAACGCGAAGCACAGGCCGAGCACCACCGTGCCGACGCCGACGGCCCCCTTGGCCCGCGTCACGTCCCGGTCGGTCCACGCCGGCTCGATCGTCTGGCCCCCAGTCCTTAGGGCAGTGCGTCGACATTCTCCCTGCCAGAATCCCGGCATGCCTTCCGACACTGAGGCTCTGCGCGAGGAGCTGGCCGCCCAACCCTTGCCGGTCTGCGCAGCGCTCACTCCGTTCGAGGTTCTCGATGCAGAGCGGGCAACCGGCTTCGTACGCCTGGAGTTCGCAGCGCAACCGGCGTTCGGCAACCACTTCGGGGACATCCAAGGTGGCTTCATCGTGGCCATGCTCGACGGCCCCCTGTCCATCGCCGCATACCTGGCGACGGGCGCGTTCCTGCCGACCGTCGAGATCAAGACGAGCTTCCTGGCCAGGGCGCCGCTCGGCACGTGCGTCGCGGAAGCGCGCGTCCTTCGCGCCGGACGGTCCCTCGTCTTCACGGAGGCCAAGCTCTTGACCCGTGATGGCACCCTCGCGGCGCACGCCACGGCAACCGCACTGCGGTCGCGCAGTGCAGACGAGGGACCTTGAACCCCTAACCCCGCAGCATCATCTCCGCGTCTTCGCTGGGCATGAGGCGCTAGCGTTAGCAACCGTGGCGAAGCACAACTGGCAGGACTACTGGGTGACGGCTCCGGGTCGCGCTACGGCGCGGCGTACGGCAGCGCCAGATGCTGCTTCGCCGGAGAGCGACGGCCCTGGAGCAACCCTTCGTGAAGCCTGGCCGTTTCTGCTGCTGTTGGGTGCCATGACCGCCGACGCACTGCTGTTCTGGCCGGGGGTGCTGTATTCGCGGCGAAGCTGGCCGGTCGAGGTCGGGTTGCTGCTGCTGAATGTCGTCGCGCTGGTCTTGTTCCTTGTTCTTCCCAAGCCCTGGGTCGAGCGCGTGCGAGCGGTGCAAGCGTCGCGATCCCCCGAGGCACAACAGGCGTGGGAGCGCAGCGCTGCCAGCTTCGACCGGATCGAGTTGGTCGGCGGGCTGCTGGTGATGGGGCTAGCCGTGTTGCTGCTGATCGGAGCCGGCTGGCTGGTGATCAGCTTCGTCGGCTCGTTGCCCGGCGCCTAGTCGCGAGCCGCTTGCCGGTCGGCGCCTCGTGTGCCCATTGGCGCGCGCGATGTGACTAGCGCACACAGAGTGGAGACGAGGGGACTTGAACCCCTAACCCCCGCCTTGCAAAGGCGGTGCTCTGCCAGATTGAGCTACGTCCCCGTGCTCAGCCTCGATCGCCGAGCGGGGTGATTGTACGAGTCGCTGTTGACGCGATCATGAAGACTTATGCGCGCTGAGGGCGCATAAGTCTTCGCTTTGGCGCGTCGGTCAGGTCAGGTGAGGTCGGGCGTGGAGGTGGCCTCGGTCCAGAGCTCCTGCTCGTCCTTCTTCGCCTTCATCTTCTTGGCCGCGAACAGCCCGCCGATGGTTGCCAGCAGGAGGAACAGGCCCTTCTTCTTCTTCGCCATGGCAGAACTCCTCGCTCGATCGGTCGGAGGGGCCGACCCTGGCCCGCGACGCTATCGCAGGCGTCAGGCGAGCGGGAGCGAGATCAGCAGCTCGGCGAGGTCTGCCGGCCGGGACAGCATCGGGTCGTGCCCGCTGTCGAACAGCACCGGCTCGACCCCCAGCCGTTCGCGGCTGGTGCGCTCGGACCAAGCCCGCTTCACGATCCGGTCGTCCGTACAGACGACGGAGTGCACCCGCGTGGCCGGCCAGTCCTCGATCGGCATCGGCTCGGCCCACATGGACCGCTGCGGGCGGAGCCCGGCGAGCGCCGTTGTGGCCACCTCAGGGGCGCAGTCGTGGAACAGGGTTCGCATCGCGCCGGTCTCGCTGAACTGGAACCGGCCGTCCGGGAACATGACCAGGTCCTCGTCCCCCAGGGGCTGGTCCCGGTCGGCATCCACCTCGGCGAGGTCGGCGAGTGACCTGCCGGGCACGCCGATGATCCCGCCGAGGTAGACGATCGCGGCCACCGGCCGCGCCGTCGCCACGACGGGCACGGTGAGCGCAGCCAGCGAGTGCCCGACGAGGACCACGTCGTCCGGAGCGTCTGCCATGGCATCCAGCACGACGCGCGCGTACTCGTGCAGGCCCGCGTCGACATCGCTGCACGGCAGGTCCGGTGCGATCGCGCTGTGCCCACGGCTGACCAGCTCGGCGGTCAGGAGCGCGAAGTGGCTGCCCGCATGGCAGGCGCCGTGCACGAGGACGAAATGTGCCATGACCACCCCCGGTCGCCGAAGCGGCCGCCGCTCACGGCGGAACCCGCGTGGCGACCAGCATGTAGTGGGCCTGGGAGGACTTGAACCTCCGGCCTCATCCTTATCAGGGATGCGCTCTAACCGACTGAGCTACAGGCCCGCTGCGAGGAGGGAGGCTATCTCAATCCCTCTCGACCAGCGTCACGCCGATTCCGCCGACGATGTCCCCGCAGAGGTTGTAGAGGAACGCCGCCAGGGTGCCCAGCGCGGTGAAGATGACCACGTTGATCAGGCCGATCACCATGGACCCGCCGATCACCCGCGCGGCGGAGAAGTTCACCGTGTAGCCGGTCGCGTCGGGGGTGCTCTTGCTGTAGTCGGAGAGCGCCTTGTTGATCTCGTCGAAGACACCCATCGCGTCGAGTGCGAAGTAGAGCGCCGTCACCGCCACGACGAAGACCACGAACAGGCACAGCGAGAAGATCAGCGAGAACTTGAGCACCGACCACGGGTCCACCCGGCGTACGACGAGCTTCGCCCGCCGGGGACGGGCGGGGCGCACGACCGGCGTGCCCACCTTGGTGGCCGTGCCCGCGCCGAGCGAGCCGGCCTTCGGCTCGGCCAGGGCAGCCGTGGCCGCCGTGGGGGTCGGCGGGTCGACCCGGGGCGCCACGGCCGGCGCGGTGACCCGCGGCGCGGTCGCGGCCGGCCCGGACCCCTCCGGCGTCTCCGGCCCCGTCGTCACCCGGTGGTCCCTCCTGGCTGTGCGTCGTCGTCCGACGAAGTGTCCTCGACGTTACGCGCGACTGCCACGACTGAAGTCCCGGCATCGAGGTTGATCAGCTTCACGCCCATCGTGGACCGCTGCGCCCGGCGTACCTGCTTGACCGCCGTACGGATGACGACGCCGCCCGAGGTGATCGCGAAGATCTCCTCGTCAGGGTGACACATGAGCGCGCCGACCAGCTGGCCGCGCTTCGCCACGATCTTCGCGGTGAGCACGCCCTTGCCGCCACGCCCCTGGACCGGGTACTCGTCGATCTTCGTGCGCTTCGCGTAGCCGCCGTCGGTCGCGACCAGCACGTCGCCGTCGGGCCGGACGACTTCCATCGCGAGCAGCTCGTCGCCGGTGCCCATGCGCATGCCGATGACCCCGCTGGTCGCGCGGCCCATCGGCCGGCAGTCGGTCTCCTTGAACCGGATCGACTGCGCCTTCTTGCTGACCATGAGGATGTCGTCGGTCCCGCTGGTCAGGGCGGCGCCGATCAGCTCGTCGTCCTCGCGCAGGTTGATCGCGATCAGGCCGCCGGAGCGGTTGGAGTCGAACTCCTTCAGCGCGGTCTTCTTCACGAGGCCCTTGCGGGTGGACAGCACGAGGTACGGCGCGGCCTCGTAGTCGCGGAGGTCGATCACCTGCGCGATCTTCTCGCCGGGCTGGAACGCGAGCAGGTTGGCCACGTGCTGCCCGCGCGCGCTTCGCTGCTGCTCAGGCAGCTCGTAACCCTTCGCGCGGTAGACGCGGCCCTTGTTCGTGAAGAACAGGATCCAGTGGTGCGTCGTCGTCACGAAGAAGTGCTCGACGATGTCGTCCTGCTTGAGGACGGCACCCTGCACGCCGCGCCCGCCGCGCCGCTGCTGGCGGTAGAGGTCGGTCGGCGTGCGCTTGGCGTAGCCACCACGCGTGATGGTGATGACGACGTCCTTCTCCTGGATGAGCTCCTCGTCGGAGACGTCGCCGTCGAACGGGACGATGCGCGTACGCCGCTCGTTGCCGTGCTTCTCGACGATCTCGGTGAGCTCGGTGGAGATGATCTCCCGCTGCCGGATCGGCGAGTCGAGGATCTCCTGCAGCTCGCGGATCTTGGACTCGAGCTCGTTGTGCTCGTCGATGATCCGCTGCCGCTCGAGTGCCGCGAGGCGGCGAAGCTGCATGTCGAGGATCGCCGTGGCCTGGATCTCGGAGAGCTCGTAGCGCTCCATGAGCTGGCTGCGCGCGGCCTCGGCCGACTCGGCGTTGCGAATGAGCGCGATGACCTCGTCGAGGTGGTCGAGCGCGACGAGCAGTCCCTTGAGGACGTGCAGCCGCTCCTCGGCCTTGCGCAGCTGGTAGCGGGTACGGCGGACGATCACGTCGACCTGGTGCGCGACGTAGTGCTTGACCAGCTCGTGCAGCTTCAGCGTGCGCGGCACGCCGTCGACGATGGCCAGCATGTTGGCGCCGAACGTGTCCTGCAGCTGCGTGTGCTTGTAGAGGTTGTTGAGGACGACCTTCGCGACGGCGTCGCGCTTCAGGACGATGACCAGCCGCTGCCCGGTGCGTGCAGAGCTCTCGTCCTTCACGTCGGCGATGCCGCTGACCTTGCCCTCGCGGACCAGGTCGGCGATCTTCTCCGCCAGGTTGTCCGGGTTGACCTGATACGGCAGCTCGGTGACCACGAGGATCGTGCGGCCCTTGCTGTCCTCGTCGATCTCGACGACCGCGCGCATGCGGATCGAGCCGCGGCCCGTGCGGTAGGCCTCTTCGATGCCGGTGCGGCCGACGATCAGCGCGCCGGTCGGGAAGTCCGGCCCGGTGATCCGCTCGATGAGCGCCTCGAGCAGCTCCTCGTCGGTGGCGTCCGGGTTCTCGAGCGCCCAGAGGACGCCGGAGGCGACCTCGCGGAGGTTGTGCGGTGGCATGTTCGTCGCCATGCCGACGGCGATGCCGGCCGCGCCGTTGACCAACAGGTTGGGGATACGGCTGGGCAGGATCGTCGGCTCTTGCGAGCGGCCGTCGTAGTTGGGGACGAAGTCGACCGTCTCCTGGTCGATGTCCCGCAGCATCTCCATCGCCAGCGGCGCCAGCCGGCTCTCGGTGTAACGCATCGCGGCGGCCGGGTCGTTGCCGGGGCTGCCGAAGTTGCCGTTGCCGTCGACCAGCGGCGCGCGCATCGACCACGGCTGCGCGAGTCGTACCAGGGTGTCGTAGATCGCGGTGTCGCCGTGCGGGTGGTAGTTGCCCATCACGTCGCCGACGACGCGCGCGCACTTCACGTAGCCGCGGTCCGGGCGGTAGCCGCCGTCGTACATCGCGTAGAGGACACGGCGGTGCACCGGCTTGAGCCCGTCGCGGACGTCCGGCAGGGCGCGGCCGACGATGACCGACATCGCGTAGTCGATGTAGCTGCGCTGCATCTCGACTTCGATGCCGACCGGCTCGATCCGGTCGTGGGTCGGGGCCTCGGGTGGTACGTCGACCACGAAGGGTCCTTCCTATCTGGTCGTTCGGAGGTGGCTGGCTAGATGTCCAGGAAGCGGACGTCGCGGGCGTTGCGGGTGATGAAGTTGCGGCGCGCCTCGACGTCCTCGCCCATGAGGATCGAGAACAGCTCGTCGGCGGTCGCCGCGTCGTCGAGGGTGACCCGGAGCAGCACGCGCTTGGCCGGGTCCATCGTGGTGTCCCAGAGCTCGTTGGCGTTCATCTCGCCGAGGCCCTTGAACCGCTGAATGGCCTCCTCCTTGGGCAGCTTGCGCCCGGCACCCTGGCCGGCGGCGATCAGGCCGTCGCGCTCGCGGTCGGAGTAGGCGTACTCGAACTCGTCCTTGCCCCACTTGATCTTGTAGAGCGGCGGCTGCGCGAGGAAGACGTGGCCGGCCTCGACCAGCGGGCGCATGAAGCGGAACAGCAGCGTCAGCAGCAGCGTGCGGATGTGCTGGCCGTCGACGTCGGCGTCGGCCATCAGCACGATCTTGTGATACCTCAGCTTCGCGATGTCGAAGTCGTCGTGGATGCCGGTGCCCAGCGCGGTGATCATCGCCTGGACCTCGGTGTTCTTGAGCACCCGGTCGATGCGGGCCTTCTCGACGTTGATGATCTTTCCGCGGATCGGCAGGATCGCCTGGAACTGCGGGTTGCGCCCGCCCTTGGCACTGCCCCCTGCGCTGTCGCCTTCGACGACGTAGATCTCGCACTCGGCGGGGTCGTTGGACTGGCAGTCGGCGAGCTTGCCGGGCAGCGACGAGGACTCGAGCAGGCTCTTGCGGCGAGTGAGGTCGCGCGCCTGACGCGCCGCGACGCGGGCGCGCGCGGCCTGGGTCGCCTTGAGGATGACGTCCTTGGCCTCGCCCGGGTGCCCCTCGAACCAGTCGCGGATGAAGTCGTTGCACGCCTTCTGCACGAACGACTTCGCCTCGGTGTTGCCGAGCTTGGTCTTGGTCTGGCCCTCGAACTGCGGTACGGCGAGCTTCACCGACACGATCGCGGTCAGCCCCTCGCGGACGTCGTCGCCGGTGAGCGAGTCGTCCTTCTCCTTGAGCAGGCCCTTGTCACGCGCGTACTTGTTCACGACCGTCGTCAGTGCCGCGCGGAAGCCCTCCTCGTGGGTGCCGCCCTCGTGCGTGTTGATCGTGTTGGCGAACGTGTAGACCGACTCGGCGTACGTCGAGTTCCACTGCATCGCGACCTCGGCCTCGAGGCCCTCGCCCTTGGACTCGAAGGAGATGACCGACTTGTGGATCGGCTCCTTGGTCGCGTTGAGGTGCTTCACGAAGTCGACGATGCCGCCGGCGTAGCGGTAGACGACCTCGTTGGGCACCTCGTCGCGCTCGTCGCGCAGCGTGATCTGCAGGCCCTTGTTGAGGAACGCCATCTCCTGCATACGCCGGGTCAGCGTCTCGAACGAGTAGTGCGTCGTCTCGAAGATGACCGGGTCGGCCCAGAAGCTGATCGTGGTGCCGGTCCGCTTGGCCGGCTGGCCCTGCTGGAGCTTGTTGACCGGCTTGCCGCCCGAGTAGGACTGCGTCCAGACGAAGCCGTCGCGCCGGACCTCGACCTCGAGACGCACCGACAGCGCGTTGACGACGGAGACGCCGACGCCGTGCAGGCCGCCGGAGACGGCGTAGGACTTGCCGTCGAACTTGCCGCCGGCGTGCAGCGTGGTCAGGACGACCTCGACCGCGGGGCGCTTCTCGACCGGGTGGCGGTCGACCGGGATGCCGCGCCCGTCGTCGCTGACGCGGACGCCGCCGTCGTTGAGCAGCGTGACCTCGATCTTGGTGCAGAAGCCGGCGAGGGCCTCGTCGACGGCGTTGTCGACGACCTCGTAGACCAGGTGGTGCAGGCCGCGCTCACCGGTCGAGCCGATGTACATGCCGGGGCGCTTGCGGACGGCCTCGAGACCCTCGAGGACGGTGATGGATTTGGCGTCGTAAGCCACCTGGTCGCGGGTCTCCTTCGGGTCAGCCGGTACGGCGTCGGGCACAGCACAGGCCAGGCAGCGGACGACGCGTCAGCCGCGCGGACGGTGGGGTTGTCGTTCATCATACCTGCCCCGAGCGACAAGGAAGGCATCGGGACGGTGTCTGTTTTGCCGTCTGGCCCGTCCACAGGGGCGGGTTGGACTCCCCCTACCGGAGACATGGGGCGGGAGGGGCCTGATCAGCCGTAGGTGTCGCGCTCTCCGCGGCCCCCCGAGACCCGCCACTCGCCCGGCTTCTTGGCCCTGGTCGGGCCGTGCACGCGGACCGACTTCACGGCCCCGGCGCCCAGCTCGCCGTTGATCTTGGACAGCAGGGTGGGGGCCATCAGCCGCAGCTGGGTCGCCCAGGCCGTCGACTCCGCCGCCAGCACCAGCTCCCCGTCGGTGAACGACGACGGGGCGCAGTGCGCCGCGATGTCCGGCCCGACCAGCTCGGGCCAGCGGCTGATCACCCCGGCCGCCTGCACCGGCGCCTGCCAGCCGCGCGCGGCGAGCAGCTCGTTGATCGCGGTGCCGAAGGCCACCGGGTCGGCGCCCTCGCGCGGTCCCTTGCGGACCCGGTTGCGCCGGCGCTCGGCCCGGGTCGCCGCGGCCGCGAGCCGCTGCTCCTCGCTGGGCAGCAGCTGCGCCCGCTTCGCGTCGCGCGCGGACTCCTTCGCCCGCTCCAGGGCGGCATGGGCCAGGTCGGGACCGGTCACCTCGGCGCCGTCGCCGGGCCCCTGGCCCGGGCTATCGGACACGGGTCACCTCCCCGGACGCGACGTCGTAGCGCGCCCCCTGCAGCTCGTCCGGTACGTCGGCCACGACGGCCGCCGTGACCAGCACCTGCTCCGCCGGCGCGACCAGCGCGGCCAGCCGCGCGCGCCGGGTCACGTCGAGCTCGGCGAACACGTCGTCGAGGACCAGCACCGGCTCGCCGCCGTCGGCGGCCAGCAGGTCGTGCGACGCCAGCCGGAGCGCGAGCGCGAGCGACCACGACTCGCCGTGGCTCGCGTAGCCCTTCGCCGGGAAGTCGCCGATGGACAGGACCAGGTCGTCGCGGTGCGGACCGCACAGGCTGACCCCGCGCTCGAGCTCCTGCGGCCGCAGCCGCGACAGCTCCGCGGCCATCGCCGCCGCGAGCAGGTCGCGGTCCGGGACCAGCGGCGTGTCCGGGCCGAGCGAGGTCTTGTACTCCAGCCGGGTCGGGCCGGCACCGGACAGCGCGTCGTACGCCTTGTCGACGAGCGGGCGCATGAGGTCGACCGCCTCGAGCCGGCCGGCCAGCAGCTCGGCGCCGTGCTGCGCGAGGTGCTCGTCCCACACGTCGAGGGTGCGCAGCTCCGCTCCCCCGCGGGCCGCCCGCGCGGACTTCAGCAACGCGTTGCGCTGGCGCAGCACCCGGTCGTAGTCGGCGCGAACCGCGTGGTAGCGCGGCGCCCGCGCGACCAGCAGGTCGTCCATGAACCGCCGGCGGTCGTCGGGGTCGCCCTTCACCAGCGCGAGGTCCTCCGGCGCGAAGAGCACGGTGCGCAGGACACCGAGCACCTCGCGTGCCCGCGGCACGGGTGACCGGTTGATCCGCGCGCGGTTGGCCTTGCCCGGCGTGATCTCGATCTCGACCAGCAGCTCGCGCCCGTCGCGCTGCACCGCGGACCGGACGATCGCGCGCTCGGCGCCCTGGCGGACCAGCGGCGCGTCGGTCGCGACCCGGTGCGAGCCGAGCGTCGCGACGTAGCCGAGCGCCTCGACCAGGTTGGTCTTGCCCTGCCCGTTGGGCCCGACGAACACCGACGGGCCGGCCTCCAGCGCGACGTCGACCGCCTCGTAGCTGCGGAAGTCGGCCAGACCGAGACGGGTCACGTGCATCAGTCCGACGAGTCCTTCTTGGTGTCACCCTCGCTCGCGAGGATCGCGTGGCCGCCGAACGCGTTGCGCAGCGCGGCGATCGTCTTCATCGCCGGCGACTCGTCCTGGCGCGAGGCGAAGCGCGCGAACAGCGCCGCCGAGATGACCGGCAGCGGTACGGCGAGCCGCACGCCCTCGTTCACCGTCCAGCGGCCCTCGCCGCTGTCCTCCGCCCAGCCGCGGACCTTCGACAGCCCCGGGTCGGCAACCACCGCCGCGGCGAGCAGGTCGAGCAGCCACGACTGCACGACGCTGCCGTGCCGCCAGGTCTCCAGTACGCCGGGCAGGTCGATGCCGAGCTCGCTGGCCTGCAGCAGCTCCGAGCCCTCGGCGTACGCCTGCATGAGCCCGTACTCGATGCCGTTGTGCACCATCTTCACGAAGTGGCCGGCGCCGGACGGACCGGCGTGGATGAAGCCACCCTCCGGCGCGAGCGCGTCGAAGGCCGGCTGCACAACCGCGACCGTGGCCGCGTCGCCCCCGACCATCAGGCAGTAGCCGTTGTCCAGGCCCCAGATGCCGCCACTGACACCCGCGTCGACGAAGCCGATGCCGCGTTCACCCAGGAAAGCACCTCGCGTCATCGAGTCGCGGTAGTTGGAGTTGCCGCCGTCGACGACGACGTCACCGTCGGACAGCAGCCCGGCGAGCTCGTCGACGGTCGTCTGCGTCGGGTCGCCGCTCGGCACCATGAGCCAGACCACCCGCCGTGCCGGCAGCGCGGCCACCAGCTCGGACAGGGACGTGACGTCGCGGCTGGGCGAGCTGTGGTCGTAGCCGACCACCTCGTGACCGGCACGGCGCAGGCGCTCGGCCATGTTGCCGCCCATCCGGCCGAGCCCGACCATCCCCAGCCGCACGCGCGCTCCTCTCGCCGAGGTCACCGTAGTCTCGCGCACATGACCGACGGGTTCGATGCCGCGAGCGCGGTGACGGCGATCGGCGACGGGGCGTACGCCGCCACGCTGCACCCGCACTGGACGATCACCGACAAGCCCCACGGCGGGTACCTGTTCGCGCTCATGGCGCGGGCCGGGCTGGCCGCCCTGGCCGAGGCGGGCAGCCCGCACCAGCACCCGCTCGCGGTGAGCGCGCAGTACCTGTCGCCGCCGGCGATCAGCGACGTGACGGTGCAGACCGAGGTGCTGCGCGTCGGCCGGTCGGCGTCGCAGGTCCGGTGCACGCTGCACCAGGAGGGCACGCGCTGCGTCGAGTTCCTCATGACCGCGGCCACGCTCCCCGAGGACGGCGAGCCGACCTGGACCGACGTCCCGCCACCCGCGATGCCGGCGATCGAGGCCTGCTTCCGCCAGCCGGTCGACCCGCCCGGTCTCCAGCTGCGGCTCTTCGGCCGGGTCGGGGTCTGGCACGACCCGCCGCAGCTGAGCTTCGCGGCCGGACAGCCGAACATGACCGGCGAGCTGCGCTGCTGGGTCGCGCACGAGGACGGCCGCGAGCCCGACCCGCTGGCACTGCTGCTGGCCGTCGACGCGCTGCCGCCCGCGACCCTCACGCTGGGCAGCAGCGGCTGGGTGCCGACGCTCGAGCTGACGGCCTACATCCGGGCGTTCCCGGCGCCGGGACCGTTGCTGGTCCGCCAGAAGGCGCGACACGTCGAGGGCAACTTCGTCGACGAGAGCTGCGACGTCTGGGACAGCCGCGGCCGCCTGGTCGCCCAGGCCACCCAGCTCGCCGGCGTACGGATGCGACCGCGATCCACCTGACCGGAGTCGGTCTACCCTCTCGGGCACGGTGGTGCAGCTCGACCTCGGCATCGAGAACTTCTCCAGCGACTCCATGACGTTCTACGTCGACGAGTGCGCTGGTAGGTCCGTGTCAGAGCGCGAGATGCAGGCGAAGTGCTTCGTCGAGGCCGGCCAAGAGCTCGGCATTGAGACTTCCGACTCGCGCGCCGATCCGTTCGACGTCGATCGCTCGGATCTGCTCCGCCTGCGCCTTGGAGTCGCGATCGAGGCCGGTCTCGGCGGCTGGCAGCAGAACCTGGAACGGGTACACCCGCTGCACATTCGAAGTCACCGGGACCACCGTGAGAATCCCGCGGCCGAGCCGGCTCGCCGCGCCATTGGCTCCGTCGTTGCTCACCACTACCGCGGGCCGCAGCTTGTCGGCCTCGGCTCCGCGGACGGGGGCGAGGTCGACCAAGTAGACGTCGCCTCGCCGCATCAGCCGGTCACTCCGTCACCGAGCGCGCGGACCCAGACTCCCTCGTCGCCACTCGCCGCCCACTCGCTCCACGCGTCCTCGTACTGACTACCCAGTGCGCTGGCACGGAGCAGTCGCACGGCGCGGTGAACGACCGCTGATCGCGACTCGACGCCCTGCGCTTCGGCGTACGCGTCGAGGAACTGCACGTCCTCCAGGGGCAAGCTCACGCTCACTTTCATACCCGTGATCCTACCCTCATTGCTACTTGCATGCTACTCACGGCTCAGGCGGTGCGTCCACGGCGTAGATGGACCAGCGGGCGTTGTGCAGCTCGACGATGTGGCCGGCCAGCGCGTGATGCAGCCGCTGGCTGACGATGGCCACCGTCTCGGGGGTCGGGCGCTTGAGGGTGACCTCGAGCGCGGCGACGTCGATCCGCCGCAGCTCGTCGGTCGGCCGGATGTGGCCCCGGACGATCTGGCCCGCGACGGCCACGGCCTGCTCCGGGGCGAGGTCGCTCGGCGCCCCCGGCCAGAACAGGTCGACGCGCAGCACTGCCACCGGGGGCATGGCCGCAGCGGCGGCCGCCTGGCCCGGCTGCGCGAGCACCTCCGCGGCCGCGCGCAGCAGTGCGTCGAGCGCGTTCTCGTCGGCCAGCCCGAACGGCTCCTCCGGCCCGCGCAACGCGACCAGGACCCCGCACGTCGTGCCCCGGGTGCGCATCGCGACGACGAGCGCGCTCACGTCGCGTTCCACGATCGCCGGGTCGCCCTTGAGCACCGCGCGGACCGGGCGCTTCGCCGACACGGCGCGCTGGACCACGCTGCCGGCCAGCTTCTCCGGCCGGAGCACGGTGTGCGGCGCCTGCGCGGCCACCGCGATCTCGTTCCCGCTGACGGTCAGCCAGGCGAGCCCCCGCACGGGCACCAGCCGCCACGCCTCACGGACCAGAGCTCGGGGAAACGCCTCGAACTCGGTCGAGCCCACCGCCTCGGCCAGCGTCTGCCGCGCGCGGGCGATCTCCTCGGCGAGCCCGCCGGATCGCTTGCCGGATCCGAAGCCCTTGATCACCCGGACAGACGGACCGGCATCAGGAGGTAGCGGTAGTCCGCCTCGGTGTCCTTGCCCGTGAGGACGGCCGGCTTGATCGGACCGGTGAAGCTCAGGTGCGCGAGGTCGGAGTCGATCGCCCCGAGCCCGTCGAGCAGGTACTGCGGGTTGAAGGCGATCTGCATCGCCTCGCCCTCGTACGCGGCCTCGACGGTCTCGCTCGCCTGCGCCTCGTCGCCGGTGCCGGCCTCGAGGGTCACGGTGTCGGCGTCGAAGGACAGCCGGATCGGGGTGTTGCGCGCCGCGACCAGGGCGACCCGCTTGACCGCCTCGACCAGCGTCGAGGTGCTGACCTTCGCCACCGAGCCGAACTCGGTCGGGATCAGCGACCGGTAGCGCGGGAACTCGCCCTCGAGCAGCCGCGTCGTGGTACGCCGGGCGCCGCCCGAGAAGCCGACCAGGCCCTCCCCCTGGGCCCCGACGCCGAGCGCGATCGCGACCTCCGCGCCGGTGCCGGCCAGGGTCTTCGCCGCGTCGGCCAGCGTGCGCGCCGGGATCAGGGCGGTCGCGGCCTCGCTCGGCGCTCCCGGCTCGGGCCGCCACTTGAGGTCCCGCACCGCCAGCCGGTAGCGGTCGGTCGCCGCCAGCGTCAGCTGGTCGCCGTCGATCTCCACCCGGACGCCGGTCAGCACGGGCAGCGTGTCGTCGCGGCCCGCGGCCACGAAGACCTGTGCCACCGCGGCGGCGAACGCGTCGCTCGCGATCCGCCCGGAGGCGGCCGGCATGGCCGGCAGCGAGGGGTAGTCGTCGACCGGCAGCGTCGGCAGCGTGAACCGTGCCGTCCCGCAGGAGAGCACCGCACGGCTGCCGTCGGTGGTCAGCTCGACCGGCGCGGTCGGCAGGCTGCGGGTGATGTCGGCCAGCAGCCGGCCGGAGACCAGCACGCGGCCGGCTTCCTGGGCCTCGACCTCCAGGGTCGCCTCCGCCGACACCTCGTAGTCGAAGCCGGAGAGCTTCAGCTCATGCCCGGCCACCTCCAGCAGGAGGCCGGCCAGCACGGGTACGGCGGGACGCAGCGGCAGGGTACGAGCGGTCCAGCTGACCGCGTCCGCGAACTCGTCGCGCTCGACTCGGAACTTCACGGCGTACCGCCCTCTCTTGCTGTTCCAGTGTTCTTCATAGGTGATACAGACAGTGTTGTTAGGCGGGCTGACACTGTGGACAACGCGGGAAAGCGCAGGTCAGTGACGGTGCGCCCGGAAGGACAACCTGTGGGGACAAATGGGACAACTCCACACCGGGAGTGGAGGGCCTCGTGCGTCAACAGGCTGCCCACGGGTGCATGGGGGGTCGTCCACACGGTTGTCCCCAGCTTGTGCACCCGAAGATCGCCAACCGTTACCTGCCGACCCGTAACCATCGTGCTCATGCGGGCCGGGCCCGGACCTTGATCCGGTTGGTCAGCTCGGTCACCTGGTTGTAGACGGAGCGCCGCTCGGCCATGAGGGAGCGGATCTTGCGGTCCGCGTGCATGACCGTCGTGTGGTCGCGGCCGCCGAAGGCCTGGCCGATCTTCGGCAGGGACAGGTCGGTCAGCTCCCGGCACAGGTACATGGCGATCTGCCGTGCGTTGACCAGCACCCGGGACCGGCTGGAGCCGCAGAGCTCCTCCATCGACAGGCCGAAGTACGCCGAGGTCGCGGTCATGATCGTGGCCGCGGTGATGTCGTTGCCGCCGTGCTCGGGAATCAGGTCCTTGAGCACGACCTCGGCCAGGGCCAGGTCCACCGGAGACCGGTTGAGGCTGGCGAAGGCGGTCACCCGGATCAGCGCGCCCTCGAGCTCGCGGATGTTGCTCTGGATCTTGCTGGAGATGTACTCGAGCACCTCCGGCGGCACCGCCAGCCGGTCGTGGGCGGCCTTCTTGCGGAGGATCGCGATGCGGGTCTCGAGGTCCGGCGGCTGCACGTCGGTGATCAGGCCCCACTCGAACCGGTTGCG
>CAZYXZ010000015.1:0-2299 GCA_964651395.1 uncultured Frankiaceae bacterium
GAGCTCGGCCCGGCACCAGGCGCGCCGACCGGCGCACGGCCGGCGCACGGCGGGCACCGCCGGGCCGAAGTCGGCGCCGGCGCGCCGTCGTTACGCGGTGACCACGCGCGCCACGATGCTGGCCCTGCTCGTGTGCGCGATGACGCTGGCCCTGACGGTGCCGATGCGGCAGTACCTCCAGCAGCGCTCACGCGTGCAGCGCGCGGAGGCGCAGCTGGCAGCGGCGGAGAAGGCGGTCGCGGAGCTGGACGCGCAGCGGCGCCAGCTGCTCGACCCGGCGTACGTCGAGCGGCTCGCCCGCGAGCGGCTGCACTACGTGCGTCCCGGGGAGACCAGCTACATCGTCATCGACCCGACGCCGTCGGTGAGCGCGTTCGGCCCCGCGCCGGCCGCGGCCGGCCCGAAGCCCGCCGATCGGCCGTGGTACTCGCAGCTGTGGTCGACAGTGGAGGGCGCGGGCAAGCCGGCGCCGTCGCCCAAGCCCACCCCACGGCCGTCGCCGAGCCGGTGACCCCCCCGGAGGTCACGCCGGAGCAGACCGACGTGCTCGAGCGGCAGCTCGGCCGGCCGCCGCGCGGGCTGCGCGCCGTCGTACACACCTGCACGTGCGGCCTGCCCGATGTCGTGGAGACCGATCCGGTGCTGCCCGACGGCACGCCCTTCCCGACGTTCTACTGGCTGAGCTGCCCCCGCGCGCGCTCGGCCGTCGGCCGCCTCGAGGCGGCCGGCGTCATGGCGTCGCTGACCGAGCGGCTCGGCGGGGACGAGGACCTGGCCGCCGGCTACGCCGCAGCGCACGAGGACTACCTCGCCCGGCGCGACGCGGTGCGTGAGCTGCCCGGCCGGCCCGGCGCCGGCGGCATGCCGGACCGGGTGAAGTGCCTGCACGTCCTCGTCGCGCACGAGCTGGCCACCGGGGCGAACCCGGTCGGCCGGATCGCGCTCGACCAGATCCCGGACTGGGGTTCCTCGGGCCCGTGCGTGGAGGCATGACCAGGGTCGCGGCGGTCGACTGCGGGACGAACTCGATCCGCCTGCTGGTCGCGGACGTCGGCGACGACCGGACGGCCGATGTCGAGCGCACGATGGAGATCGTGCGACTCGGGCAGGACGTGGACCGCACCGGCCGGCTCGCGCCGGACGCGCTGGAGCGCACCTTCGCCGCGCTCGACGGGTACGCCGCACGCATCCGCGAGCTGGGGGCCGAGCGGGTACGCATGGTCGCCACGTCGGCCACGCGCGACGCCGAGAACCGCGCCGAGTTCGTCGAAGGATGCACGCGGATCCTCGGCGTGGCGCCGGAGGTCGTGAGCGGCGTCGAGGAGGCCGCGCTCTCCTTCGCGGGAGCGACCTCAGGTCTGGACGCCGGGCGGGCCGCTCCGCCGTACCTCGTCGTGGACATCGGCGGCGGCTCTACCGAGCTCATCGCCGACCAGGGCCGCCTCGCCACGAGCCGGCCGCTCGGCTGCGTGCGGCTGACGGAACGGCACCTGCGCTCCGACCCGCCCACGGCCGACGAGCGTCGCGCTGCCGAGGCGGACATCGACGCCGAGCTGGACGAGGTCGCGGACGTCTTCGGCCGCGGCGCCGGCCACACGGTGATCGGCCTGGCCGGCTCGGTGACCACGGTGACCGCGCTGGCTCTCCACCTGCCCGGCTACGACCCCGAGCGGATCCACCTGGCCCGGATCCCTGCCGGCGAGGTCACCGCAGTGACCGAGCGGCTGCTCGGCATGACCGTGGCGGAGCGGCGCGCCCTCGCGGTGATGCACCCCGGGCGAGCCGACGTCATCGCAGGCGGGGCCATGGTCCTGGACCGCCTGCTCAGCCGTTGGGACCTGCCGGCCGTGGTGGCCAGCGAGCGCGACATCCTCGACGGCATCGCTCTGTCGCTCGTGCGCTGACCCGGCCGCACCGGGTTGTCACACCGGCGTAACACCTCGGAAGCGCGTGCGAAACCGTCCGGACCTAGCGTCCCGAGACATGGGAGTGCGGTCCGGCCTCACGCCACGAGAACGTGCCGTCCTCGACGTCCTCGACGCGGAGCGCGGCCGGGTGGTGTCACGTGTCGACCTGGCCCGCCGAGCCGGCCTGTCGGGACTGTCCCCGCGGCGCGTCGACACCCTGCTCGTGGCCCTGCGTCGACGGCTGGGCGACCGGCTGGTCACCGTCCGCGGCCGGGGCTGGATGCTCGGACCCGAGACCGACGACTGACCCGACCGTGCCCAGCTGCCGAAGGGAATGCCATGACCGACGTCAGTCTGCCCGCTGCCCACGCGGGATTCGTGGCGCGCGCGGC
>CAZYXZ010000015.1:2309-51317 GCA_964651395.1 uncultured Frankiaceae bacterium
CTGGCCCAGGGCCAGTGTGGTTTCAATTGTGCCGCCCGCAGCCCACGCTGGATTCGTCGCTCGCGCGGCGGAGGTCGGCGTCGACGTGCCGACGCACCAGGTGCTCGGTCCGCTCCAGGTCGACGTCGATCGGTACGTCGTCCTGCTCGGTGACGAGCCCGTGGAGATGACGCCGCGCCAGGTCGAGCTGCTGGCGTTGTTCCTCGCCTCGCCCGACCGGCTGTGGACCCGCGCTCAGCTGCACGCCATCTGCTGGGGCGAGGGCACCAGCGGCCGGCGGGTCGACGTACAGCTCTGCCGGATCCGCGCGCGGCTCGGCCTCGACCTGTTCCGCAACATCCGCGACCGGGGTTGGGCCCTGCGCGCCGCGTCGTAACGCTCGATAGGGTCGCCGGCATGGGCGATCTCGTGACCTTCCCCAGCAACGGGGACTCCGCAGAGGGCTATCTCGCGCTGCCGCCGTCCGGGCGCGGCCCGGCCCTCGTCGTCATCCAGGAGTGGTGGGGGCTCGTCCCGCACATCCGCGACTTGTGTGACCGGTTCGCGGCGGCGGGGTTCGTCGCCCTGGCGCCAGACCTCTACCACGGCGAGTCGACGACCGAGCCGGATGAAGCCGGCAAGAAGCTCATGGCGTTGGACCTGGCGCGGGCCAGCCGGGACATCGCCGGCGCGGCGTCGTACCTCGTCGGCCGTGACGAGGTGTCGAGCGCCGGCACCGGCATCGTCGGCTTCTGCATGGGTGGCGCCCTCGCGCTGTGGTCGGCGACCTACTCGCCGGACGTCGTCGCGACGGTCGACTTCTACCCCTATGTGGCCTGGCCGGTGCCGCCGGACTGGTCCGGCTACCGCGGAAAAGGGGCCCAGCTGCATCTCGCGGAGGGTGACGGCGGGTCCGCCGCGGAGCCCGTGCAGGCCGCCATCGCGGCGATCCGCGACGCCGGCGGAGAGGTCGAGTTCTACGACTACCCGGGCACCGAGCACGCGTTCTTCAACGACAGCCGGCCCGAGGTCCACGACGTGACGGCGTCGGCGCTCGCCTGGCAGCGCACGCTCGACTTCCTGCACGCGCGCGTCGGTAGCTGACGCGTTGTCCGTCATCGAGGTCCACGGGCTGAGCAAGACCTACCGCCGCGTGCGCCGTCCCCCGCAGAAGGCGGTCGTCGACCTCGACCTCGTCGTCGAGGAGGGCGGCGTCCACGGCTTCCTCGGTCCCAACGGGTCGGGCAAGACGACGACCATCCGGATGCTGCTCGGTCTCGTGCACGCCGACGCGGGGGAGATGCGCCTGTTCGGCAAGCCGGTGCCGCAGGCCCTGCCGGAGACGCTCCAGAGCGTCGGCGCGCTGGTGGAGTCGCCGGTGTTCTTCCCGCAGTTCAGCGGCCGCCGCAACCTCGAGCTGCTCGCGGGGGTCGCGGGCCTGCCGGAGCGGCGTGTCGGCGAGGTGCTGGAGACGGTGGGACTCGCCGACCGCGGCCGGGACCGGGTGAAGGCCTACTCGCTCGGGATGCGGCAGCGGCTCGGCATCGCCGCCGCGCTGCTCAAGGAGCCGCGGCTGCTGGTGCTCGACGAGCCGAGCAACGGACTGGACCCGGCCGGCATCCGCGAGGTGCGCGAGCTGCTCCGGCGGCTGGGCGGCAGTGGCGTCACCGTCTTCGTGTCCTCGCACCTGCTCGCCGAGGTCGAGCAGATGTGCGACAGCGTCGACATCCTGGCCAAGGGCCGCCGGATCGCGAGCGGCAAGGTGAGCGATGTGCTCGCGAGCCGCGAGACCGGCGAGATCCGCGTGCGCGTGGGCAATCTCGCGTCCGGCGAGAAGGCGCTGGCCGCGGCCGGCCTGGGGGTGCGGCGGCTCGAGGACCAGCTGATCGTCACCGGCGCGACGGACCCGTCGCAGATCACCAAGACCCTCGCGGCCAAGCGCCTGTACGTGAGCGAGCTGACGCCACTCACCCGATCGCTCGAGAGCGTGTTCCTCGAGCTGACCGAGGACGCCCCGGTGGAGCCGACCGCATGACCCGCCTGATCCGGGTCGAGCTGAGCCGACTCGCCGCCCGCCGGCTCACGCGCGTGCTGGCCGCCCTGTTCCTGCTCATCCTGATGATCGTGCTGGTCCGTCAGGCGGTCGTGTCCGACCGCGACGTCGACGCGGCGCGGGCGAAGGCCCGGGCCGAGGCCGCGGAGTTCGCGGCGCAGTTCCCCGAGGAGGAGCTGGCCGGCCATCTCAAGGAGTGCAACGCGGCCAAGGCGCGGGGGGAGCTGCCGCCGGAGGTGGACTGCGCCCAGGAAGCCAGACCGCCCACCGAGGAGAACTTCTACAACGACCCTCGGTTCTCGTTCTCCCAGGAGCTGCGCGGCGGCACGCAGGGGATCGGCTTCTTCATGGCGATGATCGGGTTCCTCGTCGGAGCCAGCTTCATCGGCGCGGAGTGGCACTTCGGGACGCTCCAGGCGCTGCTGCTGTGGGAGCCGCGGCGGATCCGCGTCATCCTGGCGAAGGCGGCCGCGCTGGTAGCCGGGCTGGTCGTCTTCACCGTGGCGGTGGAGCTGCTCTTCACGGGTGGGAGCTATCTCATCGCGGCCACCCGCGGCACGACCGAGGGGACCACGGCCGGCCTCGTCACGTCGTGCGCCTTGGGAGTACTCCGAGCGCTCTACGTCATCGCGTTCACCGGCCTGCTCGGCTTCGCCATCTCCGGACTGTCGCGTGTCACAGCGGCTGCCCTCGGCACCGGCTTCGCCTACTTCGCGATCTTCGAGAACCTCATCCGCGGGCTCCGCCCGGGATGGAGCCGCTACCTCGTCGGCGAGAACATCATCGCCGTCGTCGAGAAAGGCGTGGACATCACACGCGGTGGCCAGGAGGCCGTCTCGAGCATCGCCGGCGAAGGCGCGTCGAACGTCTTCCGGCTCAGTGGGCAGCGCGGAGCGCTCACCCTGGCTGTCTACCTCGCGATCCTGCTGGGCGTGTTCGTCGTCACCTTCCAGCGGCGCGACGTCACGTAGTGGCTGATCGGCTCGACGCCCTCATGGCCGAGCTGGTCCAGTGCCGGGCGTGCCCGCGGCTGGTCGCCTGGCGCGAGGAGGTCGCGCGGGCCAAGCGCGCGGCGTACGCGGACCAGCAGTACTGGGGCCGGCCGGTGCCGTCGTTCGGGTCGACCGACGCGGCCGTCGTCGTCTACGGCCTCGCACCGGCCGCGCACGGGGGCAACCGGACGGGTCGCATGTTCACCGGCGACCGCAGCGGTGACTGGCTCTACGGGTCGCTGCACCGGGTCGGCCTCGCGTCGCAGCCGACCTCCGCGCACGTGGGCGACGGGCTGCAGCTGCTCCGGACGCGCGTGATCGCGGCCGTGCACTGCGCCCCGCCCGCGAACAAGCCGACGACGGAGGAGCGCGACACCTGCCTCGCGTGGTCGGTCGCCGAGCTGGAGCTGCTGCGGCCGGCGCTGCGAGTGGTCGTCGCGCTCGGCGGCTTCGCCTGGACCTCGGCGCTGCGCGCGCTGGCCCAGGCCGGGTACGGCGTCCCGTCGGCCCCGGTGAAGTTCGGCCACGGAGCGCGGGCCGAGGTCGGGCCGGTGACCCTGCTCGGCTGCTACCACCCGAGCCAGCAGAACACCTTCACGGGACGGCTCACGGAGCAGATGCTCGACGACGTGCTGGGCCTCGCGGCCCGGCTCGCCGCGGGCTAGTCTGACGTCTGCGTCAGGGAACTCACGGAGGCGAGCATGCGCACCGAAGACATGGTCTTGATCAGCGTCGACGACCACGTCGTCGAGCCGCCGGACATGTTCAAGAACCACGTCCCGGCGAAGTGGGCGGACCAGGCGCCGAAGTCCGTGCGCATGGAGGGCGGCTTCGACGTCTGGGAGTACGAGGGCAGTGCGATCCCCAACATCGGTCTCAACGCCGTCGCCGGCCGCCCGCCCGAGGAGTACAACTTCAACCCCACGGCGTACGAGCAGATCCGCGACGGGTGCTACGACATCCACGCGCGCGTGCGCGACATGAACCTCAACGGGGTCCTCGGCTCCATGTGCTTCCCGTCGTTCCCGCAGTTCTGCGGCCAGCTGTTCTCGCGGTCGGAGGACAAGGAGGTCGGCATGGTGATGCTGCAGGCCTACAACGACTGGCACATCGACGAGTGGTGCGGCACCTACCCGGGCCGGTTCATCCCCCTCTCGCTGCCGCCGATCTGGGACCCGCAGCTCATGGCCCAGGAGGTCGCGCGCGTCGCCGCCAAGGGCTGTCATGCGGTGACCTTCAGCGAGGACCCGGCGAAGCTCGGCTGGCCGTCGCTGCACAACGAGCACTGGGACCCGTTCTACGCCGCGTGCGTCGAGCACGACATGCAGATCTGCCTGCACATCGGGTCGTCGTCGACGATGCTCGAGCTCACCGACGCGCCGATCGACGTGATGATCACGCTCACGCCGCTCAACGCGATGCAGGCCGCGTCGAACATCATCTGGTCACCCGCGCTCAAGCGTTTCCCCGACCTCAAGTTCGCGCTGTCCGAGGGCGGCATCGGCTGGATGCCCTACTGGCTCGAGCGGCTCGACTACGTCTACCAGCGGCACCGCTTCTGGACCAACCAGCAGTTCGGCGACATGTTGCCGAGCCAGAAGGCCCGCGAGGTCTTCACGTTCTGCTTCATCGACGACAAGGCCGGTGTCGAGAACCGCGAGCTGATCGGCGTCGACAACATCACGTGGGAATGCGACTACCCGCACTCGGACTCGTCCTGGCCGCAGTCGCCGGAGGCGCTCGCGAAGCACTTCGACGGCGTAGCGGACGAGGACGTGGACAAGATCACCCACCTCAACGCGATGCGCCGCTTCCAGTTCGACCCGTTCGCCGTCCGGCCGCGCGAGGAGTGCACCGTCGGTGCGCTGCGCGCGCTGGCCGAGGGCGTCCCGGGCAGCGGGGTCGGCAAGCTCTAGTGCCCGCGCGCGTCCTCGTGGTGGGGGGCGGGTACGTCGGGCTCTACGCCGCGCTGCGCTTGCAGCGATCCCGTGCCGTGACGGTCACCCTCGTCAGTCCGGACGCGGTCATGACCTACCAGCCGTTCCTGCCCGAGGCCGCCGCCGGCAGTATCGAGCCGCGGCACGTCGTCGTCTCGCTGCGCCGGGTACTACGTCGCTGCACGGTGCTCACCGGCACCGTGACGGCGATCCGCCACGCCGACCGGGTGGTCACCGTCACGCCGATCGAAGGACCGGCGTACGACGTCGGCTACGACGAGCTGGTCGTCGCGCCGGGGTCGGTCGCCCGCGTCCTGCCGATCCCCGGGCTGGCCGACCAGGGCATCGGCTTCAAGACGGTGGCGGAGGCGATCTACCTCCGCAACCACGTCCTGTCGCGACTCGATGCCGCCGCCTCGACCGCCGACTCCGCGGTGCGCGAGCGCCTGCTCACCTTCGTGTCCGTGGGCGGCGGCTACGCCGGTGTCGAGGCCCTCGCCGAGCTGGAGGACCTGGCCCGCTACGCCCAGCGCTACTACCCCCAGCTGGCCGGCGCCCGCCAGCGCTGGGTACTGGTCGAGGCGGCGGACCGGATCCTCGGCGAGATCAGCGAGGGCATGGCGTCGTACACGCTCGTCCAGCTGCGCAGGCGCGGCATCGAGGTACGGCTGGGCACGCGCCTCGAGTCGGCGATCGGTGGCCGCATGGTGCTCTCCGACGGCGAGAGCTTCGACGCCGACACGCTGATCTGGACCGCCGGCGTCCGCGCGCACCCGGTGCTCGACGCCAGCGACCTGCCGCGCGACGTGAAGGGCCGGGTGTTCGCCGAGACCGATCTGCGCGTCCGCGGCGTGGAGCACGCCTGGACCGCCGGCGACTGCGCGGCGGTCCCGGACCTCACGATGGGCGGACTCTGCGGACCGACGGCGCAGCACGCCGTCCGGCAGGCCAAGCGGCTGGCGAGGAACCTCCTGGCCGCGGTGGCCGGGAAGCCGCTGACGCCGTACCGCCACAAGAACGTCGGGTCGGTCGCGTCGCTCGGTCTGCACAAGGGCGTCGCCGAGGTCTACGGCATCCGGCTGCGCGGCTTCCTCGCCTGGTTCATGCACCGCACGTACCACGTGAGCCGCGTGCCGACGTTCAACCGCAAGGTCCGGGTGGTCGCCGACTGGACGCTCGCGCTGTTCTTCCGCCGCGAGGTCGTGTCCCTCGGCTCGCTGCACGACCCGCGCGCCGAGTTCCGGCGCGCGGCGTCGTGACGGCTACCAGGCGTGGGCGACGTCGATGACCAGGCGGCTCGGCTTCGTGAGTGTGAAGACCCGGAAGGGCAGGCGTCCCCGGACACCCAGGCCGAAGGTCGTGTAGCCCTCGTAGCTGCCGCCGTACGCGAGCTGGCGGAAGGTGCGGAAGCCGCTCACGTTCACGAGCTCGCGCCGGTTGGCGAAGCGGTAGGTCTGCTTGCCGGTGTTGATGTCGTAGGCCGGTGAGTCGAGGTCGACCTGCAGGAAGGCACCGCCGCGCAGTGGTATCACCGCGCCCTCGCCCTGGTTCGTCACGGCCTTGACGTAGCGCACGTTCGCGCCGCCGGGGGCACCGGCGAAGTCGACGACCCTGCGGTCGAAGCAGTCGTGCCGGCCGGCGCGCACGTTGGTGATCGAGCTGCTGCCGGCGTGCACGTTCTTGGCTGTCGAGCCCCACCGGATGCCGCAGTACGGCGCCGCCGACGCGATCTGAGGGACGGCGACGGCGATCATTCCGCCGACGGCCAGGGCGCCTACCGCAGCCAGGATCTTCTTCATCGCCGCCTCCTCGGGGCACGTACTGCACTCGCCCCTACAGACGCCCAGCGAGCCCCGAGGTTGCAGCCCTCTTCCGCGAATACGCTGGCCGTGCCCCCGTAGCCCAACCGGCTAGAGGCAGCGGTCCTAAACACCGCCAAGTGTGGGTTCGAACCCCACCGGGGGCACTCCTCAGCCGATGACGGCGTCGGCCTCGATCTCGACGTGCCAGCGCGGGTCGAGCAAGCCGGCGACCACGACCATCGTTGCCGCCGGGCGGGTGTCGCCGAAGACCACGCCGTGCGCCCGGCCGACCGCCTCGTTGACGGCAGTCGAGGTGATGAACATCCGGGTGCGGACCACGTCCTCGAACGACGCGCCGGCCTCGGCCAGCGCCGCGCCGATGATCTCGAGGCACCGCGCGGTCTGCACGGCCGGGTCCGGGTCGCACGTCCCGTCCGGCCACACCGGGGCGGTGCCGGACACGAACACCCGGTCGCCGACCCGCACCGCGCGCGAGAACCCGATCGTCGACTCGTACGGCGAGCCCGAGCTCACTCGTTGTCTGTCCATCAACGCACCCTAGCCACCCCGTTGAGGTGGGAGTTTCAGCGAACGCTGAAACTCCCACCTCAACGGTTGGGGCAGGAGATTCCCGCGCGTCACCGAATCGGCAGACTCATGACACGAGCGTCAGGGTTGCGGCGTACGGCGGTACTCGGCTTGGCACTGGCCCTGACGGGTGTCGCGGTGCTGCCCACGACCGGTGGCGCGGCCGCCGCGCCGCGGGTCTTCGTCTTCAGTGGCGAGGGCAACCGGCTCAACGTCTACGACCACGCGACCGGCAAGAAGCAGACGCTCATCTGGGCGGCGACCGACCCGAAGACGACCGACGGCCGCGAGCACAAGGACATCAACGCGCAGATCTGCTTCCGCCAGTACAAGGGCAAGACCTACTTCATCGCCGGAGAGGACACCGCGCAGGGCGGCGAAGAGGGCGACCCGGGCTGGGGCTGGTTCGAGCTCCGCGGCCGGGACCTCGGCTCCTTCCGCACCGTGCAGCGCGGCAAGATCGTCCCGACCTACGGCAACGCCGCGGACAACCCGGAGAACTACGGCTGCGGCTTCCTCGACGACGGCCGGCTGCTGACCGGCGACGTCGGCGACCAGCTGCCGCTGGCCGGTGCCAACGGCCAGCTGATCATGTGGTTCCCCGACCGGACGGGTGGCTTCGGCAACGGCTTCAAGACGAGCAGGAACGGCGTCCCACTGGCCAGCAAGCTGAGCTACTGCAAGATCGACAACACCATCGCGACCGCCGGCGGCATGTGGGTCGACAACCGTGACCCGCGCACGGCCGCGGACGACGTCGTCTACATCGCGTCCAACCGCCCCGCGCAGACCCCCCTCGACGAGTGGGGCATCTTCAAGTACACCGGCATCGGCGGCGTCCGAGGCTGCAAGGACAGTCAGACGCCCCTGATCGACGTCGCCGGCAGCGGCGTGAAGAAGGAGCTGTTCATCCAGGCCGGCGCGAGCCTCACGCCGAGCGCGGTGATCCCCTTCGACAAGGACACCGTCCTCGTGTCCAGCGTCTTCGACGCGAACATCGGCCAGTACGGCCGCGAGGACGGCTCGTTCCAGCGTCACGTCGTCGGCACGCCGGGCAGACCTGCGCCGATCAGCCTGCCGATCGGCCAGATCACGTTCCCGCTGCCGGGCGGCTCCGGCACGCCGTTCGGAATGGGCATGGCCCCGGACCGCACGCTCTACTACGCCGACATCGGCGTCATCCTCCAGGGCCCGAACCGCGACGGGCGCGTGATGCGCGTGCGCTTCGACGCCAACGGCGATCCGGGCACCCCGGAAGTCGTGGACACCGGCCTGGCCTTCCCCGACGGGATCGGGATCCTCGTCATCCGCTAACTTCGCGGCATGACCCTTCTTGCCGTCTCCGCCATCGGCGCGGACCGTCCGGGCATCGTCGCCGCCGTCACCGGCGTACTCGTCGAGGCCGGCGCCAACCTCGAGGACACCTCGATGACGATCCTCCGCGGCCACTTCGCGATGACCCTCGTCGTCGCCGCGCCGGTGGCCGCAGCCGATCTCGAGCAGCGGCTCGCCCCCGTGGCCGAGGCGATGGACCTGGTCGTGACGGTTCGCGAGCTGGCCCCCGAGCCGGCACAACACCAGCCGGCGCATCCCTTCGTCCTGTCGGTGTACGGCGCCGACCACCCGGGCATCGTGCACCGCGTCACCGCGCTCCTCGCCGCGCACGAGGTCAACATCACCGACCTGGCGACGCGCCTGGTCGGCGACGACGCGCCGCTCTACACGATGGTGCTCGAGCTCGACGTCCCGGAGTCGGTGCAGGTCGACCAGCTCGAGGCCGCGCTCGCCGAGGTGGCCGCGGAGCTCGACGTCGACACCGCGTTGCACCCGGCCGACCCCGACCTCTTCTGACGCATGATCCAGCCCGTCGTGCGCCTGCCGGCGCGCGTCCTGAAGACCGTCGCCGCCGACGCCGACCCGCTCTCCGCGGAGACGGTCGCGCTCGGCGAGGACCTGGTCGACACGATGCGCTCCGCACCGGGGTGCGTCGGCCTGGCCGCCCCGCAGATCGGCGTCGGCCTGCGCGTGTTCTGCCTCGACGTGACCGGGCACAAGAAGGCGCGGTCCTGCCACGGTCTGCTCGTCCTGGCCAACCCGGTGGTCGTCTCCGCCGGCGCGCTCGAGCTGGCCCGTGAGGGCTGCATGAGCGTGCCCGACTTCACCGGCAACGTCGCCCGCGCGTCGCACGTCGTGGTCCGCGCCTACGACGTCGGCACGGGTGAGCTGCGCGAGGTGGACGCGGACGGCATCGAGGCGCGCGGGCTGCTGCACGAGATCGACCACGTCGACGGTCTCGTGTTCCTGGACCGCGTCGCGAGCGCCCGCACCGACGTCTTCGCGCGGAAGCGGTACCTCTAGGCGGAGCTAGCCGTGGAACGAGGGGCCGGCGTACTCGATCGGGAACCGGACGATGACCCGACGGTCGCGCTCCATGGCCGCGCGGTAGTCGTCCCAGTCGGGATGCTCGCCGGAGACGCTGCGGTAGTAGTCGACGAGCAGCTCCATCGCTTCGGGCAGCGACACGATCTCGGCGGTGCCCGCCGCGGTCGCCCAGTCGCCGAAGAACCCGTCACTGAGCAGGCAGACGGTGACCCACGGGTTCGTCCTCAGGTGCTTGACCTTCACCGCGGTCTCGCGGGTGCTGAACCGGATCCGGCCTTCGGGGTCGACGTCGGTGGTGATCGGCGACAGCTGCGGCCTGCCGTCGGCCCGCACGGTCGCGACGACCGCGCGGTGGTTGTGCCGGATGAACTCGCGCACGTCCTCGGCGTCCATGGGTCAGGATGTTCCCATGCGTCGCGTCGCGGCTGTCCTGTCCCTCCTCGGGCTGCTCGCCGCTTGCTCGGACAACAACCCGTTCGTCGCGCCGACGCCGACCCAGGGAACGTCGTCGACGTCGGCCGCGTCCGGTCCTCCACCGGTCGGGGGGGCGCTCCGGCTGGTCACCGCCGGCACGTTCCAGAGCCCGTTGCAGGTCGTCGCTGTGCCCGGTGACCCGCGCGTGTTCGTCGTCCAGCAGTCCGGCGAGGTGCGCATCCTGCGCGACGGGAGGATCGCCGGTACGCCGTTCCTCGACATCAGCGACCAGGTGTCCAACGGTAACGAGCAGGGCCTGCTGTCCCTCGCGTTCGCACCGGACTACGCGACCAGCGGCCTGGCGTACGTGAACTACACCGACCGCACCGGCGACACCCGCGTCGTCGAGTACCGCGTCGACGCGGCCAGTCGCGACCGGCTGGACCCCTCGACCCGGCGCGAGGTGCTGCACGTCCCCCAGCCGTTCTCGAACCACAACGGCGGTCTCGTGCTCTTCGACCCGAGCGGCATGCTCGTCGTGGGCATGGGGGACGGCGGGTCCGGCAACGACCCCGGCAACCGGGCGCAGAACCTCGACGACCTGCTCGGCAAGCTGTTGCGCATCGACCCGCGCAAGCCGTCCGGCGATCGGGCCTACGGCATCCCTGCCGACAACCCGTTCGTCGGCCGCCGCGACGCGCGGCCGGAGATCCTCGCCTACGGCCTGCGCAACCCGTGGCGGTTCTCCTATGCCGCCGACGGCGCGCTCTGGCTCGGTGACGTCGGCCAGAACGCGCGTGAGGAGATCGACCTCGTGCCGCCGGCGGCCCTGCCGGGCGCGAACTTCGGCTGGCGTCGCTACGAGGGCGACCGGGTCAACCGCGGTGGCGACCAGATCGACGAGACACGACTCGTGCGCCCGGTCGCGGTGCTCGACCACGGCAACCGCCGCTGCTCGATCACCGGGGGGCTGGAGTACACGGGCCGCCTCTCTGCCCTCAAGGGTAGGTACCTGTTCGGCGACGTGTGCTCCGGCGAGGTCTTCGCGATGCGTCGCGGCGAACAGCCGCAGCGGCTGCCGTTCACCGTCGACGCCGTCGTCTCCTTCGGCCTCGACAGCGCGGGGGAGCTCTACGCGGTGTCGCTGGCCGGCTCGCTCGTCCGCATCACGGACGGGGCGTGACCACGACGCTCACCGAGCGTCGCGCGCCGCGGCGGCGGACAGCAGCACGGCGGGGCAGATCCACCGGCGAGCGGGTCGCTGCTTTGTCACCTGGCCATCATGGTCGGGGAGACGGACAGCGTCTAAACTGACCAGCAACCGGACGAAGCGGGCGGCTTGTCCGTACGACGAGGGGGCTCACGGCATGTCTCGGCGACTCACCCGCATCACGACCCTGTGCGCCGCGTGCGCTCTTGCGTCGGCGTTCGCGCTGCCGCCGGTTTCCGCGGAGACCTCCGAGTCCAGTTCCGGCAGCACCACCGTCTCGGTCGGCACGGTCGAGGAAGTCTTCGGCGGGGACGCCGGCGCGACTGTCGCGCCGCCGCTCGGGCCACCGCTCGTCTCCGCACCGTCCATCGGCTCCATCGACGACATCGACGACGCGCTCGACGACATCGACGACGCACTGGACGACATCGACGACGTGGTGGACGACGCGACGGACGCGGCCGAGGACGCCGCCGACGACGCGGCCGATGCCGTGGACGACGCCGTCGACGAGGCCGAGGGCTCCGTCGACGACGCGATCGACGAGGCCGAGGACGCGCTCGAGGACGCCGAGGACCAGCTCGACGACGCGCTCGAGGAGATCGAGGACCGGGTCGACGACGCGGGCGACGAGATCGAGGACGCGATCGACGACGCCCGCGACCAGCTCGACGACGTGGACGACGCCTTCAGCGACGCCCTAGACGACTGACCGCTCGACGACCCCCGGAGTCCATGATGCTTCCCCGCTCACCTCGCACCGCACTCGCCGTGGTAGTCGCCGCTGCGCTCAGTACGACGCTGGCCGGTTCCGGGGCAGCAGTCGCCGAGACCTCCGTGTCCTCCACCGGCACAACGACCGTGACCAACGGCTCGGAGACCACCACCAGCACGACGACCTCCTCCGGCCCGGGCGAGACGCTGACGCCGGCGGAGAAGGCGCTGCGCGAGCAGGAGCGCGCCGCCGCGCGCGAGGCACGGCTGGCCGAGATCGCCGCGGCCCGCGCGCTGCGCGACGCGGAGCGGGCCAAGGCCCAGGCCGCACGGGCAGCCGCTCGGGAGGAACGCCGCAAGGCGGCACTCGCGGGCGTTCAGTTCCCGCCCGTGGGCGGTCCGGCAGCGGCCGGACTGGCCGTTGCCGAGCAGGCGATCCGCGACGCTCGGGCGCTCACCGCGCGACTGCTCGCGGAAGCGGAGGCAGCCACGGCGGCCGCCGTCGCCCAGGCCAACGCCGCCGCGAACTCCACCGGCTGAGCAGAGGTAACCGGCGGGCCGCCGTCGAAGCAACGCGTACCCGCACCCTCTGACTGGAGCTTCTCGATGCGTCTGCGCGCTGCCCTGGCCGTCGCCGCGCTGCTCGGCACCTCGGTCGCCGGCGTGGCCGGCGCGCACGAGGGCGAGAGTCACTCCGACCAGTTCACGGTGACGCAGCGGTTCGTGCCGGTCCCCGAGGGACCGGGCTCGACGACGACGATCGACCTGTGGACGTCGATCTTCGTCCCGAAGTCGGCGACCGCGAAGCGCCCGGCGCCGGTCGTCCTCTACACGCACGGATGGAGCGGCCGGCACGACACGGCGCACGAGCTGGCCAAGGCGGAGTTCCTGGCCAAGAACGGCTACGTCGTCATCGGGTGGGACTCGCGCGGCTTCGGCGAGTCCGGCGGCTGGGTGGAGCTCAACTCGCCCGACTACGAGGTGCAGGACGCCCGCCGCATGATCGACCTCGCTGCGACGTTGCCCTACGTGCTGAAGGACCGCGCCGGCGACCCCCGCGCCGGCATGGTCGGCAACTCGTACGGCGGCGGAATCCAGCTCATGACGGCGGCCTTCGACCGGCGGCTCGATGCGATCGTGCCGCAGATCACCTACAACGACATCAACAACGCGCTCGCCCCCAACAACGTGGCGAAGGTCGCGTGGGTGCTGCAGCTGCTCGGCGCGGGCATGTCCTCGGGCCTGTTCGGAGACACGCCGCCCGGTGAGCACAGCCACGCGCCGGACGCGCCGGTCGACCCGATCCTCGCGCAGTTCGTCCTCGAGGGCCTCGCGACCGGAACGCTGACACCTACTGCACGCGCGGCGCTCGACTACCGGTCGCCGTCACGGTGGATGGACCGGATCCGAACGCCGGCGCTGTTCATCCACGGCATGGGCGACACGCTCTTCTCGTGGAACGAGGGCGTGGCGAACTTCGAAGGGCTGCGGTCACGGGGGGTGCCGACCCGGCTCATCCAGTCCCAGGGCGGCCACAGCGAGGACGCGGCACTCGGCGAGGACGGCTTCACCGGCGGCCGTGACGACGTCATCGGCCATGCCACGCTGAACTGGTTCGCCAAGTACCTGCGGCGGCAGAACGTCTCGACCGGTCCGCCGATCCTGGTACGTCGCCCGTGGGTCCCGATCGCCGGCCGGGACGGCTACTCCCCGTTCGTCCCGATGACCTCGATGCCGCGTGCCACCCGCACGCTGGCGCTCGACGCCGTAGGCAAGGCACTGCTGAGCAAGAGCTCGCAGGCCGGCACCGCCTCGCTGGTGCAGACCGGCGCCGTGCCCACGTCGTTCACCGAGCTGTCCGGTTTCTCACGGCCGGGGCAGCCCGGCGACCTCGAGCCCTTCGACGCGCCCGGCACGATGGTCACCTTCGACACGCCGGCGCTGTCCGCTCCGATGACGGTGATGGGCGTCCCGCGGGTGTCGCTCGCCGTCGGGTCGACCGGCACGGACACCGTCCTGTTCTTCAAGCTGCTCGACGTCGACCCGGAGGGCACCGCGCGCATGATCCGTCGCACCGTCATGCCGTTCCGGGTCGCCACCAACCCGACCGGCGTACCGGTGCGGGTCGAGCTCGACCTGTTCGGTCTGTCCCACCGCTTCGAAGTCGGGCACCGGCTGCGCCTGGCGGTGTCGACGAACGACTTCTCCTACCTGAACACGCGCCAGCCGGCGGCCTACACGCTGTTCACCGGCGCAGCCACCGGCTCGCTGCTGACCCTTCCCGTCGTTGGCTGAGCCCACCGACGCTCGCCTCCTGCTGCTGGGCTCCGGCGAGCTCGGCCGCGAGGTCGCGATCGAGGCGATGAGGCTCGGCGTCGAGGTCGTCGCCGTCGACCGTTACGAGGGCGCTCCGGCGATGCAGGTCGCGCACCGGTGGCACGTCATCGACATGCTGGACGCCGGTGCCCTGCGCAAGGTCGTGGAGCTCGAGGCACCGTGCATCGTCGTCCCGGAGCTCGAGGCGATCGCGACGGCGGAGCTCGTCGCCATGGAAGCGGACGGGCAGCGCGTCGTGCCGACCGCGCGCGCCGCGCGGCTGACCATGGACCGGGAGGGCATCCGCCGGCTGGCCGCGGAGGAGCTCGGGGTGCCGACGTCGCCGTACCGGTTCGCCCGCGACCGCGCCGAGTACGACGCGGCCGTCGAGGCGCTCGGCCTGCCTTGCGTGGTGAAGCCGGTGATGAGCTCCTCCGGCAAGGGCCAGTCCCTGGTCCGTTCGACGGACGAGGCGGTGACGGCGTGGGAGTACGCGCGTTCCTCCGGCCGCGTCGCCGACCAGCCGGTCATCGTCGAGGGCTTCGTCGACTTCGACTACGAGATCACGCTCCTGACCGTGCGCCATGTTGGCGGCACGCTGTGCTGCCCACCCATCGGACACCGGCAGGAGCACGGCGACTACCGCGAGAGCTGGCAGCCGCAGGCGATGAGCTCCGTGGCGTACGCCGCCGCCGTCGACGTCGCGCATCGCGTGACCGATGCCCTCGGCGGCTGGGGACTGTTCGGCGTGGAGCTGTTCGTCCGCGGGGACGAGGTGCTCTTCTCCGAGGTCTCACCGCGCCCGCACGACACCGGCATGGTCACACTGGTCAGCCAGCCGCAGAGCGAGTTCGCGCTGCACGTGCGTGCGGTACTCGGCCTGCCGGTCGGAGAGGCGGACGTGGCGTTGCTCGCACCGAGCGCGTCGGCGGTGGTCCTCGCCGAGTCCGAAGGCGCAGATCCGCGCTACACCGGTGTGGCCGACGCCCTCGCGGTGCCGACATCGCAGGTGCGCATCTTCGGCAAGCCGGACTGCCGCCCCGGTCGACGGATGGGCGTGGCGGTCGCGCAGGGCGCCGACGTCGAGGAGGCGCGCAGGCGAGCGCGCGACGCAGCCGCCGCCGTACGCGTGGTGGTCTAGAGGCAGCTAGGCGCTGGCGCGGGCGCGGCGCTGGTCGTGCTCGTAGACCAGCGCGGTGGCGTAGCCGTGGGGCAGCTCGTGCTCGTCCTTGAGCCAGGCGACGCGCTCCTCGAACCGGAGCAGTGCGGGCCCGGCGTCGATCGAGGCGAACCACTCCGGGATCTGTCGCCCTGTCACTTCCGGGATCCGTCCGAGCAAGCTCTGGTGGGTCGCCAGGGAGTGATGGAGCGACATATGCGCCTCCTGCTCGTGGGTTCCCCGGAAGGGTGCGCTTCTCGGGCCTCCGCGGCAAGTCTTGTCAGGACCGATTGGATCAGTTATGGCAGGGCGCCGAACCTCCGGAGCACGGCGATCGCCCTGGGCAGGTGTCGCAGCGCGGCCGCCAGGTCTCCCGGGCGCGCGATTCGGTGCGCGTTGGCGTTGACGTAGCAGCGGATCGCCGCGTCGAACGCCGCGACCCCCGAGACCCTTCGCGCCTCGAGCAGCGCCACCGCGCCCTGGAGGTAGACCGAGCGGAAGTACGCGCTCGCCCGGCTCTCCCAGTAGGTCATCGGCCGGCCGACCCGGTTGCGGCCCTCGGCCGGGGGAGGACGGTTCGCGTAGCTGCCACCGGTGCCGCGGTGCAGCGCCTCGGCGTACGTCGCGAACGCCTCGTCCAGCCACGGGTCGCGGGCCTGGTTGTTGCCGACGAGCCCGTAGAAGTACTCGTGCCCCACCTCGTGCGAGAGGGTGGAGTCGGTCTGCCCGGCGCCCAGGAAGATCAGGCCCGGGTTCTCCACGCCGCCGCGCAGGTCCGGTACGACGGGCACGTCGAGGTCGTCGTACGGGAAGGGCCCGAAGCGCGCGCGGTGCGCCCGCATCGCGGCCAGGTGCAGCGACAGCAGCTGCTGTGGGTTGTCGTTCAGTCCCGGTGCCACGCCCACGGTGACCGGCTTGCCGTCGAAGCTGCCCTTGGCCAGCCGGAAGCGCCCCACGGCGACCGCGAAGTCACGCACCGCTGGGGCGCTGAAGTCCCAGTGGTTGCCCTCGGCCGTCGTGACGGGGGCGGCGCCCGAGCCGGTGGCCAGGACCGTCTGACCCTGGTCGACGGTGACCCTGGCGCGGAGCTCGAACGCCGCACTCGTCGTCGCTTCGGCGAAGACGCTGGTCGGCGGCTCGGTCGCCCAGCCGACACCGGGCTCCCAGGCGAGCATCGGCAATGCCGACGAGAACCACTCGATGCCCTCGCGGTGGCCGAGCCTCTCGTTCACTCCCTGCGGTAGCTGGAGCGAGAAGCTCAGGTCGATCGTCACCGACTGGCCGGCAGCGATCGGTCCCGGCAGAACCTCGAGCACGGTGTCGTTCATCGACAGTCGCCGGGGCACGTCGACGCGGTCGACCTGGCTGCTGAGAACGGTCAGCCGCGCACCGCCCCCCCGGGAGTAGGGCTCGTTGGGCCAGAGCCGGAACACGAGACGGTCGACCGCCAGGTCGGGCCGGAACTCGATCGACTCCGAGCCGCGCCACGCTCCGGGCCCAGGCTGCTCGTCGAGCTCGATGCGCACCCGTGGCCGGTTCGGGTCCGGGGCGGCGTAGCTGCCGGGACAGCCGATCGGTGCCAGGGGCCGGCTCGGCGACGGGGAGGGCGCGACGGACGCCGCGCTGGGCGAGGCGGGCGACGGGCTCGGTGCCGCGGTGGTCGGCGACGGCGTGGGTGAGGTGGCCGGCGTACCGCCCCCGTTGCACGCAGCCGTCATCGCGAGGGCGACCGCCCCCGCGACGCACGGGTTCATCTAGCTCAGACGCTCGAGGATCATGGCCATGCCCTGGCCCCCGCCGACGCACATCGTCTCGAGGCCGAACGTGCGGTCGCGTGCGTTGAGCCCGTTGAGCAACGTGCCGGTGATGCGCGCTCCGGTCATGCCGAACGGGTGCCCGACGGCGATCGCGCCGCCGTGCACGTTGAGCCGGTCGATGTCGATGCCGAGGTCGCGGTAGCTCGGGATCACCTGCGCGGCGAACGCCTCGTTGATCTCGACCAGGTCGATGTCGTTGATGCTCATGCCCGCGCGGGCCAGCGCCTGCTTCGACGCCTCGACCGGGCCGAGTCCCATGATCTCCGGGCTGAGGCCCGTGACGCCGGTGCTGACGACGCGAGCCAGCGGCGTGATGCCGAGCTCGGCGGCCTTGGTGTCGCTCATGACGATGACAGCTGCGGCACCGTCGTTGAGCGGGCACGCGTTGCCTGCCGTGACCGTGCCGTCCGGTCGGAACACCGGCTTCAGGCCGGCCATGCCTTCGACCGTCACACCCGGGCGCGGGCCGTCGTCGGCCGACACGACCGTGCCGTCGGGCGCGGTGACCGGCGTGATCTCGTTGGCCCAGAAGCCGTCGGCGATCGCCTTCTCCGCAAGGTTCTGGGAGCGCGCGGCGAACTCGTCCTGGTCGGCGCGGGTCACGCCCTTGAGCTGCGCCAGGTTCTCGGCGGTCTGGCCCATGGCGATGTAGATGTCCGGGACGTCGCCGGCGGCCCGCGGGTCGCTCCAGGTCGTGCCGCCCTCGGCTGCCTTGGCCGAGCGCTCCTGCGCGGCGGCGAAGGCCGGGTTGGTCGTGTCCGGCCAGCTGTCGCTGTTGCCCTTCGCGAAGCGACTCACCATCTCGACCCCGGCGGAGACGAAGACGTCGCCCTCGCCCGCCTTGATGGCGTGCATCGCCATGCGGGTCGTCTGCAGCGACGAGGAGCAGTAGCGCGTGATCGTCGTGCCCGGGACGTCGTCCAGGCCGAGGATGGTCGCGACCACGCGGGCCATGTTGAAGCCCTGCTCGCCGCCCGGCAGCCCGCAGCCGAGCATGATGTCGTCGATCGCGTGCGGGTCGAGCTGCGGCACCTTGGCGAGCGCCGCGCCGATGATCGTGGCGGCCAGGTCGTCCGGCCGGAAGTCCTTGAGCGAGCCCTTGAAGGCACGGCCGATCGGCGAGCGGGCGGTGGCGACGATGACGGCCTCGGGCATGACGGCGCTCCTCGGTTGCATGCGGCTGTTCCCCGCACGCTAACCCCCGGTTCGCCCGCGCGAAAGTTCAGTCGCTCGCGCAGCGCTTGTCCGCCTCGTGGTGCAGCACGCTGTAGCCGAGCTGCGTGACGTCCGCCACACCGACGGCGGTCATCGTGGCCGCGACCAGCCGCGTGCCGCGCGGCCAGCGCACGAAGCCGAGCGTGAACGCCGACGCGACCCATTGCGAGAGGCAGAACGGGCACGTGAGCAGCTGGCCCACGGTGCGCCGCGCCCCCTTCCCACGCGGTCGCTCGATCACCTCGCTGACGTCGCCGGCCTGCTGGAACTCGGTGAACGGAGCACGGAGGACGGCGGTGATCTTCTCGCGCGCGAGAAGGCGGCTCGTGCGCTGCGTCGCGAGCCCGATCAGCACGATGTCCGCGAACGGGATCCGCTCCGGCAGCCGCTTGCGCAGCAGCAGCGCGGCCAGGCCCACACCCCCGACGTACACGGCGCCCGCGCCGGCATACGCCGCCAGCGGCGGGGGCGTCTTGTCGGGTGAGTACTCCTCGGCGACCTGGGTCAGGCGTTCGGCCAGCTGCGTCATGCGTTCGTGCCTACCCCGCCTCCGGTGTTTGTAGCCGCCCACGGCCGCTGTGCCCGCGCACTAGGCTGGGTGCGTGGACTTTCACGAGTCGCTGCTCGACCTCGTGGGCGAGACGCCCCTGGTCTCGCTGACCCGCATCGCGGCCGGGATGAAGCCGACGATCCTGGCGAAGGTCGAGTACTTCAACCCCGGCGGCTCGGTCAAGGACCGCATCGGCCTCGCGATGGTCGAGGCGGCTGAGCGGTCCGGCGAGCTGAAGCCGGGCGGCACGATCGTCGAGCCGACCAGCGGCAACACCGGCGTCGGGCTGGCCATCGTCGCCGCGCGACGCGGCTATCGCTGCATCTTCGTCATGCCGGACAAGATGAGCGGCGAGAAGATCTCGCTGCTGCGCGCGTACGGCGCCGAGGTCGTCGTGTGTCCCACCGCTGTTGCACCCGACCACCCGGACTCCTACTA
The DNA here is from genome assembly GCA_964651395.1 of uncultured Frankiaceae bacterium. Classification (GTDB taxonomy): domain Bacteria; phylum Actinomycetota; class Actinomycetes; order BP-191; family BP-191; genus CAZYXZ01. The sequence continues at coordinate 21,876 of CAZYXZ010000015.1, forward strand.
CTCGGTCGCGAAGCGGCTGGCCGCCGAGTCGCCGGGCGGCTGGAGCCCCAACCAGTACGCCAACCCGGCGAACCCCGCGGCGCACTACGCGACCACGGGCCCGGAGATCTGGCGGCAGACCGGGGGGCGGGTCACGCACTTCGTCGCCGGCATCGGCACCGGCGGCACGATCAGCGGCACGGGTCGCTACCTCAAGGAGCAGAACCCGGGCATCGTCGTGGTCGGCGCCGACCCCGAGGGGTCGGTCTACTCCGGCGGCACCGGTCGCCCGTACCTGGTCGAAGGCGTCGGCGAGGACTTCTGGCCGGACGCGTTCGACCCCTCCGTCGTCGACCGGTACGAGGCGATCAGCGATCGCGACTCGTTCCTCACCGCGCGACGCATCACGCGCGAGGAGGGCATCCTCGTCGGGGGCTCGTGCGGCACCGCTGTCGCGGCCGCGCTGCGTGTGGCGGCCGGCCTCGACGAGAGCGCCGTCATCGTCGTACTGCTGCCGGACTCCGGTCGAGGCTATCTGTCGAAGATCTACAACGATGAGTGGATGGCCGACTTCGGCTTCCTCGTCAACGACGAGACGCAGCCGACGATCGGTGACGTGCTCCGGCGCAAGGCGGGGGAGCTGCCGGAGTTCGTCCACGTGCACCCGCACGAGACGGTGGGCACTGCCATCAAGATCCTGCGTGAGTACGACGTGTCCCAGCTGCCGGTCGTCAAGGAGGAGCCGCCGGTCATGGCGGCCGAGGTGGTCGGCGCCGTCTCCGAGCGCGCGCTGCTCGACGCGGTGTTCGCGGACCGCGCGGCGCTCGACGCGACGATCGCCGAGCACATGTCGCCGCCGCTGCCGATGGTCGGCATCGGCGAGCCGGTCGGGAGCGTCATCGGCGTGCTCGAGTCGGCGTCCGCCGCGGTCGTTCTCGACGGCGGCAAGCCGGTCGGCATCGTGACTCGCTCCGACCTGCTCGGATTCCTGGCCGGCTCCGGCCGATGACCGGCTTCACGCCGGAGGAGTTCGGCTTCGAGACGCTCGCCATCCATGCGGGCCAAGAGCCGGACCCGGCCACGGGTGCCGTGGTGACGCCGATCTACCAGACGTCGACCTACGCGCAGTCTGCGGTCGGCGTGCACCAGGGCTACGAGTACTCCCGCTCCGGCAACCCCACCCGGACGGCGCTCGAGACCTGTCTGGCCGCGCTGGAGCGCGGCGCCCGCGGGCTGGCCTTCGCGAGCGGTCTGGCCGCGGAGGACTGTGTGGTGCGCGCGCTGCTCGCCCCCGGAGACCATGTCGTGATCCCCGACGATGCGTACGGCGGGACGTACCGGCTCTTCGACCGGGTCGCCAAGAGGTGGGGCGTGGAGTTCACGCCGGCGTCGGTGACCGACCCCGCTGCAGTCCGCGCGGCGATGCGACCGACGACCAAGCTGGTCTGGCTGGAGACGCCGACCAACCCGATGCTGCGCATCGCGGACCTGCCCGCGATGGCCGGGGTCGCCCACGACGGCAACGCGCTGCTCGTCGTCGACAACACGTTTGCGTCCCCGTATCTGCAGATGCCGCTCACGCTCGGCGCGGACGTGGTCGTGCACTCGACGACCAAGTACATGGGCGGTCACAGCGACGTGGTCGGCGGTGCGATCGTCGTCGCCGACGCCGCAGTCGGCGAGGTGCTGGCCTATCACCAGAACGCGATGGGTGGGGTGGCCGGGCCGTTCGACGCCTGGCTGGTGCTGCGGGGTGTGAAGACGCTCGGTGTGCGGATGCGCGCCCACTGCGCCAACGCCCAGCGTGTCGTCGAGCTGCTCACCTCGCACGCGGCCGTGGACCGGGTGCTCTACCCGGGACTGCCCGATCACGCCGGGCACGAGATCGCAGCGAAGCAGATGCGCGACTTCGGCGGCATGGTCTCGTTCACGCTGAAGGCGGGGGAGGCCGCGGCGCTCGACCTGGTCGCGCGCACCCGGGTGTTCACCCTCGGCGAATCGCTCGGCGGCGTCGAGTCGCTGATCGAGCACCCTGGCCGGATGACCCACGCCTCGGTGGCCGGCTCGCCCCTGGAGGTCGACCCGGCGCTGGTGCGCCTCAGCGTGGGCATCGAAGACCCGGCCGACCTGCTCGCCGACCTGACCAGGGCGCTCGGCTGATGCGGTGACGGCGCCGCCGATCCGGGTGACCGGTCTGACGAAGGTGTACTCCAGCGCGGGCAACGAGGTCCGCGCGGTCGACGGCATCGACCTCGAGGTACGGGCCGGCGAGTTCTTCGGTCTGCTCGGCCCCAACGGCGCGGGCAAGTCGACGACGATCGGCATGCTCACCACGCGAGTCATCCCGACCAGCGGGCGCGCCTTCATCGCCGGCGTGGACGTCGTCGAGGACCCGGCGACGACCAAGCGCTTCATCGGTGTCGTGCCGCAGACGAACACTCTCGACCGCCAGCTGACCCTCGTGGAGAACCTCGAGTTCCACGGCCGCTACTTCGGGATGCCGAAGCGGCTCGCCGCGCAGCGTGCCGCTGAGCTGCTCGACCAGTTCCGCCTCACCGACCGCAAGAACGCCAAGATCATCGAGCTGTCCGGTGGGATGGCGCAGCGGCTGATGGTCGCGCGGGCGCTCGTGCACCAGCCACAGATCCTGTTCCTGGACGAGCCGACCTCCGGGATCGACCCGCAGACCCGGCTCGCGCTGTGGCAGACGTTGCAGGAGCTGCATGCCGAGGGGCAGACCATCCTGCTCACCACGCACTACATGGAGGAGGCGGACGCGCTCTGCGAGCGGCTGGCCATCATCGACCACGGCAAGCTGCTCGCCCTCGGTACGCCGGCCGAGCTCAAGAGCCAGCTCGGCGCGGACACCGTGATCTCGCTGCACCTCTCCGCCGAGCCGCCGGCGGCGCTGGTCAGGAAGATCGAACGGCTGCCGGCGGTGGACCGCGTGGAGATCGCTCTCGACGTCGTGCGCGTGTACGCCGCGGACGTCGACGGCCTGCTGGCCGAGCTGATCACCCTGGTGACCAGGAGCGGGACGCCGAAGGCCGGCACGCGAGTGCGCGTCGTCGACGCGTCGTCCCAGCCGCCCAGCCTCGAGGCCGTGTTCCTCGCCCTCACCGGACGGGACCTCCGCGAATGACGACGACCTCCGCGACGAACGTCGAGCCCTTCGCGGCTCGTACGGGGCGGCGAGCAGAGCTCGGCGCTTTCGGTGCGCTGCTGCTCCGTGACGTGCGCGTCTTGCGCCGCAACCTCGGTCAGTTCCTGATCCGCACGATCATGCAGCCGTTGCTGTTCGTCTTCGTCTTCGCCTACGTCTTCCCGAAGATCGGGCAGGGTTTCGGCTCGCACGGGGCCGGCGGAGGTGGACCGACGTTCTCGACCATCCTCGTGCCGGGCCTGATGGCGATGGCCGTCATCTTCACCGCGATCCAGGCGGTGGCGCTTCCGCTGGTCCAGGAGTTCTCCTACACGAAGGAGATCGAGGACCGGGTCCTCGCGCCGCTGCCGATCTGGGGCGTCGGCCTGGGGAAGCTCGTCGCCGCGGCGCTGCAGGCGATCATCGCGTCGCTCGCGACCTTCCCGATCGCGTACTACATCCATGCGAAGGGACAGGCGCCCGACATACACATCGAGAGCTGGTGGCTGTTCGTGACAGTCCTCGTACTGGCGGCCTGCATGGGCGCGACGGTCGGGCTGCTCATCGGCACGGGCTTCGCACCCAACCAGGTACCCCTGCTGTTCTCGATCATCGTGCTGCCGATGAGCATGCTCGGCTGCATCTACTACCCGTGGGCGACGCTCGGCCCGATCCCCTGGCTCAAGGTGGGGGTGCTGTTCAACCCGCTCGTGTACATGAGCGAGGGCATGCGCGCCGCACTGACCACCGGCGAGCACATGCCGCCGGCTGCGTTCCTCGGGGCGATGGCGAGCGCGACGCTGGTGCTAGGCGCCCTGGCCCTTCGGCAGTTCCACAAGCGCGTCGTCACCTGACCGGCGCGTGAGCGTCTCCGGCGCCCGTACGGCGAGCAGCCCGGCCAGCACGAAGACCCCTGCCGTCACGAGGAACGCCGCGCCGAACCCGGGGCCGTCGGCGATCACGCCGACCGCGGACGCGCCGATGACGACGCCGAGGTCGCCGGACATCTGGTAGACCGCCACGGCCTGCCCGCTACGCCCGCCGAGCACGTCGCCGACGACCGCCCCGGGCGAGACGTCGAGCATCCCCGAGCCGAAGCCCAGCACGGCCATGGCGGCGAGGTAGCCCGGCAGCGACTGCGCGAGCGCCAGCAGCACCATCGACGCCGCGCAGATGAGGAGGCCGCTGATCAGCACGGGGCGTCGACCGCGCCGGTCGGCGAAGCGCCCGGCCGGCAGCAGCATGCCGACATTGATGACCGCGACCACGAGGAACCCGAGGTAGACCCAGTGGTCCTCGACCCGCAGCCCTTCGATGACGAACAGCGGCACCAGCGTGCTGCGCAGGCCGAGCACGCCCCAGGTGTCGGCGAACTGGGCGGCCAGTGCCGCCTGGTACGCCGGGTGCCCGATCGCCGTGCGCAGGCGCACACCGCCCGGGCTCCCGTCACCGCCGTCCTCCGGGTCGGCAGCCACGTGCCGTGGCAGCCGCAGCAGGCCGATGCCGCCCGCGACGGCAAGCGTCCCGGCGTACAGGAAGAACGGCCCACGCACCCCCAGATGCGGTACGAGCAGCGCGCCCACGCCCGGGCCGGCGATGCCACCGACCAGGAAGGAGCCGCTGAAGAACCCCGACGCGCGCCCTCGGCTGTCCGAGGGGACCGATCGCAGGATCAGGCTGAGCGCCGACACGGTGAACATCGCCGAGCCGACGCCGCCGGCGCCGCGCATGACGATGAACTGCGTGTACGACTGCGCGGTCCCGGCCAACACCGACGAGACGGCCACGATGGCGATGCCGGAGGCCAGCACGAGGCGCTCGCCGAACCGGTCTACCAGACGCCCCCCGCCGAGGGCCGAGACCAGCCGCATGCCGGCGAAGACGCTGACCACGGCCCCGGCCGCCCCGCGCCCCACGCCGAAGTGGCGGGCGAGCTGAGGGATGACTGGCGCGACGATGCCGAACCCGACCGCGACGGAGAACGCGACGGCGCTGAGGACGGCGACCTCGCGGGACGGCGGCCGAGGCAGTCGAGTGAGCACGGCGCCATGCTGTCAGGCCCGGCCCGGCGAGGCTGCGACCTGCGTATTCAGAGCGTGGTCAGACCCGTACACTGTGTGACAGGGGAGTTTCGAGGGGCAGGGGACCCGCTCGGGACTGTCGAAGCATGGTCTGTTCTGCCCGACCAGGGAGGTCCGCGGTGCGCACGGTCTATCGATTGATCAGTGGTGCCGTCGCCGTGGCTGCCTTCTTCCCGGTGTCCATGCCTGCCGCGTACGCCGACCAGTCGACGGAGAACGCCGCCACCGGTGCCTGGTTCTGGCGGGAGCAGGTCTCCGGTGCCGTGCCCGGCGCCGGCGTGCCCTACCCGGCCGCCATCCCGCTGGGCCTGTCCGGCGTCCCCGCGGGCGCCCTCGCCGTCGCCAAGACGCCGGACGCGCCTTCGGACAAGGAGACCTACCTCTCCTGGGACCTGACCACGGTCCCGCTCGACGCCACGATCACGAGCTTCACCTTCAGCGTCCCGATGAACACCGATCCCAGCGCGCCGCAGCTCGACGCGCTCGGCCCGCTCATCCAGGCCTGCTCGCCGAAGGGCGGCTGGGGTGCCGACGAAGGCGCCGCGTACTCCATCAAGCCTGAGAACGACTGCAGCGAGCCCCAGATCGGGGTCTTCGACGAGGCGACGAAGTCCTTCAAGTTCGACGTCACCGACTACGCGAAGAACTGGATCACCCTGGACAACTTCGGAGTCGCGCTCGTGCCGACGCCGGAGTCGAACCCCTTCCAGGTGATCTTCCTGGACGCCGCCTCCGTGAAGGCGGTCATCGCCTACGACGCGCTGCCGATCCTGCCCGAGCTGCCGGAGGTCCTTCCGCCGCCGGACACGAGCGGCAGCGTGGGCGGCGGTGACAGCTCGCTCGGCGGGTTCGCGCCGCCGGTCGACCCGGTGCCGTCCGCGCAGCCGGCCCCTGTCGTCCCCGCGCCCGTACGCCCCGTGACGCGGCTGAACGCGCTGCCGGCGGCCCACAACTCGCCGAACGCCAGCTTCTGGCTGGCGGCCCTCGGCGTCGTCGCGCTGCTCGGCTTCACCTCGCTCATCCTCGGCGACCCCGACGTGGCACCGGCTTCGACGCGCGCCGCGGCGGGTACGAGCAGCCTGTCGAAGGCGTTGCGCGAGCGGCGCGTGAGCTCGGCGCCGCGCCGGCACACCCGCGCTCGACCGGTCTGAGCTCGTCCGCTGCAACCACCGCACCGACTGACTGGGAGTCTGATCCGATGACCGCTCGTCTTCTCGGCCGGGGGTTCACCGCTGGTGTTCTGGCCCTGTGCGTCGCCTCGTCGGCGTGCGGCCTCAAGACCGAAGCCAGCGACCAGCTCAAGCAGCTGGCCCAGAGCGGCGGGGTCGTCGATCCCGGAGCCGGCGTGGTCGACCCCGGCACGGGCGTGGTCGACCCCGGCACGGGGACCGGCACGGGCACCGGCACGGGGACCGGCACGGGCACGGGGACCGGCACGGGCACGGGGACCGGCACCGGCACGGGGACCGGCACCGGCACGGGGACCGGCACCGGCACGGGGACCGGCACGGGCACGGGGACCGGCACCGGCACGGGTACGTCGGGCGGCCTGTCCGGCGCCAACAAGACCGGGCTCACCTCGTCGGTCATCCGCATCGGCATCCACGCGCCGCTGACCGGCGCCTCGCCGCTCCCGGAGGACTCCTTCAACAGCGGCGCGGTCATGTACTGGAAGGGCAAGAAGTTCCACGGCCGCACCGTCGAGGCGCACGTCGAGGACGACACGTACAAGCCCTCCGGCGCCATCAAGGTCTGCCAGCAGATGGCGGACACCGACTTCATGGTCATCGGCGGCGCCGGCACCGACCAGATCCAGGCGTGCGGTCGCGACACCAAGCTGCAGCGCAACCACGTGCCCTACCTGTCCGCCGGTGTGACCACCAACGGCCTGGGCGGCATTCCCAACTACTTCGCGATCAGCCTCACGTACCAGGAGCAGGGCCCGCTGGTCGTCCGCAACGCCGAGATGCAGGGCTTCCTCGGCAAGAAGTGGGCCATCGCGATCACCGACACGCCCAACTTCACCGACGCGCAGCAGTCGATCACCGCGGCGCTCACGGCCAAGGGCGTCGAGCACCGGGTGTTCAAGATGGCCAAGGCGCCGTCGGACTCCGAGGCCGCGGCCATGGCCAACGAGCTGCGCGGGTACGCCGCCCCCGTCGTCTTCTTCCTGGGGCAGCCCACGTTCTTCCTCAAGGTCGTGGCGCAGACCCACACCCAGCTCTACCACCCGATCTGGACCGGCGTCGGCATCAGCATGGGCATCGGCACCGTCGTCGAGGTGGCGTGCGCGTCCACGAGCAACTCCTACGACGGACGCTTCCTCTCGCCGTTCCCCGGTCTGGACCGCGCGCCCAAGGCGTTCTTCGACGCCGGCGGCACGGACGACATCGAGCTGACCCTCTACGGACTGTCGGAGCTGCTCGGCCAGCTGCTGAACAAGGTGACCGGTGACCTCACGCGCGAGAGCTTCATCAACGCCGTGGCGCAAGCATCCGCGCCGGGTGGCGTGTACCCTTCGGTCGCCTTCGCGCCTAACGACCACTTCGGTGGGAGTGCGGCGTGGTCGCTGAAGTCCAACTGCTCGAAGCCCGCATACGACACGGTCGGTACGGCGCCTCTCCGCAAGTAGCACCGGGCACCAGGTCCGCCGGCCAGCGCAACGAACGGGGGTCAGGTGCTGCTCGCCGAGTTCGCCGTCGTCCACGACGTGGTCAACCCGGTCATCACCGGCATCATCCAGGGCGCGGTCTACGGCCTCGTCGGGCTGGGCCTGGTGCTGCTCTACAAGGGCAACCGGATCTTCAACTTCGCGCAGGGCGAGTTCGGGACCGTCGCGGCCTTCGTCGCCTTCGCGCTGATCAGCGGCAGCAAGTGGCTGCCGGTCACGCCCTACTGGCTGGCCATCCTCATGGGCATCCTGGCGGGCACGGCCATGGGCCTGGTGTCGGAGCGGCTGGTCATCAAGCCCTTGTTCCGGCAGCCACGCGTCACCATCGTGGTGGCCACCGCCGGCATCGCGCTCCTCGCGATCGCCATCGAAGAGCTGCTCAACGGGGCCAACCCGCAGGTCTTCCGGCCGATCGCGCAAGGCTCGGCGTTCGCCATCGGTGACCTGCAGATCACCAAGCAGCAGGTGGCCATCCTCGTCACGCTCGTCGTCCTCGCCGCCGCGGCGGCCCTGTTCTTCAGTCGCACTCAGACCGGGCTGGCCGTGCTCGCCGTCTCCCAGGAGCCGACGGCGACCAGCCTGGTCGGCATCAGCGTCGACCGGATCTCGATGCTGACGTGGACCATGGCCGGCTTCCTCGGTGCCGTGGCCGGACTCCTGCTCGCGCCGACGACGCTGTTCACTCCGGCGTTCATGACGGCCACGGCGCTCATCCCGTCGTTCACGGCCGCGGTGTTCGGCGGGATGACGAGCCTGCCCGGCGCGTTCGTCGGCGGCATCGGCATCGGCGTCGTCGAGCAGCTGGCCCAGACCAACCAGTCGAAGATCGGCAACTTCCCCGGCTCGCCGCGGGTCGCGGTCTTCCTGGTGCTGCTGATCACGCTGCTGGTCAAGCCCTCCGGCCTGCTCGGCAAGGAGGCCTGATGGCGAGCGATCTGGACCTCACCACCGAGGCCGTTCCCGAGCAGGCGCACGGACACGAGGACGGCCCGCCCACCCTGGTCGGCTGGATCCCGCGCGTCACGGTCCTGCTGGTCATCGCCTACCTCGTCATCATCGAGGTCACGCGGCACGGCGAGACCATCACCGGCGTCGCGGTGGACGCCGCCGTCTACGTGGTGGTCGGCCTCTCCCTGAACATCCTCATCGGCTACACCGGCCAGCTCTCTCTCGGGCACCAGGGCTTCGTCGGCATCGGGGCCTTCGGCGCGGCGTACGCCAGCACGGTGAAGGGCGTGCCGTTCGCGGTCGCCATGGTCATCGCGATGGTCGTCGGCGGTCTGTTCGCCCTGTTCCTCGGGGTGATCGCCCTGCGCATCACCGGCCTCTACCTCGCGCTCATCACCCTCGTCTTCGGCCGCACGCTCGAGGAGTCGTTGTTCCAGGTGGGCTGGCTCACGCAGGGCGGCGCCGGCCAGCCGGCCGACCGGCCGGAGATGTTCCTGCCGATGAACCGCTACTACTGGCTCTGCCTGGCCATCGTCGCCGGTGTCCTCTACGTCGACTGGCGACTCACCCACACCAAGTCCGGCCGCGCGCTCTTCGCGCTCCGGGAGAACGAGCGAGCAGCCGCGGCGTTCGGCATCAACGTGACCGCGTTCAAGCTGCTCGGCTTCGTCCTCTCCGGCGCTTTCGCCGGACTGGCCGGCGCGATGTTCGCGTACCGGTCAGGCGTGGCCAACGGCTCCGACTTCGACTTCTTCCTGGCGTTGACGTTCGTGCTGATGGTCGTCGTCGGCGGTCTGAACTCCCGCGTCGGCGTCGTCATCGGCTCCGCGTTCTTCGCGAGCCTGCCGTTCCTGCTCACGCGTGAGGCACCGGACCGGTTCCTGCACTCGGTCTTCGGCGAGAACGCGCAGTTCGCGCCGAACCTGATCGGCGCCGTCCTGTTGCTGACCACGCTGATCTTCAACCCGGGCGGGATCGCGCAGCAGAACCGCCCGCTGACGCGCTGGCTGGCCGGCCACAGGTTCACGTTCCACTCGGACGAGGAAACCAGCTCCGGTGCGGTGGAGGGCTCCAATGTCCGTGCTTGAGGTACGCGACGTGTCGATCCGCTTCGGCGGACTGCAGGCGCTCGAGGACTTCAGCCTCGCGGTGAGCGAGTGGGAGATCGTCGGGCTGATCGGACCCAACGGCGCGGGAAAGACCACGGCGTTCAACTGCATCACCGGCTTCTACAAGGCCGACACCGGGACGGTGAGCTACCGCGGCAAGGACGTGACCCGCACTCCGCCGCACCGCAAGGCGGCGATGGGCTTCGGTCGCACCTTCCAGAACGTCGGCATGGTCAAGGCGGCCACCGCGCTGGAGAACCTCAAGACCGCCCAGCACGCGAAGGTGCAGTACGACGTCCTCAGCGGCCTGGTCGGCGCCGGCGCCACGTGGCGTGAAGAGGTCGAGCTCGAGGAGAAGGCTGACGCGATCCTCGACCTGCTCGGCCTGACCGACGTTCGCGACAAGCGGGTGGGCAGCCTCTCTTACGGCACCCTCAAGCTCCTCGAGCTGGCCTGCGTGCTGGCCACGGACCCCGACATCCTCCTGCTCGACGAGCCCTCGTCCGGCATGGGTCCCGAGGAGTCGCACGAGCTCGGCCAGACCCTCCTGCGGCTGCGCAAGGAGTTCGGCCTGACGATGCTGCTCATCGAGCACCACGTGCCGCTCGTCCTCGAGGTCTGCGACTACGTCTACGTCCTCAACTTCGGCCGGCTGCTCGCCGAGGGCGAGCCCTCGGTCATCCAGACCCACCCCGAGGTGGTCGCCGCGTACCTCGGCGGCGAGGCCCCTGAGGCCCTGGCCGCCACCGAGGAACCGGAGGACCAGGCCGACCTGGAAGCCGCCGAGCGCTCGGTCATCGACGCTCCGGCCCGGTCGTCCTTCGCACCGCCCGCGCCGGACGCGGCAGCCGAGGCGGAGCCGGACACCGCGGAGCTGGCGGTCACCAAGGTCGCGCCGGCCGCCAAGAAGGCGCCGGCGAAGAAGCCCGCGGCCAAGAAGGCGCCGGCGAAGAAGCCCGCGGCGAAGAAGCCTGCGGCGAAGAAGACGGCGGCGAAGAAGCAGGCCGCGCCCGCGGCGCCGGTCACGTTCGTCGAGCCGATCGACGACGGCGAGGCGGACCTGGCGCCGGCACCGGGTCAGCCGGCGGGCTTCGACCCGTCGCGCCCGTTCGACTTCGCCGCCGCCGTCGGGCGTCCGGCCGACCCGGTCGACGAGGGCGAAGGGATCCTGCCGCCGACCGGTCGCCGGGCCCGCCGTGCCGCGCGCAGGAAGGCTGAGTAATGGCGCTGCTCGAGATCGAGGACCTGCGGACCGGCTATGGCCAGCTTCCGGTGCTGCAGGGCATCTCCTTCTCCGTGGAGGAGGGCCAGACCGCGGTCATGTTCGGCCTCAACGGGGCGGGCAAGACGACGACGGTGAACACCATCGCCGGCCTGCTGCCCTCCTGGTCGGGCGAGATCCGTTTCGACGGCACGCGCATCTCGAACCTGTCGCCGCCGAAGATCGTGCGGCAGGGGATCGCGCTCGTCCCCGAGGGTCGACGGGTCTTCCCGGCGCTCTCGGTGCTCAACAACCTCCGGCTGGGGGCGTGGACCTCCCGTCGGACGAAGCAGTGGGAGGAGACCATCCAGCAGGTCTACGGGTACTTCCCGCGGCTCGAGGAGCGCCAGGACCAGCTGGCCGGCACGCTGTCCGGCGGCGAGCAGCAGATGCTCGCGATCGGGCGCGCGCTCATGTCGCGGCCCCGCCTGCTGCTCGTCGACGAAGCGTCGCTCGGCCTGTCGCCGAAGCTCGCGCAGACCGTGTTCCAGGTCGTCTCGCGCATCAACGCCGACGGCACGACCGTCGTCATCGTCGAGCAGAACGTCGGCGTGCTCCCGTACGCCGACCAGGCGCTCATCATGGAGAAGGGCACGCTGACCTTCGACGGGCGCGGCGCCGAGCTGGAGAAGTCCGGCGACCTGCGCAAGACCTACCTCGGCGAGGGCTAGCACCCCTAGCCGAGCACTCCGGATGCGACGCGTTCGAGACCGCCGGCGTGGAACTGGTCTGTTGCCATGCGCAGTCCGGCCACGCCGATGCCGACGAAGACGACGACGACCATGAGCGCGCCGCTCACGCCGGTCAGGTGCTGCGCCAGCTGGCTCACGCCGTACGTGACGATGGCGGCGGCGAAGGCATAGCTCGCGATCGCGCCCGGCGTGGAGATGCGTGCGCGCAAGGAGTCGTAGTCGCTGGGGGCCGGCATGCGCACGGACCAGATCAGCGCGATGCCCGTGAGGCCTGCGGTCCGCGCGAAGCAGAGCACCAGCGCCGGCGCGACGTCGTCCCACGGTGAGCCGAGCACGAGGGCGCCGAGCACGGTGACCGCCAGCTGCCCGGTCAGCAGCATCAGTGCCACGGCGGCGGCCTTGGCGACGACGACGTCGGCCAGCCGGACCGGCCAGGAGAGCATCGCGGCGGCCCCACCGGCGTCGAACGCGAACGCATTGACCCCCAGGACAGTGGCGCCGGCGATGCCCGCCACGCCGCCCATGGCGATCAAGGAGACCGTGGCGACCTCGACCCCGGGCAGCTGTGTGATGGTGGGCACGGCGAGAACGCCGGCGAGCGCGACCTGCGCGCCGACTGCCCTGGTCATCGAACGGAGGTTGGCGACGAACAGCGCGCGGCGCATGGAGCCTTGCACCGACCACCCGGCCGTCCCCCACGGCCGGGCGCCGACGCCGCCGCTGCGTGCCTCGCTGTCGCGCGCCCGACGGGTCAGCACCGGACCGAGCACGAGGGCGATGGGGGCCGGGGACAGCAACAGCACGACCCAGGACAGGTAGAGCAGCCAGTCGCCGGCGACCGACGCCGCCGCGGCACTGCGCAGCCAGCCCCCGGGCAGCACGGTGCTCACGTCGACGGCCGCGGGCAACAGCGTCGGCAACGCGCCGAGCAGCCCCACCACCCCGGCGGTGAGCAGCACTGCCGAGAGGCCGGTGTGCCGCCGGCCGGACATCGCGAGGAAGGAAGCCCAGGCCATCAGCTGGCCGGTCGCGGACGCTCCGGCGACGAAGGCGAGAGCGGCGACGAAGCCGGCCAGTCCGGCGTACGCCGTGGACAGGCCCAGGACGACCGGCAGCACGATCAGGTAGGGCACGTCGAGCAGCGCGGTCGCCCAGGCGCCGCCGAACACCGCCTCCGCGGACACCGGGTACGGCGCCAGCCGATGTGCCGCCGTGACTTCACCGCCACCGCCTCCGAGGAGGGGGATGACGGCCCACAGCGGCCAGGCGGCGGCGGCGATGAAGAGCAGGTCGCGGGGGGCGTTCTCGAGCCGGCCGGTGTGCACCGCCTGCACGGTGCCGACGACGATCAGCGCGAACCAGGCGAGCAGCAGGAGGCCGAGCAGGATCAGCCGGCTGGGATCGCGCGACTCGCTCAGCCACTCGCGGCTCTTCAGCCAGAGCAGGGCCCTCACGCCCTGGGGAGCCCGCGACATCAGCGCTGTTTCCCCGCGCGGAGACCCCAGCCCCGCGCTCCTCCGCGAAGCGGGGCCCCAACCCCGCCGCGGCCGTCGGCTGCGGTCGCCAGGGCGAGGGCCATCACCCTGATGCTCCGAGCGGCTGGCCGGCCTCGGCCATCAGGGCGAGGTAGGCGTCCTCGAGCGCGCCCGGCTCGCCGGCCTGCGCGCGCAGTGCGGCGGCGTCGCCCTCCGCGATCGCCTGGCCGGCCCGGATGACGACCAGCCGGTCACTGATCCGCTCCGCGGCCTCGAGCAGGTGCGTGGAGCAGAGGACGCCCGCGCCGCGGTCGACCGCTTCGCGGACCAGGCGGCGGACCGCGACCGAACCGGCCGGGTCGATGCCGTCGAACGGCTCGTCGAGCAGCAGCAGGCTCGGGGACGGCAGCACCGCGATGGCGAGCGAGAGCTTGCGCGACATCCCGTGCGAGTACGTCGACGTACGCCGGCCGGCCGCTTCGGTGAGGCCCAGCTCGTCCAGCAGCGCGCGGCCGTGGTCGACCCAGCTCGGGTCGAGGCCGTGCAGGCGCGCGGCCAGCTCGAGGTGCTCCCACCCGGTGAGCCGCGGGAAGAGCCCGCCGGTGTCGGGGACGTAGCCGAGCAGCCGGCGCGCGCCCACCGGGTCGGTGGCCAGGTCGACCCCTGCCACGCGCACGCCGCCGTACGTCGGTGCGGCGACGCCCGAGCAGATCTTCATCGTCGTGGACTTGCCCGCGCCGTTCGGGCCGAGCAGGCCGACCACCTCGCCGGCCTCGACGATGAGGTCGAGGCCCAGCAGCGCGCGGTAGCCGCGGTAGTCCTTGACCAGCCCGTCAGCGACGAGGGCGGGCAGCAGCACCGGTGCTCCGATCAGCAGGAGGCGATCGGAACAGCCTAACTAGAGGGCGGTGTGGCGCCGCTCAGACGTTGGCGGGAGCCGGGTTGCACACGCGGCACGGCTGCAGGAAACGGCCCTGCGCCTCTTCGACCGTGAGGTACTCGACCTGCTCGCGGCCGTCGACCAGGCGGCAGCCCGCGCGGTGGAAGGACGCGGACCCGGCGACCACGAGGCCGGCCAGGTCGGCCGGGGTGTCGCCGCCGACGCCGTAGCCGCTCGCGCGGCCGCCGAGGGCGACGATGACCTGGTCGAGCTTGGCCTCGAGCTTGGTGCGCTCCTCGCGGTAGCCCTGCAGCACCATGAGAGCGGAGCCGACGATGACGAGGGCGAGCCCGATACCCAGCCCCGACACGGCGTACGGCACCTGCCGCACGAGGCTGATGTTGCTGGCCACGCCGTTCCAGCCGATGCCGACCGCGACCAGCCCGAGGCCGATCAGGATGACGGCCAGCTTGCCACCGAACTTGCCGACACCACCGCTGAAGCGGTCGTTGAAGTCGTTGCTCGACATGCGGCCTCTTCCGACGAGTGAACGGGGGGGGTGATCACGAGGTCGTCCCCCCAGGGCGCGACCAAGTATGAACGCTAACGGGTTCGGCGTCCGGCAGCCCGACTCCTGCCGTTGCGCGTGCGCAGGTAGTCGTGGATGACGTACTCGCCGAGCCGGTCCGGTCGTGGCGCGAGGACCCGGCCGCCGTTGAGCTCGGCCAGCTGCTCCACGAAGTGCTGCAGCCGCGGGTCGTCATCGAGCATGAACACGTTGATGGTTGCGCCGCGGCGGGTGAGCTTCATGACCTCGGCCATGGTCGCCTCGATCGTCTCGGCCAGCGGCGGCCAGCAGAAGAACGGCGTCCCGTCGGCGAGGAGGTGCGCCGTCGGCTCGCCGTCGGTCACCACCAGCACGATCGGCTCGCTGTCCGGGTGGCGCGCGAGGTGCCGGCCGGCGATGAGCAGTGCGTGCTGCAGGTTCGTGCCCTGCACCATGTCCCAGGACAGCCCGGCCAGGTCGGCGGGCTGCAGCTCGCGCGCGTAGTCGGAGAAGCCGACGATCTGCACGCTGTCCTGCGGGTACTTCGTCGTGACCAGCGAGTGGAGCGCGAGCGCGGTCGCCTTCGCGATGCCCCACGTGCCGCGCAGCGCCATCGAGTAGGAGAGGTCGACCAGCAGGCAGACCGCGGCCGACGTACGCCGTTCCGTCTCCGCCACCTCGAAGTCCTCGACGGTCAGGTCCACCCTGCCGCTCTGCCCCGCCGCGGTGTCACCGGCCCGTCGTGGTCCCTGTCGGAGGACGGCATCGCGCTGCCCGTTGCGGAGCACGGCGTTGCGAATGGTCCGCACGACGTCGAGCGGCTGCTCGTCGCCGAAGCGCCATGGGCGTGAGGAGCCGGTGAGCTCGCCCGCCGACCCGGCGTCGGGCAGGTCGTGGTCGCCGGTGCCGCGGGCGTCGAGATCCCGGAACACCCGGGCGAGCGCCGTGGCGCCGATGCGGCGTACCGCCTTCGGGGAGAGCTCGAGCTCGCCGTCCTCGCCACGGCGCAGGTAGCCCTGACGGGTGAGCTCTCGCTCGACCGCGCGCAGCGCTTCCAGGTCGTCCACCGCGGCCCGGCCGAGCGCGCGTTCCAGCGCTTCCCGGTCGACGTCGTCGAGGGTCGCGCCGGGGTAGTCCTGGCGCAGCGCCGACTCCGCGGCGTCGAGGTCGGCCAGCTCCTCGAGCGCGGTCACAGCGTCGCCCATGCCCAGCGACTCGTCGCCGTCCATGCGCTCGCCGCTCTGCCAGTCCAGATCGGGGCGCCGCTGCCGCAGCGCATTCGCGAGCTCGGCCAGCTCGGCCTGGAGCGCGTCGTCACCGAGTGCGGCGGCCATCAGGTCGGCCAGCTCGGCCCGCTGCTGCGGGGTCATCGAGCGCATCATGCGGCTGGCCGCGGCTGCCCGGCGGGCGAGCGAGTCGACCAGCTCCTCGAGCGACTGCGGGTTGTCGGGGAACAGGTCGCCGTACTCGCCCATGAACTGGTCGAACGCCGCCGTCGTGTCCTCGCCGCGCGCGTCCGCCGCGAGCATCGCGTTGAGGTCGCGCAGCATGGAACGCACTCGCTCCATCTGCTCGGGCGTCGCGCCCTCGAGCGACTCCTTCAGGCCGCGGAACTGGGAGTCGAGCACCTCGCGGCGCAGCAGGTCCCGGATCTCCTCGTAGGTCGCCGCGGCCTCGGGGGACGTCCACTGGTAGGTCGCCAGGTCGCGCACCGCGCGGGCGGTGTCGCTCGGGAGCTCGTCGAGCTCGGCCTCGGCCATGCGCGCGCGGTCGGACGGGTCGGGGAACAACGCGGCGCGCTCCTGCTCGAGCGCCCGGTCGAGGAGCTCCCGCACCTGCTCGAGCGTGCCGTCGAGCCGACCGCGCTCGCGGATCTCCTTCCGCCGTGTGCGCAGCTCGCGCAGCATCTCGTCCAGCCCGCGATGGCCGTCGCGACCGCGGCGCAGGAGCGCCGACAGCGCCTCGCGCGGGCTGTGCCCGGCCAGCACCGACTCGCCGAGCGCGTCGACCGCGCCGGCCACGTCGAACGGCGACTCGAGCGGGTCCGGCCCGCCGCGCCACTGCCCGAACCGGTAGGCCATGGTCAGTCCCTACCCGTCGAAGCCGACAGCACGGCGGCTAGCCGCCGTAGACGACGCGATGGGGGAGCTCGTCCTTGGCCAGCTTCTTGCTCAGGTGCAGACCCTCCAGCGCGAACTCGAGCACCGCGGCGGCCAGTCCCGGCGTCTCGTCGCCCTCATCGACCCCTGCGCGGGAGAGCAGCGTCGACAGACCCGGCACGGGGCCGATCCGGCGCAGCAGCTCGGCGGCCGGGATCAGCTCGCCGCTCTCGACGGTGGCGCCCTCGGCGAACCGGGCCAGTACGCCGGACAGGTCGGTGCCGGCGAGGCGCGAGCGGAACGTGTCGGCGACCGCCTTGCGCAGCAGGTGCGCCAGGATCTCGTGCTCGCGCCCCTCCTCCAGGTGGTCGAACTCGACCTTGCCGCGGCAGGCGTCGATGACCGGCGGCAGGTCGGCCACGCGGGCGACCGCGATGTCCTCGCCGGCGACGGCGGCCCGGCGTACGGCGGACGCGGCGACCGTCTCGGCGGCCGCGATCGCGAAGCGGGCGGAGACGCCGGAGCGACGGTCGACCTGCGGCGCCTCGCGGACGTGGCGGGTGAACCGGGCGAGGATCTCGAGGAGGTGGTCCGGCACCGTCGGGCGGGCGTGCTCACCGCTGGGCCAGGACAGCTCCGCCTCCTGCCGGATCAGCAGGATCTCGTCGTCGAGGCGCAGCGGGTAGTGCGTGCGGATCTCGGCGCCGAAGCGGTCCTTCAGCGGCGTGATGATGCGGCCGCGGTTCGTGTAGTCCTCGGGGTTGGCGCTCGCGATGAGCAACAGGTCCAGCGGCAGCCGCAGCTGGTAGCCGCGGATCTGCACGTCGCGCTCCTCGAGCACGTTGAGCAGTGCGACCTGGATCCGCTCGGCCAGGTCCGGCAGCTCGTTGACGCTGAAGATGCCTCGGTTGCTCCGCGGTACGAGGCCGTAGTGGATCGTCTCCGGGTCGCCCAGCGTGCGGCCCTCGGCGACGCGCACGGGGTCGATGTCGCCGATCAGGTCGCCGACGCTCGTGTCCGGTGTCGCGAGCTTCTCGCCGTAGCGCTCGTCGCGGTGCCGCCACGCGACCGGCAGCGCGTCGCCCAGCTCGCCGAGCCGGCGCTGGCAGGCGGCGCACGACGGCGCGTACGGGTGGTCGTTGATCTCGCACCCGGCGACGACCGGCGTCCATTCGTCGAGCAGGGCCGTGAGGGAGCGGATCAGCCGGGTCTTCCCCTGCCCACGCTCACCGAGCAGTACGACGTCATGGCCGGCCAGCAGCGCTCGCTCGAGCTGCGGCAGCACCGTCTCGTCGAAGCCGACGATGCCGGGGAAGCGCGGTACGTCGCCGGGCTCGCTCAGCCGGGCCAGCAGGTTGTCGCGCAGCTCGTGCTTCACCGGCTTGTGCACGTGCCCGGAGGAGCGCAGCTCGCCCAGGGTCGTCGGCTCAGGAGTCATGGTTCACAGTACGTCAGGCAGACTGGGCCAATGAAGCGACCCGTGCTCGCCCTGGACATCGGCGGCACGAAGCTGGCCGCCGCGATCGTCGACCCGACCGGGCGCGTGAGCGCGACCGCGCGGGTGCCCACGCCGCACGGACGCTCGGTGAAGGCCGAGTCGCTCTTCAAGACCGTCCTGGCGCTGCTCGAGCGGTTCACGGACGCGGTCGGCGCGACCGAGTGGGCCGGCATCGGGGTCGGCTGCGGCGGTCCCATGACCTGGCCCGCCGGTGAGGTCAGCCCGCTCAACATCCCGGCCTGGCGTGACTTCCCGCTGCGCGCGCGGCTCCAGGAGCGGTTCCCGGACACGACCGTCCGCATCCACAACGACGCGGTCTGCGTCGCGGTCGGCGAGCACTGGCGCGGCGCGGGCCGCGGAACGAAGAACGTCCTCGGCATGGTCGTGTCGACCGGTGTCGGCGGGGGCCTGGTGCTCGGCGGTCATCTCGTCGACGGCGCGTCGGGCAACGCCGGTCACATCGGGCACGTCGTCGTCGACCCGGACGGTCCGGAGTGCGTGTGCGGTGGTCGTGGCTGTCTCGAGGCGATCGCGCGCGGGCCGGCGCTGGCCGAGTGGGCGAAGGCGCAGGGCTGGCGCTCCTCCGGCGGTACCGCGCGCGACCTGGTCGACGACGCGAGCCGTGGGCACGCGATCGCCCTGGCGGCCATGGACCGCGCCGGCACGGCGCTCGGCATCGCGATCGCATCGTCCGCGCACCTGCTCGACCTCGACGTCGTCGCGGTGGGTGGCGGGCTCTCGCAGGCCGGCCCGTTGCTGTTCAACCCGCTGGACGAGGCCTTCCGCCGGCACGTCGCCATGGACTGGGCGCGCGGAGTGCGCGTCGTCCCTGCGGCCCTGGGCCAGGAGGCCGGGCTGGTCGGCGCCGCGGCCCTGGTCGCGGCGGGCAGCCGCTACTGGTCCGCTGACTAGAGCGCGGCCGGCGGACCCTCAGTCGGCCAGCTCGGCACAGAAGCCGGCGACCTCCTCGGCGACGCGCTCCGGGCGGTCCTCGGGCAGGAAGTGGCCGGCGTCGGGCACCGGCACCCACCGCGCGCCCGGGATCGCGTCGACCAGCCGGCGTCCGTACGCCGGCGCGATGAAGACGTCGCCCTCGCCCCAGAGCACAAGTGTCGGCGGTGGCTCCTTCGCTACGGCGAGCAGCGCCTCCTCGGTGGCAGGCGCGTCGAACGCGCGCGCGAACCGCACCACGCTGCGGCTGCCCTCGGGACTGAGCAAGGGCTCGACGTAATGGCCGCGCACCTTCGGGGTGAGCTCCGACGACAGCAGGCCCTTGCCGAGCTGACGGCTCAGGTAGCGGCGGCCCACGGCCGGCACGGTGCGCAGGAACGCGGCCTGCACGTCACCGAGCACCGGGGCGATGATCGCGGCGACGGAGGGGATCGGCCACGTGTCGGCGTGCAGCGGGCTGTCGACCAGCACGAGCGCCGCGACGCGCGACGGCGCCATCGCTGTCAGGTGCACCGCGATCCCGCCGCCCACGTCGTGACCGACGACGCCGACCCGGTCGATGCCAAGCTCGTCGAGCAGCCGCAGCAGCAACTGGGCCTGCGCGGCGAAGCCGTAGACCTCGGCTGCGGGCCGTTCGGACCCGCCGAGGCCCAGCAGGTCCGCAGCGATGGTCGGGTGCGCGTGGCCGAGGTCGCGCTGCACGTCGCGCCAGAGGTACGACGACGTCGGCATCCCGTGGATGAGCAGCAGCGGCAGGCCCTCGTCGCTGCCGTGCCGGACGACGCTGAGCCGGACGCCGTCGACGACGTGGTCGACCGCGGGCAGTGGGTGCTCGTCACGCATCGCGACTCACCTTCATCCGCAGCGGACCGGCAGGACGCAGTGTGACCGAGGGCGCGGCGGCCAGCGACTCGCCGGGCAGCAGCTCGGGCGACCACTCCTGCGCGAGCGTCGCGAGGAGCAGGACTCCTTCGAGCCAGGCGAACTGCTCGCCGATGCAGACGCGCGTGCCACAGCCGAAGGGGAAGTAGCGGAACGAGCGCTCGGCGTCGCCGTCGTCGTCGTGCCAGCGCTCGGGCCGGAAGGCGTCCGGCTCCGGCCACCACCGCGCATCGCGCTGCACGACCCACGGGGCGACGAGGACCAGGCTGCCCGGGGGCAGCTGCCACTCGCCCAGCTGCACCGGCTCGACCGCCCGTCGGCCGATCATCCAGGCGGGCGGGTAGAGCCGCATCGTCTCGGCGAGCACCGCGCGCGTGTAGGTCAGCTCCGGCACGTCCGCGAAGCTCGGGCGGCGGTCGCCGAGCACCGCGGAGAGCTCGGCGAGCAGGCGCTTGCGCTCCTCCGGGTGCTGCGACAGCAGCGCCCAGGTCCACGACAGCAGGTTGGCCGTGGTCTCGTGCCCGGCCAGGAACAGCGTGATGGCCTCGTCGCGGACCTGCCCGTCGCCGAGGCGCGTCGCGTCGTCGTCCTGCGCGAGCAGAAGCATGGACAGGAGGTCGCCGGTGTCCGTGCCCTCGGCCCGGCGGGCCGCGACCAGCTGCGCGATCGTGCGGTCGAGGAGGCGTCGCGCGGCCTTGAGCTCGCGCCCGGACCGGGTGGGCAGCCGGAGCAGAACGCTGCCCAGGGGTCCGACCATGCGGTTGAACGCGCCGACGAACGTGGTGACCGCACCGCCCACGGCGGCCGGGTCGACCTCGGCCGCGCCGCCGAACAGCGTGCGGGTCACGATCCCCAGGGTCAGCGCCGACATCTCCGCGGCCATCGGCACGACGTCGCCGTCACGCCAGCGGTCGCCGGTCTCGGTCGCGCACTCGACCATCTGCTCGGCGTACGCCGGCAGCCGCTCGTGATGGAAGGCCGGCTGCACGAGCCGGCGGTTTCGCCGGTGCGTCTCGCCCTCGCTGGTGAGCAGGCCCTCGCCGAGCAGGAGCTTGGCCCGCTCGAGCCCGCGACCCTTCGCGAAGCGTCGGCCCTGGGTGACCATGACCTCGCGCGACAGCTCGGGACTGCCGACGAAGTACACGTGCTCCAGGCCGGCGCGCAGGTAGACCAGGTCGCCGTGCTGCGCGTGCAGCTCGGGCAGCAGCTGCAGTGAGTCACCGCGGAGGCGGCGGAGCGTGCGCGCGGCGTCCCGGCCACGCGGCCCGGGCGGACGCGACCGCGGCACGGCGACCTGCGGGATGCTGTGCGCCATGGAGGAGCCTCTCGTCGCCCTGGACGACATCCTGGCCGCGCGCGAGCTCTTGCGCGACGTCGCGGTGGTCACGCCTGTCGAGGGCTCCCGTCCGCTCTCGGCAGCGGCGGGCGGCCCCGTTCTGCTCAAGTGCGAGAACCTCCAGCGCACGGGCTCGTTCAAGATCCGCGGTGCCTACGTGCGCATCGCGCGGCTCGACGACGCCGAGCGGGCGCGCGGTGTCGTGGCTGCCAGCGCAGGCAACCACGCGCAGGGCGTGGCGCTGGCCGCTCAGCTGCTCGGCGCCGAGGCGCTCGTCTTCATGCCCGAGGGTGCTCCGCTGCCGAAGGTCGAGGCGACCCGGGCGTACGGCGCGACGGTCCGCTTCGCCGGGCACACCGTCGACGAGGCGATGGCCGAGGCACTCGCGTACGCCGAGCAGCGCGGCAGCGTGTTCATCCACCCGTTCGACCATCCCGACGTGATCGCCGGGCAGGGCACCATCGGCCTGGAGGTCCTGGACGCGGTGCCAGACGTCGCCACCGTCGTCGTCAGTGTCGGTGGCGGGGGGCTCGTCTCCGGCATCGCTGCCGCGGTGAAGGCCGAGCGGCCCGGCATCCGCGTGGTCGGCGTCCAGGCCGAGGGCGCTGCTGCCTACCCGGCGTCCGTGGCCGCCGGCCAGCCCGTCCCGCTCGATCGGATGGCGACGATGGCCGACGGGATCGCGGTCGGCTGCCCGGGTCTGCTCACGCTGCGCCACGTCCAGACGCTCGTCGACGACGTCCTGACCGTCTCCGACGAGGCGCTCTCGCGCGCGCTGCTGCTCTGCCTCGAACGCGCGAAGCTCGTGGTGGAGCCGGCCGGGGTAGCCGCCGTGGCGGCGATCCAGGAGAACCCCGGCGAGTTCGAGCCGCCGGTCGTGGCGGTGCTCTCCGGCGGCAACATCGACCCGTTGCTCCTGCTCCGGGTGATCCGGCACGGTCTGATCGCGGCCGGCCGGTACCTCTCCTTCACGCTCCGCGTGCCGGACCGCCCGGGCGAGCTGGCCAAGCTGCTCGGCGTACTGGCCGAGACGGCGGCCAACGTCCTGGACGTGGAGCACACGCGGACCGGGCGCGCGCTGCACCTGGACGAGGTGGAGGTGTCGCTCCAGCTGGAGACCCGGGGGCCCGCGCACTGCGACGAGGTCCTCGCCAGGCTCCGCACGGCCGGCTATCCCCTCGACCTGGACTAGGCGGGCGAGCAGGGCCGGGCGGCCGGACGGCGAAGCAGATGCGGTCGTCTATGGGAGGTCTCAGTGCACCGCTCCACGCTCAGCCGCGTCGCCGCCGTCGCGCTCGCCACCGTCGCCCTGCTCGGTCCGGCCGGTGCCGCCGCCGCGAGCCCGGTCTGCACGGATGGCTACATGGGCGGTCCGCCCCTGGCCGCGTGTGGCAACCGGGTGTTCCCCGAGGCCGCGATGACGAAGTCCTACGTCCAGTTCAACCCGGACCCTCTCGGCTTCCGCGAGGCGCAGCACGGCATGGAGTTCCTCGCTCAGAAGTACCCCCGCTGGGTGTCGCTGATCACGCTCCGGGAGTACTTCAAGGACGACAAGGCGGTCAGTGCGGGCAGCGATGGGATCCGTTCCTACGAGGATGGCGACACCGGTGACGGACGCGACCTGTTCGTCCTGAAGATCACGGACCACCAGGTGCCCGACAAGGGCAAGGACACGCTGTTCTTCTCCCTGTCGATCCACGGCAACGAGCGCGGCGGCCTCGAGGGCGGCCTGCGCGCCACCGAGGACCTCGCCATGGCGGCCGAGACCAGCGGCCAGATCGTGGACGGCGTCGACAACTACGTCACCAACACCGGCCGCGAGCCGGAGTTCCACTCCTACGAGGTCAAGGACGTGCTGGCCAAGCAGGTCGTGTACCTGGCCGAGGTCAACCCCGACGGCTGGGCGGCCGGCGACGTCTTCGGCGTACCGCCCGGCCTGTTCACGCGGGCCAACGGCATGGGCACCGACCTGAACCGGCAGATGCCGACCGTCGGTCGCATCGACATCTCGCGCAACCCGCTCGAGGAGACCGAAGCCTCGTACATGGTGAAGTTCATGAAGGACGTGAAGAACGCCGGTAACGGCAAGCTGATGGCCTACGGCGCCGACGTGCACGGCGAGCTCACCTCGCGCGCCTATGTCGACATCATGTATCCGGCGGGCCAGTTCGACTCCGTGCAGCACCGGCGCCTCATGTCGATCGCGGAGCGGACGAAGTCGGTCATCGACGAGACGCTCTATGCCGGCATCCAGAACCAGATCGAGGAGGCCACCGGCGGCAACGAGAGCGAAGGCGCCGAGGACGTCCTCGACGGCACCGAGCTCGAGGGCCAGATCCCGGCCAACTCGATCCCGACGATGCCCGCGCACTGGGCCACCGTCTGGGACACGCTCGGTTACACCGACACCGGTTTCCTCGGCGACTACCTGGCCACCGACATGGCCTTCACCGGCATGGACTACGAGATCTTCCTCAACCACACCGTCCCGGAGAAGGCCTGGAACGTCTACCTCCAGGAGAACCACATCAACGCGTCCCGGGCGATCATCAAGACCGCCATGGCGTACGCGATCACGGAGCGCATCGAGTTCAACGACAAGAACTGGAAGCTCGAGACCGGCGGCCAGCCCGGCTACGTGATCAACCCCGACCCGGTCACCGACAAGGACAAGAACGGCCCGGGTGTCGGCTTCAACAAGGAGAGCGACAACGGCACGCCGATCAAGCAGGTGCCGTACTCGGTCACCAACCAGCGGTGGTTCACCGACACCAGCCGGCTGATGCCGAACCCGTTCCGCGGACTTGCGGCGGCCGACGTGGCGAACGACCCGAAGCACCTCGACCAGCTGGACACCCTGGTGCTGGCCGACGTCCCGCTGCCGCGCGACCCGCAGAACCGCAAGGTCGACGCCGGCAAGTACTGGACCAACATCAAGGACTGGGTCTCGCGGGGCGGCAACCTCGTCCTGACCGACCGTGCCCTCCACGCGCTGGGCGACCTCGGGCTCGTCGAGGCCGACTCGATCGAGGACATCGAGGTGTACCAGCCGTACGCCGACATCCAGACCTTCGAGCACGCGCTCGTAGCCGGTCTCCGCGCCAATGCCCGGCAGCTCGTGGAGGCCCCTGCACTGGGCTACGAGATCGGTAACGCCGCATCGCCCATGACGGTCGTGGACCAGGCCGCGCTCGAGGAGGCCGGCGGCACCATGGTCGGCACGACGGGCACCGGCAAGGTCAGCGTCGGCCAGATCGGTCACGGCAAGGGCCTGGTGCGTCTGGTCGGCGGCGCGTTGCCGATGCCGACCGAGGACAACGACCACCGCTATGGCCTGCGCAACTACGCCCTGACCTACAGCGGTCTGTACATCATGGAGAACGCGGTCCGTTACGACGCGGCCGGCCTCGGCTCCGCGGCTCGACCGGGATTCAGCCCGGTGCGCCCGCCAGTCGTCGACAAGCCGAAGCCGGGCAAGACGCTCGCCGCGACCGGTGGTGACTGGGAGATGGCCGCGATGGGTCTGGCGCTCTTCGCGTTCGCCATGCGTCAGCGGACCCGGCGCACGCGGCGGTCCGCCGCCTGAGCCACACTGGCTCCATGTCCGCGGCCCCCAGCTCGCCCCGGACGCAACGGCGCGTCCCGACGCTGGAGCTGCTCGCGGCTGCGCTCGTGGTGGCCGCGCTCCTGCGCGGCACGCTGGAGTCCGCGCTGGACCGGCCGCTGCTGCAGACCTGGGCCACCGTGTTCGTCGCCCTCTGCATCCAGGCGATGCCCTTCCTCGTCCTCGGCGTCATCGTCAGCGGGGCCATCGCGGCGTTCGTCCCGGCCGAGTGGTTCGCCCGCGTGCTGCCCGGCAACCCGGCCCTCGCGGTGCCGGTCGCCGGCCTGGCCGGCGTCGCCCTGCCGGGATGCGAATGCGGCTCGGTGCCGATCGCCGGCAACCTGATCGCGCGTGGCGTCCAACCTGCGGCGGCGCTCACCTTTCTCCTCGCGGCACCGGCCATCAACCCCGTCGTCCTGGTGTCCACGGCGGTCGCCTTCCCCGGCCAGCCACGCGTCGTGGTGGTCCGCTTCCTCGCCTCCCTGCTCACCGCCGTGGCCGTCGGACTGCTCTGGTCGCGGCTCGGGAAGGAGGCGTGGGTCGACCGGGCCCGGCGCCGCCACCTGGCCGGGGGCGACAGCCGGTGGGACGCGTTCCGGGCGACCGCGCAGCACGACTTCCTGCACGCGGGGGGGTTCCTCGTGGTCGGCGGCATCACGGCGGCGACGCTCAACGTGCTCGTTCCGCGCTCGCTGCTCGACTCCGTGGCCGGCAACGGCGTCTCGGCCGTCGTCGCGCTCTCGCTGCTCGCGTTCGCGCTCGCCATCTGCTCCGAGGCGGACGCCTTCGTCGCGGCCAGCCTGACCCAGTTCTCGATGTCCGCACGGATGGCCTTCATGGTGGTGGGGCCGGTCGTCGACCTGAAGCTGGTCGCGCTCCAGGCGGGCACGTTCGGCCGCTCCTTCGCGGTGCGCTTCGCACCGGTGAGCTTCGTGATCGCCGTCGGGTCCGCCGTACTGCTGGCCGGGTGGCTGTTGTGAACACGGCCACTCGATGAACACGGCCACTCGATGAACACGGCCACCCGATGAACACGGAGACGCAGCACGGGCTGCTCGCACTCGTCAGCGTGGCCATCCTCCGGCTGTCGCTCAGCGATGCCTACCTGCGGTACGTGAAGCCGGGACTGCGGCCCTGGCTGATCGTCGCCGGCGCGCTGCTCGGGCTCCTCGCCGTCGTCGGTCTGGTCAGGGCCGCGCGTCCCGGACCGGATGCCGAGCCGGTCGATGTCGACGCCGACGACGAGGCGCCGCACGACCACTCGCACGTCCCGGCGGTCGCGTGGTTGCTCACGCTCCCGGTGCTGGCCATCTTCCTCATCGCCCCGGTGTCTCTCGGGTCCTATGCCGCGGGTCGGCAGGACGTCCGGGTGGCCCCCCGCCGTGGCGGCTTCCCCGCGCTGCCGGCCCCGGTGGACGGAGCCGTGCCGCTCAGCCTCAACGAGTACACGCTCCGCACGCTCTACGACGAGAAGGACTCGCTCGACGGTCAGCGCATCCGGCTGGTCGGCTTCGTCTCTCCCGACCCGAACAGCTCGGGCGACACCTTCCTGCTCACACGGTTCGTCATCAGCTGCTGTGCCGCGGACGGCCGGCCGATCAAGGTGGTCGTCCGCGGCGCCCCAATGCCCTTGCCGCCGAGCGACACGTGGCTGTCCGTGGTGGGCGAGCGGGTGCCGCCTGAGCGCACGGCGGACGGTCGGGTGATCGAAAGCCGCCTGCCCGTGTTCACCGCCCAGTCGGTCGCGCGGATCCGGGAACCCAGACAGCCGTACGAGTAGGTGCGATCCTGAGGGGGTGAACACCAGAGCCCGCTCGGTCCTGCGCAGCCTCGTGGTCGCCGCGGCGACGGCGACAGTGATCGCCGTTCCCGGGTCGGCGCAGGCGGCTGATGCGCCGGGCACCGCGACGGCGGGGATGGCCGCCTCGCCGAGCTACACCTGGATCGCCGAGTCGATCACGGCCGGCGACGTGGACTGGTACAAGTTCGTGCTCCCCGCCGGCCGATGGACCAACGTCATCCTCGGCGACCTCACCGCCGACCTCCGCCTCGACCTCTACGACGCGAAGCTGAAGCTGCTGCGCAGCAGCAACGTCTCCGGCACGCAGTTCGAGGACATGCTCGTGCCGCTGCCGCAGGGCACGTTCTTCGTCCGCGTCATGGGCGTCACGGCATCGACGAGGACCACGTCCCCCTACGTCGTCCGGTTCCAGCCGCGGGCGCAGGGCGTGTACCCGACCAACGTCTACGCGCACAACGACGAGAACGGCGCGTGGCGGGTCACCGGCGAGGTGCTCAACAACACTCCCGGCTGGGTCACGGCGGTGCGCGTGCAGCTGTCGTACTACGACGCCAAGGGCAACCTGGTGGCCGCCTACGGCAACCGCACGGTGCTGCCCTTGATCGGCCCGCGCCGGGTCGGTCCGTGGCAGGCCGCCATCCACACTCCGCCGCAGCAGTTCTCGCGCTACGTCGTCCACGTCCTCGGCTACACGAACACGACGGCGAACACGAACGGGGTCACCGCGGCGATCACGGCGACGAAGAACAGCCGGACCAGCCGGCAGTACTCGGGCGTGGTCACCAACGCCCGCGACGTGCACGTCGTGGACGTCCGTGTGGCCGGCACGTACTACGACGCCCGCACGCGGGTCCTGAAGATCCAGACCGTAGACCAGCCGGAGAACGAGATCCCGGCCAAGGGGACGTGGGCGTTCACGTGGCCGGCGGGCAAGCCGCTCGACAACCGCGTCGGCCTCACCCTCCCCGCCCGCGCACCGTTGCGGGGGGAGTTCCCGCGCAGGCTCAAACTCCCACCTCAACGGGTTAGAGGTTGCCGCGGAGTCCCTGCTCGCGCTCGATGGCCTCGAAGAGCGCCTTGAAGTTGCCCTTGCCGAAGCCCTGCGACCCGTGCCGCTCGATCAGCTCGAAGAAGACCGTCGGCCGGTCCTGCACCGGCTTCGTGAAGATCTGCAGCAGGTAGCCCTCGTCGTCGCGGTCGGCCAGGATGCGCAGCTCGCGCAGCTCCTCGACGCCGACCCGCACGTTGCCCACGCGTGCGGCCAGGTCGTCGTAGTAGGTGTCGGGTGTCTCGAGGAACTGGACGCCGTCGGCGCGCATCTGCCGCACGCTGCCGACGATGTCGTTCGTCGCCAGTGCGATGTGCTGGACACCGGGGCCGCCGTAGAACTCGAGGTACTCGTCGATCTGGCTCTTGCGGCGGCCGACCGCGGGCTCGTTCAGCGGGAACTTCACGCGCCCGTGCCCGTCCCACACGACCTTGCTCATGAGCGCGGAGTACTCCGTCGCGATGTCGTCGCCGACGAACTCCGCGAGCTGGGTGAAGCCCATCACCCGCGAGTAGAACTCCACCCACTCGTCCATGCGCCCGAGCTCGACGTTGCCCACCACGTGGTCGACTGCCTGGAAGCGGCGGTGCTGTGGCGGAGTCCGGTCTTCGACCGGACGGAAACCCGGCAGGTAACAGCCGCTGTATGCCGTGCGCTCGACCAGTGAGTGCCGCGTCTCGCCGTACGTCGCGATGCTGGCTACGACCACCTTGCCGGTCGTGTCCTCGAGCACCTCGGGCTCGCTCAGCCCGCGCGCTCCACGGGCGACCGCCCCTTCGTACGCCGCGCGCGCGTCGGGGACGCGCAGCGCCACGTCGATCACGCCGTCGCCGTGCCGGCTGACGTGGTCGGCGAGCGGCGTGCCCGGCCGCAGCGGCGAGCGCAGCACGAAGCGCGCCTTGCCCTGCTCGAGCACGTAGGACGCGGCGTCGCGGTCACCGGTCTCCGGCCCGGCGTAGCCGGTCACCCGGAAGCCGAACGCCGTGGAGTAGAAGTGCGCTGCCTGCTTGCCGTTGCCGACGCCGAAGACGATCGCGTCGATGCCCTCGACCGGGAAGACGTCGGTCATGGCGTCCTACGAGCCGAGTGCTGTCACCGAGACGATGGTGACCTTCATCGACTTGCGCGGCGCCTCGAACGTCACGACCTCGCCCGGTCCGTGTCCGAGGACCGCGTGGCCCAGCGGTGAGGACGGCGAGTAGATGGAGTAGCCCTCGACGTGGTCCTCGCGCGAGCCGAGCAGGAAGGTCTCCTGCTCGCTGTCGCCCTCGAACTGCACGGTGACGACGCTGCCCGGCGACGCGATGTCGGTGCGAACCGGTGCGCGGCCGACCTTGGCGTCGCGCAGCAGCTGCGTGAGCTGGCGGACCCGCGCCTCGGCCTTGCCCTGCTCGTCCTTGGCGGCGTGGTAGCCGCCGTTCTCCTTGAGGTCGCCCTC
>CAZYXZ010000016.1:0-3870 GCA_964651395.1 uncultured Frankiaceae bacterium
CCCCCGGCCCCGGCCCCGGCTCCGGTCCAGGCTCCGGCGCCCGCGCCGGCGACCCCGCCCAGGCCACCCCAGCCCGCGGCGGCACCGGCCGTCCGGCCGGGGTCGCAGGGGCCTCCTGCGCCTCAGCCACCCCGGGCGGCGCCTGGTCCGCAGCACGGCGCCGTTACCGAACACAGACCTGGCGGGCCTGGATAGAACAGCGCCGGCAGGTTACGCTGGCGTCCACAGATCGAATTTGGCGGACTTCCCTACTTTTAGGTCTGCCCGAAATCAGCCGATGAATTGCCGGCAGGGTGGATCCCCCCACCTCGCCGCCCAGCAGGAGGTATGGCGTGCGCTCCCCGCGGTTGCTTGCTTACACGGCGTTCGCGACCGTGGTGATGGCCGCGCCGGCCCTCGCGCAGTACCCCCCCGACCCCGGATTCGCCTTCGTGACGGAGACGCGGGTCGAGATCGGCGACTGTACGAGCTTCGGCGGTGGGCCTTTCGCGCCCGGCGGCACGGTCACCGTCACCGACAACGGTGGGGCCCGGCCGAGCGAGACGGCCGACTCGGCGGGCGCCTTCCGCAGCGAGATCTGCTTCGACAGCACGGCCACGGTCGGTGTGCACGTGCTCGTCGGCACCGGACCCGACGGCAGCGGTCAGGTCCCGCAGGCCGCCTCGGTGCAGCGCCTCGGCACCAGGGCGGAGTCCTTCTTCTCCCGGGTCCCCCTCGGCCAGGCCGTGCCGCCGCCGTTCACCGAGGTACGCGGTGCCACCCGCCTCGTGACCGCGACGGTCATCGTCATCGGCGTACGGCTGCAGAACCCGGACACCAATGTCGGCGGCGACGGCTCCGGGCTGCCGCGCACGGGCACCGATGCCACGATCCCCGCGCTGGTCGCCGGTCTCTGCCTGGTGCTCACGGGTAGCGGTCTGACGGTCGCGGCGCGCCGTCGCCGGCGCACGCAGCTCTCTCGCGGGGCGTGACCGAACCGGGTACGGCGCAACGCCGTTCCGCACGCCGCCCGCTCAGTCCCTCACGCCTGTTCCTCCGGCGGCTGCGTCGTGGGGCCGTGCGCTCGCTGCCGTTCCTCGGCGTCGTCGCGCTCCTCGTGCTGCTCGGCGCGGCCTGGTGCGGCGCGCGCCTGTACCAGACTCGGCGGCTGCTGACGCAGGCGCGCGACGCGACCTCGGCGCTCGCGGCCCAGCTGCGCGCGGGTGACTCCACCGGCGCGCCGGACCGGGTGCGCGAGATCGCGCGCAAGACCGACTCCGCCGTCGCCGCGACGGCCGACCCGGTCATGCGGCTCTACGCGCGCCTCCCGGTCTCCGGCCCGAGCCTGCGGGTGACCCGCGGCCTGGCCGTCGCGGCCGACGACCTGGCCGACGACGTCCTCCCCGGCCTGGTCGACGCCGCGGGGGTGCTCTCCTCGCGCGGGAAGACGTTCGGCGCGACGGTCGACATCGCGCCGTTCCGGGCCGCGGTGAAGCCCCTCACGGACGCCGGGACCAGGCTCCGGGAGATCCGCGCGGGCGTCGCCGCGCTGCCGCTCGACGCGCTGCACCCGGTCGACGACGCGCGCAAGACGGTGCTCGAGCGGCTGGACCGGCTGGACCGGCTGGTCACGGGGGCGTCCGCGTCGGCGCGGCTGGTGCCGGACATGCTCGGCGGCAGCGGCGTGCGGCGCTACTTCGTGGCGATCCAGAACAACGCGGAGGCCCGAGCGACGGGCGGCCTGATCGGCGCGTTCGCCATCTTCCGCGCCGACCGCGGGCGCCTGACGCTCGAGCACGTCGGCGCCAACGAGGAGCTGGTCAACGCGCCGCGCGCGCCGGTGGACATGGGCGCGGAGTTCCGCGGCCGCTACGCGCGGTTCGCCTCCGACCGGTTCTGGCTCAACGCCAACATGTCCCCGCACTTCCCGCACGTCGGCAAGATCGTCACCGCGCTGTGGCGGCAGACGCAGGGCAACGCCATCGACGGCGTGCTGGCGGTGGACCCGATCGCCCTGGCGCGCATCCTCGAGGCGACCGGCCCGGCCAGTCTGCCCGACGGGCGGCAGATCGACGCGGGCAACGCGGCGTTCCTCACGCTCGCCGACTTCTACGCCCGGTTCCCGACCGGGGGAGCACGCAACGACTATCTGAAGGAAGCGGTCCGCGCCGTCTACCAGAAGGTGGCCGCGGGCAACGCCGACCCCCAGCGGCTGGCGGAGCGGCTGGGTCGCGCCGTGCTCGAGGGCCACGTGCAGGTGTACTCGGCGCGCGCCCCGGAGCAGGCGATCCTGACCCCGCTGCCGATCTCCGGCTCGTTGCCGCGACTGCGGACGCCGTACCTGCAGGTGGTCACGCAGGACGCGGGCGGCAGCAAGCTCGACTACTACCTGCGGCGCAAGGTGACGGTGAGCTCGCGCACCACGAACGAGCTCGTCGACGTCGGGCTGGGCAGTCCGGTGGCCCAGGCAGCCGGCGTCGTCGAGGTGCAGCTGACCAACACGGCCCCCAAGACCGGGCTCCCGGACTACGTGGTGATCCGGGGGGACCTGCCGCCCGGCGCGCCGCGGATCCGCGGGCAGCAGAAGGTGTACCTGTCGGTCTACCTCGCCGTCGGCGCCCAGGCCACCCGGGCCACGCTCGACGGCAAGCCGGTCCTGCTGGAGTTCCAGACCGAGCTCGGTCACGGCATCGCGTCCACGACACTCACCCTGGACCCCGGCCAGACGCGCACGCTGCGCCTGGAGGTCTACCAGCCGACCGCGCGCGGGGCGCGGCTGTTCTACCGGCAGCAGCCGCTCGTCGTACCGGACGAGGTGATCATCGACGAGGGTTAGTCCGCGAGCTCGGGCCGGTATTCCGGGTGGGCGCTCAGGTACTCGGACAGCCGGCGCATCGACGCCTCGTTCTGCTTGTTGATGAAGCGGTAGATCGGGCCCTCGAACCACCGGTACGGCGCCTTCGTCAGGTTGTAGCGCTCCTCGAAGTGCAGCAGCGTCCGGTTGGGGCCGTCCGGCTCGAGGCGCACCGCGCCGGTCTGGTCGTTGCCGGGGTCGCTGCTGATCATCGTGTAGGTGTAGCCGCGTTCGGGCGTGACGTCGGTGACCAGCTCGAGGGCGCTGCCGCGCCGGCCGAGCGGCATCTTGTAGATGACCCGCCGGAGCAGGCCGTTGGTGTGCTCGTCGCCCGGGTGCAGCACCTGTACCTCGATGACCATCGGCGCGTACTCGGTCCAGCGTGGGTAGTCCTGCATGAGGGCCCAGACGCGGGCCGCCGCGTGGGGCAGCTCCATGGTGTAGCGGTGCTCGCGCATCAGCCCCCCTCGTCCCGGACCAGCTGCTCGTACGACGCGCTCAGCTTCGCGGCGACCGGGCCGATCCCACCCGTGCCCACCTCGGCCCCGTCGAGCATGCGGACCGCCACGACACCGCGGATGGACGACGTGAGCACGATCTCCTCGGCTGCGCGCAGCTCGTCGACGTACCCGGAGCGCACCTCGATCTCGAGGTCCTTCTGCAGCGCGGCCAGCGTCGTGCCGGCCAGGATCCCGTTGTCGTGCGGCGGGGTGACCAGCCGGCCGCGGGTCACCCACGCGACGTTCGACGTGGCGCCTTCGAGCACCTCGCCGTCACCGGCCAGCCAGATGACGTCGTCGGCACCGCGGTCGGCCGCCTCGCGCTGCGCCGCCATC
The DNA here is from genome assembly GCA_964651395.1 of uncultured Frankiaceae bacterium. Classification (GTDB taxonomy): domain Bacteria; phylum Actinomycetota; class Actinomycetes; order BP-191; family BP-191; genus CAZYXZ01. The sequence goes on from CAZYXZ010000016.1 coordinate 3,670, forward strand.
GCGACGGCGTACGACGTGGTCTTGACGCCCCCGAGCAGCCACGGCGCCGCCCGCCGCGCGCCGGCGAGGATGCCGAGAGTCAGCGTCACGGCGTCGATGCCGTGCTTCCGGGCGGCGAGCAGCGCCTCGGGCACGGCGGTCACCAACGCGTACGCCACGGGCTCCGCGCCGTCGGGCCCGCGGGTGCAGACCAGCTTGAGG
>CAZYXZ010000016.1:3889-49989 GCA_964651395.1 uncultured Frankiaceae bacterium
CGCGGCCAGCGCCGTGGCGGCGAGCTCGGCCCATTCCGCGGCGTCGGGGACCGGCAGCGACAGCCGCGCCGCGCCGAGCGCCAGCCGGTCGAGGTGCTCGGCGAGCAGGACCGGACCTCCGTCGTGCACCCGGACCGTCTCGAAGACGCCGTCGCCGCGCAGCACGCCGTGGTCGTCGGCCCGCAGCACCGGTTCGGCCGGGTCGACGAGGCCGCGACCGAGCACCGCCAGCGAGGTTCGGGTCACGCCGGTGAGCCTAGAACCGCGGACCGGGTGCTACCGAGAAGTGACCCGGGGGACACGTCCGGGGAAGGGCAAAGTGGCTCTGCTCCTGTGGTTAAGTAGTCAATCCGGGAGGGAGCCACCGGTGATTTGCCGAAGAATGCCTGCTGCACTCCCTTTTCTGCGCAATTGCATCCCGACGCTTCCGTCCCCAGTCGCGTCAGCGATGGACATAGGAGTCCGATGAACACTCGCCACCACTTCCGCCGCGCCGCTTCCGCCGTACTGGCGGCCGGACTCCTGGTCGGCTTCGCGCCGCTGCTCGCCGGTACGGCGAGCGCCGGGGCCGTGACCAACGTGTTCCCGACGGCTGAGCCGAACACGGGCAGCACGACGATCTCGTTCCGGACCGAGCAGACCTTCCTGTCGACTCCGACGGTGACCCTGCTCGGACCGCAGCAGGGCACGGCCAACTCGCAGTCCATCGCCGGCACCGCCGTCAGCTACAACCCCACCACGCGCAACGGCACCGCGGTCTTCGACCTGCGGCTGGCCGGTCCCAGCCCCAACGGCCTGCCGTCCTGGGACCTGCGGGTCGGCAACGGCGTCATGACCGACATCTGCGTCGACTGCTTCACGATCCTGGCCTCCTTCCCGACGATCAGCGGCTTCCTGCCGACCACGCGCGGCGCGAACTCGGCGACCGTGCCGTTCACGGCCACCGGCAGCAACTTCGCCCGCGGCGTGAAGGTCGAGCTGTTCATCGGCGGCGTGAAGGACGTCAACATCGTCACCTCGGTCACCACCCTGACCGACACCCAGATCCAGGGCACGATCACGCCTCAGGCCGGCGCCACCGTCGGGCTGCACGACGTCGTGATCACCAACACGGACAACAAGACGGCGCTCCTGCCCGGGGGCTTCAACGTCACGCCGGCACCGGGTCCGCTGTCGCTGACCCCGAACGTCGCCGGCAAGGGCGCGCAGCAGCGGGCGATCACCGTCAACGGCTCCGGCTTCCTGCCGGGCATGGCGGCCAACTTCCGCATCCCCGGCACCGGCGCCATCGACAACACCATCATCATCAACTCGTTCACGGTCGTGAACGACACCACCGCAGCCCTGGTCATCTCGGTCGGCTCGGGCAACGACACGGTGGTCGGCGCGCGCGACTTCCAGGTGATCAACACCGACGGAGGCAGCCGCCTCCAGACCAACGCGCTGTTCATCAACGCGCGTCCCACCGTGTCGAAGATCGACGTCACCACGGTGAACAGCAACCGCAACACCGTGGGCACGGGGGCCGAGCACGCGATCCTCAAGGTCACGGGCACCGGCTTCCAGATCGCTCCTGGGGCGCAGTTCCTGCTCACCGTGCCCAACGACATCACCGTCCACAGCGTGACCGTCGACAGCCCGACGCTGGCCACCGTCGACATCTCGGTGGCCCGCACGGCGTCGATCGGTTCGCGCATCGTGACCTGGGTCAACAGCGACGGCGGCCAGAACAACTGCACCGCCAACCCCTGCCTGCTGATCGCGTCCGGACCGAACATCGACGCGGTGTCGCCGAGCAGCCGCGGTCGCGGGGTGTCGTTCACCCTGACCATCAACGGCACCAACTTCGCCAACTCGGCCAACGGCGGTGTCACGGTCCAGATCCCGCACACGGGAGTGGGCGTCGGCGCCGCCACCGTCAATGACGCCGGCACGCAGATCACCGTCCCGGTGAGCATCGCGGCGGACGCCCCGCCCGGGGTGAAGGACGTCATCGTCACCAACAACAACAACCGCGGCCGGCTCAACTGCGGCGGCTGCTTCGCGGTCGACACCTTCGCCGTGAACAGCACCTCGCCGGCCAGCGGGCTCAACACGCAGCCGCTCAACGTCACCGTCTCCGGCGGTGGGTTCACCGCGGGCCAGATGAGCGTGCGACTGGTCATGCCCGGCCAGCCGGACATCGTCGGCACCTCGGTGACGTCGACCACCACGTCGATCAGCGCCACGTTCAACCTGACGAACGCCGCGCCCGGCGTACGCCAGGTGCGTGTCGAGGACACGCTCGGCGGGTTCGGCAGCTGCACCTGCTTCACCGTCGTCGCCTCGGCGCCGACACTCCCGGCCTCCGGTGCGGTGTCGCCGGCCACGGCCGGTGCGGGCAGCACTGACTTCCCGATCACGATCACCGGGACGAACATCTTCCCGGGTGCGACGGTCAGCTTCTCCGACCCGAAGATCACCGTGGTCGGCGGCTCCGAGACCTACAACCCGCCGAACTCGATGAGTCTCAAGATCAACATCGCCAACGACACCGCCAACGGCGCGAAGAACGTCACGGTCAAGAACACCGACAACAAGTCGGCGACCTGCACCGGGTGCTTCAACGTCCAGCCCTCGCCGGTGGTCAGCAATATCAACCCGGCGACCCGCGCGCAGGGTTCAGCGCCGGCCTCGGCGACGATCAACGGCAGCAACTTCGTCAACGGCGCGACGGTCAGCTTCGGTGACCCGCAGGTGACGCTGACGAACCGCACCTACACCGCGTCCACGATCACCGGCACCCTCAACGTGAGCTCGACGGCGCTCGTGGGTCCGCACACCATCACCGTCACCAACCCCGACGGCGGCACCGGCAACTGCAACAACTGCCTCAACATCACGTCGGGCAGCCAGCCGCCGCCGCCGAGCCAGGGTGCGCGGTTCACCGCCGTGGACCCGGTGCGCATCCTCGACACCCGGCCCGGTCCGGGCCAGAAGGGCTTCGCCGGCCCGATGGTCTCCGGCACGGCCGGAGCGCAGGAGCTGACCGTGCAGGGCACGAACGGCGTGCCGGCCAACGCCAACGCGGTCGTGCTCAACGTGACCGTCACCCAGCCCTCGCGGGCCGGCGTCCTCGCCGTCCAGCCGGGTGGCAGCACCGGCGAGCCCACCACGTCGTTCCTCAACTTCGTGGCCGGGCAGGACGTCTCGAACTTCGTCACCGTGAAGCTCGGGGCCAACGGCAAGCTCCGGTTCTACAACTTCATCGGCTCGACGCACGTGACCGCCGACCTGGTCGGCTGGTACACGCCGGACGCCAACGGGGCGTTCTTCCAGAGCGTCAACCCGAAGCGCCTGCTCGAGACCCGTACGACGGAGGCCTCCTCGCCCCCGAAGGGCGGCTTCGGCGGCGCGCTGGGCAACGGCGCGGCGAACTCCCGTGAGCTCCAGGTGGTGGGTGGCGACACCTCGATCCCGAGCGTCGGCACCACCGCGGTCATCCTCAACGTGACCGCCACCGGCGCGAGCGCGCACACCCACGTCTCGGTCCAGCCGGGAGGGGCGACGGGCGTCCCGACGACGTCGAACATCAACGTCGTCCCGGGCCAGACCAAGCCGAACCTCGTGATCGTCGGCGTGCCGGGCAGCGGCGTGTCGGCGGGCAAGGTCCGCTTCTACAACCAGGCGGGCAGCGTCCACGTGATCGCCGACGTGGTCGGCTACTTCACCTCGACCGGTGGGACGACGTTCTTCCCCGTCGACCCGCAGCGGATCGCGGACACCCGCACCACGGGGCAGACCAGCTTCGGTCCCGGTGCGGAGCGGCCGCTGAACCTCAACGGCTTCGTCCCGGCCAACTCCACCGGCGCCGTCTTCAACGTGACGGTGGAGAGGGGCACCGCGCCGAGCTTCCTCTCGGTGCGCCCGGCCGACGCCGCGGTGGGTATCCCCACCACGTCGAACCTGAACTGGTCGAAGAACCTGACGGTGCCCAACGGCGTGACCGTGCGGGTGCCGAGCAGCGGCGCGAGCGCCAACACCGTGTCCTTCTACAACAGCACGGGTTCGGTGCACGTGATCGTCGACCTGGTCGGCTACTACCAGTAGGACTCAGCACACCAGAAGGGCCGGGGGCATACGCCCCCGGCCCTTCTGGTTGGCTCTAGTCGTGGACCCATACCGCTCGCCCCTGCTCGACCGGCCGGGCGCCGTGCCCGCGCAGGGCCCGGACACGGGTGTGGCCCTGCACCACGGTGACCCGCTGGCCGAGCAGCGGACCGCCGAGGCCGGGGCGGGCGTGGTCGACCGGTCGCACCGTGGCGTGCTCCGCGTCGGCGGCACCGACCGGCGCAGCTGGCTGCACAGCCTCACGACGCAGCACCTGACGGACCTGCCGGCCGCCCGCGGCACCGAGACGCTCGTGCTGTCCCCGCACGGCCACGTGGAGCATCACGCGCTGGTCGCCGACGACGGCGCCGCGACCTGGCTCGACGTGGAGCCGGCCACCGCGCCCGCGCTGCTCGACTTCCTCGACGCCATGCGCTTCCTGCTCGACGTCGACCCGGCCGACGTCACGCCGGCGTACGCCGTGCTCACGCTCACCGGGCCGACGGCGGCCGCCGTGCTCGGAGCGGCCGGACACCCGGCTGAGCTCGCGGTGTGGGACGTCCGCGACCTGGCCGGCGGCGGGTGGGTGCGGCGCGTGCCGTGGCCCGGTGACGAGACCTACGACCTGCTGGTGCCGCGCGACCGGCTGTCGCACATGTGGGACGCCCTGCTGGGGGCGGGGGCGAGCCCGCTGGGCGCCTGGGGCTGGGAGGCGCTGCGCGTGGCCGTACGCCGGCCCCGGCTCGGCCTGGAGACCGACCACAAGACCATCCCGCACGAGGTCGGCTGGCTGGACTCGGCGGTGCACCTGGACAAGGGCTGCTACCGGGGCCAGGAGACGGTGGCGCGCGTGCACAATCTCGGGCGGCCGCCGCGCCGGCTCGTGCTGCTCCACCTCGACGGCGGCGACCAGCTGCCCGCCGCCGGGGAGGCGGTCACGACCGGCGACGGGGAGACCCGGGTCGGCTTCGTGGGCACGGCTGCGCGCCACCACGAGCTGGGCCCTGTGGCGCTCGCCCTGGTGAAGCGCCAGACGCCAGACGCCGCCGACCTGATGGCCGGCGGCGTCCGCGCGAAGATCGAGACGTAGCCCCTACGGCACCTTGATGACGGCCTGGCAGGCGGTGTGCCGGGTGTCGCCGCGGAAGCTGACCTTGAAGACGTGGCCCTTGGCGCCCCGGCCGGCGACGTACTTGCTGACGCCGTTGACGTCGGTCGCGGCGTTGGCCAGCGGCTGGTCGTCGTAGGCGAAGATCGTGTTGCGCTTCACGATCGGCGACTTGTCCGGGTTCTTCAGCGAGCCGGTCAGGCGCGAGTTGTTGCCCGACACCTGCCGGGCGATGCCGCACAGTGCCGCGGTCTTCGTGACCTTGAACGGCGCGGTGGCCTCGCCGGCGCTCTCCGCGGTCTCGTAGCGGGCCTTCACGGTGTGCGAGCCGGGGTCGGCGATGATCCGCCCGCGGACGACCGCGGTGCCGTCGGTGCCGACCGCGACCGGGTAGTTGGTTCCGAGCAGGGAGAAGGTCAGCGTGCCGCCGCTGACCGGCGTGCCGTCGTCCTTCAGGACCCGGGCCTGGAAGGTCACGATGTCGCGGTACCGGGCACCGGTCGCGCCGTTGTAGACCACGGTCACCGGGGTGCAGGCCGCGGCCGAGCCGCTCGGCTCGGCGGACTCGCTCTCCTCCGGCGCGGAGGTCTCGGCGGGCGGCGGCTCCTCCTCGGGCGGCATGAGCGTGTCCTGGATCGTCTGCAGGATCGCGTCGATCTCGGGGACGCCGGTGAGACCGGGCGCCTCCTCTTCGGCGGTCGGCGACGCGCTGGGCGACGCCGACTCCTCGCCCTCCTCCGGCTCCTCCGCGGAGGCCGAGGCGGACGGTGCGGCGCAGGGGTTCTCGTCGGCGGCGTCGGAGGGCAGCGAGACGAGCGTGACGACCCCGAGGGCGGCGGCACAGACCCCCAGCAGCGGGGACCGGTAGGACAGACGCACGGCGATCAACTCCTGGGATGGGGACACGCGTCTAACGAGGCCCCGGCGCGGTGGTGTCGCTGAAGGTTCGACGCTACCGCGTACCTCCCCTGTCCGGCTGCCCCCAAAGTCGGCGGAAACCGGACGGAACGGACCCTCCCGCGCTCAGGAGGCTGCTACGAAACCCGGGTCGAGGCGGCGCAGGCGGTGTAGTAGGCGTTGCCGTTGAACGTGTTGGAGAAGGTGTCCCCGCGGGTGCCCTTGGTCGGCGACGTGTAGCGCGCGTAGCCGGCCGAGTCGGTGATCACGTTCTTCTGCGCGCTGGTCTTGTACGAGAAGATCGTGTTCACGCCGGACACACCCGCACCGTCGCCGCGACGCAGCGTGGCGGTCAGCTTGGACGCGTTCGGCGTGGCCTCGCGGGCCATCGTGCAGTACGTCTTGGCCTTGCTCACGCTGAACGAGCTGGCCGCCTCGCTGAAGCCGTAGGGCCCGTTCTGCATGTAGCGGCTAAGCAGCCGGTAGGTGCCCGGCGACTCGACCACCTTGCCGCGGACCGTGGCGACGCCGTTGTTGCCCATGGGCGCCCGGTAGACGTTGCCGCCGAGCAGGAACTCGACCGCGCCGGTGGTGACCGGTGCGCCGCTCGGGGTCGTCACTCGCGCGCTGAAGGTGATGATGTCGGCGTACATGGAGCCCTTGGCGCCGGTGTACGTCGTGGTGGTCGTGGTGAGCGGCGCGGCCGGCGCGCAGGTCGGCGGTGCCTCCTCCTCCTCCTCGGACTCGCTGGGCTCAGCGGACCCGGACGGCGGTGCCGACGACGGCGGCGGCTCCTCTTCCCCGCCGCCGAGGATCTCGTTCAGGATGCCCTCGAGGATGGCCACCGGGTCGTCGCTGCCGGCCTCCTCAGTCGGTGAGGCGGAGGCGGACGCCGACGCGGACGGCTCTTCCTCTTCCTCCTCCTCGGGACTGGTCGTGGCGGCGGGCACGCACGTGGTCGTGCCGCCGGACGGTGACGCCGACCCGGTCGGGCACGGGATCGGCGAGCCGTTCTCATCCGTCGCCTTGGCCACGGGGACAGGCAGCGTGTTGATGATGTCGTTGATCGTGTCGATCAGCTCGTCGGGAACGCCGTTGCCCGGGTAGGGCAGCGGGCCGCCGGCCGACTCTTCCGCCGACGGGGACTCGGAGGCCTCCGGCTCGCAGTCCTCCTCTTCCTCCTCCTCCTCGGACTCCTCCGGCTCCGGTGACGCCGACTCGGAAGCGCTCGGCGACGCCGAGGGGATGCCGTTGGACGTGCCGCAGTTGGACGGGTTGAGCGTCACCGACGAGGGGTGCGACGTGGAGTCGTAGTGCAGGGTCGTGTCGGCCAGCTGGCCGGGGAGGTTGTAGACGAAGTCGATGAAGAAGGCGAGCGTCGAGAACTCGGCCAGCTCGAACGGAGCGGGCAGCGTGACCAGCCCGTTGGCGCGCACGATGCCGTCACCGGGGAAGTACGGGCTGACGATCAGCGTGCTGAAGCTCGACACGCCGCCGAACACCACGGTCTCCGGCGTCGTCCCGGTCTGCACCTGCGCCTGGATGTGCAGCTCGCCGCCGACGAACGGGATCTCGCCCAGCGGGCTGTCCGCGATCATCGACGACGCCCACAGGTCGAAGCAGGCGGTCTGGAACGAGCCGCCGGTCGCCGGCAGCGGGAACGTGGCGGTGATCGGCGAGCCGGGCAGGCCGAGCGGGTCGAGGGTGGTGGCGGTCGCGTCGGTCTCGCCCGTCGGCGGGGTCGTGGTCATGGTCGAGCCGCTGGGGGCCGCGTCGCCGAGCAGGGACAGCGGCGGGATGTCCGCGAGCCAGTCCTCGAGGTAGCCGCCGTTGGCGCTGTGCATGTACAGCTTGGTCTCGGCGGCCGGGGCGGCCTGGGAGGCACTCGGCACGAGTGCCAGCAGGGACGCGCCGAGTGCGGTGAGGGCGACCCCCACGACGGTGGACCGGACGGACCTGCGCACGTCAACCAACTCCTGCATCAGCACCGGGGAGGACGCCCCGCCCCTTGACGTCGTGAACAACGCGCGAGTGCGCGCGCGGTAACCAAGACGGTTTCGACGCCGTGGGCACCGTTCCTCCGCACCCGAGCCCCTCCATCATGGGGCAAAACGGGCTTATTGGGACGGATTCGTGCAGCGGGAGCCCCCCGGAGCGCTCGGATCCGCCGGGCGGGGATAGGGGCGGACCCAGCCCGATCCGGGCTGCCCGGAGGTCGTGAACGCGACCAGTCCGTCGGCGATCGCCCCGCCGAGCGCCGTACGCACGTCCGGCCGGGCCACGAGCGCGGCCTCCCGGGCGGCGCTGATGAACATCGACTCCGAGATCACCCACGGCGTGTGCGCCCGCCGGAGCAGCCCGTAGTAGTCCGTGCCGCCGGTGTTCAGGCGGTACTTCGCCCCGGCGTCCCGGTCGCCGGCCCACGGGCCGCCGAGCGTGTCGAGGTAGCGCCGCTGGGCGGCGTAGAGGACGCCGGCGAAGCGGCGGCCTTCGGGGTCGGCGACCGAGCCGTAGGTCTCCAGGCCGGGCGCGCTGCGGTCGGTCTGGTCGGGGGAGGAGTTGAGGTGTACCGAGACGGCGGCGTCGGCGCGCAGCGCGTCGGCGAGCGCGACCCGGAAGGCGAGCACGGCGTTCATGTCCCGGTCGCGCGTGAACACCACGCGTCCGACCCGGCCCGCGAGGGCGGTGCGCACCTCGCGCGCGATCTCCAGCGTGCGCAGCTTCTCCGGCGTACGCCGGTCCGGTGCGACGGCGCCGGCCGCCTCCCCGCCGTGCCCGGGGTCGATCACGACGAGCACGTCCGCGGCCGGTTTGGGCAGCCGGCCGGGCCGGCTGGCCGGGATGACCCGCAGGTCGGTGGCGACGGCGGTCGCCCGCTGCCCGCAGGGTGCCAGGACCACGGGTGCGGCGACGGTGCCGCCGACGCGGGGCAGCACCAGTCCCCTCGCGAGGACCGTCCCGTCGGAGAGCGTCGTACGCCGCAGCGTCTCGACCGCTCCGTACGCCGGCGGCGCCGCACCGCGGGCGGCGCGCGGCCACACGACGTCCGCGCCGGTCACCTCCGGGGTAGCCGCGGCCGGCGTACGGGGGGAGGCCGCGGATGCGCCCGACGGGGGCGTCGCGGTCGACGGTGACGAGGATGTGGCCGCGGGGCCAGGCTCGCCCGAGCAGGCGACCACCGCGCAGCACGCGAGCACGGCGGACAGGACGCGGGGGGTCACCTCGAGACCGTAGCCGCTGCGCGGGACGCGGAAACCAGGGTCTTGTCACGGAGGTTCAGCAGCCTCACTGTCGAACTCTCGCGCGACTGACATGGGGGGGCCCGATGTCGCTGGAACAGCCACGCCGCGCACGACCGTGGCCCAAGGTCCTGGCGCTGATAGCCGTCCTCGCGGTGCTCCTGGCCGGCGGGGGCTACTTCGCCATGCGCGAGATGGATCGCCGCGAGACGCGGCGGGAGGCCCGGGCCGCCGCCGCTGCCGCAGCCGCCAAGGTCGAGGCCGAGGAGGCGGAGAAGGCCGCGGTCGCCGCCAAGTACGCCGCGGACAAGAAGGCGGCCGCAGCCCACGCACCGCTGATCTACGAGCAGCTCAGCTGGGTCGCGGGCATCAAGTACCCCAAGGCGAAGCAGGACTCCGGTCTGCTGTACGGCCAGTACCTCTACAACACCGCCCGCGCGATCGAGGTGCTCAAGGCTCACCCGGCGCCGTTCCTGATCGAGGGTCAGCAGCGCCGGATCGTGCTCGCGCTCGAGCAGCTGAACCGGGACCGAGCGACGGCGTACCGCGCGGACAACCGCGGGGACACCGTGACGGAGGACGCGGCGCGGCGCTCCATGGTCTTCACCTACCAGGGGCTCGACGACGAGATCGAGCGCGTGGAGTCGGAGTCCGGCGCGAAGATGCCGCCGGCCCTGCGCGAGTGGGTGGACAGCGGATGAGCGACTACAGCGGTCTCAGCGACGGGCAGTGGTACCAGGCGTCGGACGGCAACTGGTACTGCTGGCCGAACCCCACGCCCTATCCGGGACCGCCGGCCGCTCCGGTCGCTCCGGTCGCGCCCCCGGCGCCGGTCCCGCCGGCCGTGCCGCTGAGCGAGCCGGCCATGACCTACGCGCCGCTGAGCGAGCCGGCCATGACAGCGCCGGCCCTGAACCCGCTCGACCAGCGCGTGTTCGCGTACGCGCAGGCCCAGCCGGCCGCGGCCAGCGGCTCGTGGTGGAAGCTCGTTGCGGCATGCGTCGCGTTCCTCCTGCTGGTCGCGGGAGGCACCGCGTACGCGATCCACCGGCAGGACGTCAACGGCGAACGCACGATCGCCGACCAGCTGGCCGCCGCGCGCAACGCCGAGCAGGCGAAGCAGGCGGCCGCCAAGCAGGCGGCGGAGGCGAAAGCGGCGGCGGCCGCCGCCGTCGCCAAGCGCGTCGAGCCCTTCCTCGCGGCGATCGAGCCCGAGGTGGCGTCGGTGCTCAGGCCGCTGAACGCGTACTTCGAGCAGGACGTCGACCTCGAAGGCCTCCTCGCCAGGTACGGGCTCAAGATCCTCGTCGCGGAGCTGCGCAAGACTCCGGCGCCCGCCGACGTGAAGGCCGAGGCGGCCGCACTGCTGGCGGCGGCGGACCGGCTCGAGCGGCTGATCGGCGTGCTGATCGACCGCAACTTCCCCAACGACGACGCGTTCAACCTGGCGATCGCCGACGCGGTCGTCGCGGTGGGGCCGTTCTTCTCCGCGCTGCGCGGCCTCTACGCGAAGGCCGGCCGCTCACCCGTTCCGTCTGTTCGGAGGTTCCTGCCGCTGTGACGACTCCCCAGTCCTGGCCACCGCCGGACGGCACGTGGTACCAGGCCTCCGACCTGCAGTGGTACTGCTGGCCGAACCCGACGCCGTACGCGAGCCGGCCTGCGCCGGTCAGCTGGGCACCGCCGGTCGCGCCCATGCCGATGCCGGCACCGGTGGCTCCGGCGTTCACGTACGCCACGAAGCCGAAGCGCCTGCCGAAGGTCGTGGCACTGGTGACCAGCCTGCTCGTGCTGACCGGCGGTGGCGTCGCCGTCGCGGCGTGGCAGGCGGACGTGCGCGAGGAGCGGCGGCAGGAGAAGGCGGCCGCGGAGCTGGCGGCCAGGATCCAGGCGGAGAAGGTCGCCGCGGAGCAGGAGGCGGCGCGGCTGCAGAAGATCGCCGACGACAAGTTGGCGGCGGAGCTCGCCGCGCAGCAGAAGTACGACGCCTACATGAAGGTCGCGGACGCGCAGATCAAGGAGCTGTTCGGCGCGCTGGACCGGCTGTTCGCCGGGAAGGGCGTCCCACCGTTCGCGGCCACCGCGGCATCGATCGGACGCGCGCGCGACGTCCTGCGCAAGACGTCACCGCCGTCCACGCTCGTCGTACCCGGCAGCAAGCTGGTCGCCTCGATATCGACCGTCGTGAGTGACCTCAACCAGCTGGAGCGCATCCTCAAGTACGGCTCGCGCGCGTCGTTCCTGTCCGCCGCCGACAAGACGGAGAAGGACCTCGACGTCCTGCTCGGTCAGGTCACCGCCTTCTACGACGCCGCGGACCGCGCGCTGCCCGACACCGTGACCGACTCTCCCCCCGGGAGCTTCACCGCCTGAGCCCGGTAGGCTCCGGCCGTCAACGGGCGCTGGGCGCCCCCACCACGGAAGGCTTCTTCGTGCCGCGCGCGCTCATCACCGGCATCACGGGTCAGGACGGGCTCTACCTCGGCGAGATGCTGGCCGCGAAGGGCTACGACGTCTTCGGTCTCGTGCGCGGGCAGAACAACCCCAAGATCGCGACGGTCGAGAAGATCATCCCCTCGATCGAGCTGGTACAGGGCGACCTGACCGACTTGCCCAGCCTCATCGGCGCGATGGAACAGTCCCAGCCGGACGAGGTCTACAACCTCGGTGCCATCAGCTTCGTCGGGTTGTCGTGGAAGCAGGCCGAGCTCACCGGCGAGATCACGGGCATGGGTGTGCTGCGGATGCTCGAGGCGCTGCGCATCCACACCGGCGGCGACATGGGCCGCGTGCGCTTCTACCAGGCGTCGTCGTCGGAGATGTTCGGCAAGGTGCGCGAGACGCCGCAGCGCGAGTCGACGCCGTTCCACCCGCGGTCGCCCTACGGCGTCGCGAAGACCTTCGGTCACTACATGACCGTGAACTCTCGCGAGTCCTACGACGCCTTCGCCTGCAGCGGCATCTTGTTCAACCACGAGAGCCCCCGGCGCGGGCACGAGTTCGTCACGCGCAAGGTCACGCGCGCGGTCGCACGCATCTCGCTCGGCATCCAGGACTCGGTGGCGCTCGGCAATCTCGACGCGCGGCGCGACTGGGGCTTCGCCGGGGACTACGTCGACGCGATGTGGCGCATGCTCCAGCAGGACAAGCCCGACGACTTCGTCATCGCGACGGGCGAGACGCACACGATCCACGAGCTGCTCGACGTGGCCTTCGCGCGCGTCGGCATCGACGACTGGAACAAGCACGTCGAGATCGACCAGCGCTACTTCCGGCCGGCGGAGGTCGACCTGCTGATCGGCGACGCCAGCAAGGCCAAGGACGAGCTCGGCTGGACGCCGACCACACCGTTCAAGGAGCTGATCGAGTCGATGGTCGACGCCGACCTCGCCGAGCAGAAGCGCGACGTCGCCCGCGGCGACGCGTAGGTCAAGCCACCAGCGCGTCTCTGCCGCTACCGGTAGTAGCCCACGACGTCGGCGACGACGTGGACGGCGCCGACGGAGTTGAAGAAACGCACCCGGCCCTGGTCGCCGAGCTTCACGACGACCAGGTTCGGGACGTTCTTGTTGGGTCCGAAGTTGAGGTTCGACGCCTCCGGGCGCGGCGCTGACGTCGACGGGTACACGGTCAGGTAGCTCGCCTTCGTGCCCTGCGTGGCGGTCACGTTGAGGACGACCGCCGTGACGCCGACCGGCGGGATCGGGCCCGCGCCGGCCAGCTGCGCGTCGATGATCTCCTCCTGGCCGAGCGTGAAGACCTGCCCACCGGTGCCCGTGCCGTCCCGGGTGTCGAGGATCCGCTCGGGTGCCACGCCGTGGAACCGCGCGCCGGTCGAGGCGGTGCCGTCGGTGAACCAGCCGACGACGTCGGCGACGACGTGCGTGTTCCCCGCGCTGTTGAAGAAGCGGATCTTGCCGCCCGACCCGACCTTCGCGGTGACCAGGTTGGCCACCGTCTGGTTCGGGACGAAGTTGAGGTTCGACGCGAGCGGCGGCGCCGCGCCGCTGGTCGGGTACACGGTGAGGTAGCCCGAGGCGCTGGGCTGGGTCACCGTGACGTTGATGGTCACCGCTCCGATGCCCGTGGCCGGTACGCCGCCCACGCCGGTGATGTCGAGGTCGATGAACTTGCCGGCGGCGATGCGCGCCTTGGGCGCGCCGATGGCGAAGCGCGTGTCCAGCACCCGGGCGGGAGTCAGCGGCCGGAACACCGACCCGGTCTTCGTCGTGCCGTCGGAGTACCAGCCGACGACGTCGGCGACCGCGTGCACCGTGCCCGCGAAGTTGCGCAGGTTCACCGTGCCGTTGGTCCCGAGCTTCACGGCGACCAGGTTCGGCACGACCTGCTTCGGGACGACGTTGAGGTTGGACACCTCGGGCGGGCCACCCGGACCACCCGGGTAGACCGCGACGTGCGTTGCCGCCGTCGCGGACAGCGCGGTGACGTTGAGCAGCACCGCGGCCGCACCGTTGGCCGGCACACCGCCACGACCGGCGACCTGCAGGGGGCGCGGGTCCTCGGCGCCCAGCGGGACCGGCCCGCCGTTCGCGGCGTCCCGCGTGTCGAGCAGGCGGGCCGGCGAGAGCGGGAAGAACGTCCCGAGCGGGATGGCCAGCACGTGGTCGGCGAGCGTCCCCCACTGCGGCGAGCCGAGACCGGTGACCTGGTCGTAGCCGGGGCCGGCGGCGAAGACGAAGTTGGTGCCGCTGGTCACGTCGCGGAAGCCCTGCGGGTTGGAGTAGAGCGTCTGGTGGATCGCCCCGATGCCGTCCGTCCGTCCCTCGGTCGACAGCGTCGCGGCGAGGAAGCCGGCCCACAGCGGCGCCCCGGCGCTCGTGCCGCCGCCGTACAGCCAGCCGCCGGGGGCCTTGTTCCAGTAGATGCCGATGCCCTCGATCGGGTCGGCGAGCGACGACACGTCCGGCACGAGTCGCTTCGAACCGGCGAACGGCAGCCCGTTCTGGTACGCCGGCCGCCCGTAGTGCAGCGACTGCCCACCGCCGGAGGCCTGGCCCTGGTACGCCGCGGGGTCGCTGGTGCCGGTCGGCGTGTTCCACGCGACCTCGGTCCAGTCGCCGCCGTCCTTGGTCAGCGTCGTGCCGCCCACCGCGACGGCGTACGGCGAGGACGCGGGGAAGGCCACCGCGACGGTGTTGTTCGGGGCGCCGGGCTGCGTGCAGTCGTACGCGCCGCCGTCGCCGGACGCGGCGAAGACGGTCGCGCCGGCGGCGAGCATGCGGGCGAGCGCGTTGTTGAGGGTGTCGCGGGTCGGCCCGGTGCCCCACGCCGGCTCGCACGCGCCCCACGAGATGCTCACGACGTCGATCAGCCCGGCGACCGCCTGGTCGGCGATGCGGTTGTAGACGGCAACGGCGCCGGCCGCGCCGTTGGTGCCGAAGTAGATGCGCTGGAACGCCTCGGGCGCCGCCGCCAGGATCACCTCCTGGTCGAGGGCCACCTCGAAGTCACCGCCAGCCGCGGGGGTCGTGATGCTCCCGCCGTTGACCGACTCCTGGTAGACCTGGCCGGGCATCATCGTGATGCCCGCCGCGTCGGCGTACGTGAGCAGGTCGTTCACGTTCCAGCCGGAGAACTGCATGGTCGCGACGACCAGACCCTGGCCGCTGCCACCGGACGGCGCGTCGTAGGCGTCGCGCAGCTCGCTCGGCTTGTAACCCAGGGGGATCGCGCTGGGCCGCAGCAGCGGCGTCGTGTCCAGGCCGAAGACGCCGCTCACGATGCCGGCCAGGGCCGGCGGTACGACGACCGGACCGGCCGGCCGGAACCCGTCCGGGGCGCGCAGCAGCCGCGTGCCGAAGACCCGCGCGACGGTGGCCGCGTCGCCGGTGGCGGCGACGTCCCAGTCGCTGACCGCGTCCACGCGGAGGCCGGCCGCCTCGAGGAACGTCACGACGGCCTGCCGCGCCGTGTCGCTCGGCGTGAGGGCGGTCACCGCGCGCCGCCGTTCCGCCGCGCTGCCGCCCACGGCAACCGCGGCGTCGTGCAGCGCACCCGCGTCGGGCGGCGCGAGCGCCAGCACGACCGGCACCTGGGCCCCCGGGTCGGCGTACGCCGAGGTCAGCGGGCCGGCCGCCGCGGGGCCGGCGGTGACCAGGCACGAGACGGTGCAGAGGACGGCGGCGAGCACTGCGCGGGGAAGCGACATTGGGCCAGTATCGCCAGATCAGGGCGTGGTGTGTCAGGAGGTAACCGATGGGTGGCGACGCGGTTCGGCTCGAGCCGGGCGATCCGGCGCCGGCGTTCGCACTGCTCGACGCCGACGGCGTGCCGGTGGCGCTGAAGGACTTCCGCGGCCGCAAGGTCGTGCTCTACGCCTACCCGGCCGCCCTCACGCCGGGGTGCACGAAGCAGGCCTGCGGCTTCCGCGACTCGATCGACGACTGGACCGCGGCGGGCTACGCCGTTCTCGGCATCTCGCCGGACAAGCCGGCGAAGCTCGCCAAGTTCCGCGAGGTGGAGAGCCTGCCCTTCCCACTGCTGTCCGACCCGGACAAGACGACGCTCACGGCCTACGGCGCCTACGGCGAGAAGAAGCTCTACGGCAAGCCGGTGGTCGGCGTGATCCGCTCCACGTTCGTCATCGACGAGAAGGGCAAGGTCGAGCGCGCGATGTACGGCGTGAAGGCGACCGGCCACGTCGACAAGCTCAGGAAAGAACTCCATGTCTGACCTACGGGGCCCCCGCAGCGGTGCGAACGTAGCGAGCAGCGTCGTGGGGATTGACCCGCTCGAGCCGGACCCCGGGGCCGCCCCCTTCGCGCCGCACCACGTGCCGATCCGCGCGGAGACGCGCGCGTGGATCGCGGAGCACCTGCGTCCGCACGCCGACGAGTGGGAGGCGGTGCGCGAGTTCCCGCGTGAGGTGTACGCCGCCGCCGGCGCGGCCGGGCTGCTCGGCTGGAAGTACGGCCCCGAGGACGGCGGCCGCGGACCGGACCCGCTCGCCGACATCGTCGTCGCCGAGGAGCTCACGCGCTGCGGCTCGGGCGGTGTCGCCGCCGGCATCGGCGCGACGAAGGACCTCGCGCCGTACTACGTCGCGCGCTTCGGCACGCCCGAGCAGCGCGAGCGCTGGCTGCGCCCCGCCATCCGCGGCGAGCACATCGCCGGCCTCGCGGTCACCGAGCCCGGTGCTGGCTCCGACGTCGCCGCCCTCGCCGCCCGCGCCGACCGCGACGGCGACGGCTGGGTGCTTCGCGGCGAGAAGACCTTCTGCACCAACGGCGCCCGCGCGGACTGGATCCTCGTCGCGGCGCGGACCTCCGACGAGCCCGGACCCCACGCGATCTCGCTGCTCGTCGTACCGACCGACAGCCCCGGGTTCACCGCGAGCCGGATCCCGACCCTCGGCTGGCGCACGAGCCAGACCGGCGCCCTCTCGCTCGACGACGTGCGCGTTCCCGGTGAGGCGCTGCTCGGCAGTCCGGGCGAGGGCTTCGTGATGATCATGAAGTCGTTCCAGTGGGAGCGGCTGTGCATGGCCGTCGCCGCCGTCTCCGCCGCGACGCACAGCCTCATCGCCGCGCGCGACCTGATCGGCGGGGACCGCGCCCGGGCCGAGGCCGGGCAGTACGACGAGCTGGTGGTCGAGCTGGCCGCGGTGCGAGCGCTCGCCTACGGCGCGCTCACGCGCTTCCTCGCCGGTGAGGAGCCGTTGCGTGACGTCAGCGCCGCGAAGTGGCTGGCCTGCGACCTCAGCGTCGCGGCGGCCGAGCTGCGACTGCGGGTCGCCGGACCGGCGGGAGGACTCGGGCTGGTGCACGCGGAACGCGCGCTGCGCGACGCGCGGCTCGGTCCGATCGGTGGCGGTGCCCGCGAGGTGATGGCCGACCTGGTCAGCCGGACGCTGGCTCTGCGCTAGCGGGTTCGGGCGCGTCAGCGCCCGAACAAGCCCTTCTTCTTGTCCTTGCCGCCGCCCTTGGCCGGCGGCGGGGTGGGCCGGTTGGCCGGCCGGGCCGGCGGCGGGGGTGGCGGCGACGAGGCGGGACCGGCCTGGTCCTCCAGCCCGAGCGAGGAGAGCTCGCGCAGCAGGCTCGCCGTGTCGCCGAGGCCGCGGGTCTCGCCGGCGGCCGGCGGGTTGAAGGTCATCGGGGGCGGGGCATCGGCCGCGGGGGCGGCCGGCTCGCCGAAGAACCCGCCGGACTGGTCCGCCGCCGGCCAGTTCGCGGGCGGAGGCGGCGCAGCCGCCGGAGGAGGAGGGGGAGGGATGTCGGCGAAGGCCGCCGCGGTCGTCTCGGCCGGCGCGTACGCCGCCGGCGCGAGCGGCTCGGGGGAGAGCGTCGGCACGACGAGCGGTTCGGCCTCGTCGAGCGGTGTGAACTGCAGCGGCTCCGCAAGCGCCGCGAACGCAGGCTCCTCCGCGGGGGCCGGGTCCTCGACCGGCACGTACGGCGGGATCTCCTCCGCCGGGCCGCGCCGGCTCGGGCGATCGCCGTCGCGGCGGCCCTGGGCGGCCTGCTCGAACGCGCGCTCGGCGGCGTCCAGGCTGCTCTCGGCCAAGGACGGCGCCGGGAGCAGCTCCTCGACCGCGGACGGCGGGGCGGGCGGCCGGGTGAGCGTGTGCATCTCCGCGAGCTCGGCGGCGGCGGCGGCTCGGCTGCGCTCGGCCCGCGCCTGCTCGTCGTCGGGCTCGTCGAGGGACGGCACCAGGGTGGGCAGCTCGTCGTCGACCGGCGCGCCCCCCGGCAGCTCGTCGAGCAGCGCGCTCAGCGCGCTGCTGACGCTGGTCAGCGACTCCGCCTCCTCGACCGGCTCGGGCTCGGGCTCGGGCTCCGGCTCGGG
Organism: uncultured Frankiaceae bacterium; assembly: GCA_964651395.1. Lineage (GTDB taxonomy): Bacteria > Actinomycetota > Actinomycetes > BP-191 > BP-191 > CAZYXZ01. Next base: position 22,028 of record CAZYXZ010000016.1, read on the forward strand.
GTCGCCCAGCCCGCCGAAGTCGACGGAGACGAACGGGGAGGGCGGCTCGTCCGGCTCGCTGCCGCGGCCGAGCAGGCGGGACAGCTCGCTGTCGTCGCTGGCCGGCAGGTCACCGACGAGGCTCTCCCAGTCCTCCGACGGCGGTGCCTCCTGTACGGCGGTCGACGTCCCGCCGCCCAGCCGGGAGGCGAGCGTGGCCGCCAGCGCGCCCAGCTCGCCGCCCATCGCAGGCACGTCGGCCTCGTCCTCGTCGGCGTCGCCGGTGGGGATCTCGACCAGGCCGGCCCGGCTCAGGCCGTAGACGATCTGGCCGGCCTCGAAGTCGGTGAAGCCGCAGTCGCGCGCGAGCTCGGCGACGTTGCGCCGGCCGTCGACCTTGCACAGCAGCGCCCACTGGTCCTGGTCGAGGGTCATCTCGGCCGAGCTGGGGCCGTTGGCCGACAGCTCCGGTACGCCGTTGCGGCCGCCGATCACCGGGTTCACCTCGGCCCAGGCCTGGTCGCGGCGTTCCGCCTCCTGGAACAGCTCCTCGACGGTGCAGCTCGCGCCCAGGTCCTCGCGGGTCTTCTCGCTCTTGCGGAACCGCCAGCGCGCCTGGTCCCACTTCGACAGGTCGTAGTAGCCCTCGCGCAGCTGCTCCATCGTGAAGTTCTCGACCACGGAGCGCTCGACGTAGCCGAGGTGCACCAGCAGCTCGCCGAGCCGCCAGCCCTGGAGCTCGTTCAGCTGGGCGTCGAGCGCCTCTTCGAGCGCCTCCGGCTCGAGCGCACCCGAGGAGACGAGCCGGGCACCGAGCTGTGGCCGCCGCCCGGGGACGTAGATCGAGTAGACGTTGCCGTCCTTGAGGTAGACCAGGGCCTCGTCGTTGCCGTCGTCCACATGGAGGCAGCCGCTGGCCTCCGAGCCGGCCAGGTCGGTGAGGACCTCCCACAGGGGCTTGGAGGTGAGGTCGCCGTTGACCATCACACCTCCCGCTCACCGCGAAATCAGGGCACCACGACAGGAACACCCCGCGTGGTCTCAGCATCGGCAGGAAGTCCCCCGGTGTTGAGACACAGAGCGTAATCGAGTGGAGCACCCGGCTGAAGGGGCGTCACGCTCGCCTAGGAGCCCTGCCTACGCCCTGGTAACCTGCCCCGGACGCCCACCAGCCGACGTCCGGGGGAGCCCTGAACGTGGTCCACGACGACGTGGTGCTCGCACCGCGTCCGCGTCAGATCCTGCTCGCCGTCCTGGCCACCGTGCTGTTCGTGGCCGGGCCGCTGGCCGTGCAGGCGCCCGCGGCGTCCACCAAGACCCTCAAGAACCAGCTGGAAGAGGCGGCGGAGTCCCTCGACCAGGCCGAGACCGTGCAGGGCCGGGTCAGCGACGACCTGCAGCGGCTCAACCGCGAGCTGGCCAAGGCCGAGGCGCAGCTGCGCGACGTCCAGGCCCGCCTCGCGAAGCGGGTCCGCCTCATGTACACCGGTGGCATGGGTGGCGACGTCGTCGAGGTCATGATCACCAGCTCCGACCCGGCCAGCGTGCTCGACCGCCTGTCGCTGCTCGAGGCAGCCAGCCGTGACGACCGCGCGGTCATCGCCCGCGCCAAGGTCACCCGGCACCACGTCGAGTCCGTCCGCTCGCGTGTCGCACTGGCCCGGCGCGCGTCCGACCAGTCCCTCGCCGCCCTCGAGCGCGAGCAGCGGCGCCTGCGCACGCTGCTCGGCCTCGCCGAGGACGCTGACGCCGCGGCGCGTCGCGCGTCCCGCGCCAGCCGGCTGCGCTCACCGACGTTCTCCGGCAACTACGCCTGCCTGGTCGGTCCCGCGCACGCCTTCAGCGACACGTGGGGCAACCGCCGCTCCGGCGGCCGCCGTCACAAGGGCGCCGACGTGTTCGCCGCCAACGGCGCCCCGGCGTACGCCGTGACGTCGGGCCGGATCAGCCGCTGGTCGAGCGGCGGACTGGGCGGCATCTCCGTCTACCTGCGCGGCGACGACGGCAACGAGTACTACTACGCCCACATGTCGCGCAACGTCGCCCGGCCGGGCTCACGCGTCACGGCCGGTGAGCTGATCTCGTACGTGGGCAACACGGGCAACGCCCGCGGCGGTCCGGCGCACATCCACTTCGAGCTCCACCCGCGCGGCGGGCGGCCGGTCAACCCGACGCCGTTCCTCCGCCGCATCTGCTGACCGGGCACCCGCGCGGCGTGCGACCATGATCGGGTGACGCCCAGCACGCTCATCACGGTCGCGCCCACGGGCGCCGAGACCGGCGCGGACGCCGCGCCGGGCCTGCCGGTGACGCTCGACCAGCTGGTGGCGACCGCCGTCGACTGCGAGGCGGCCGGCGCCGCCATGGTGCACGTGCACGTCCGCGACGACGCGGGCGCGTCCTCGATGGACCTCGGCCGGCTGCGTGACGCCGTCGCCGCCTTGCGCGAGGCGACCCGGCTGGTCGTGCAGGTCTCGACCGGCGGGGCCGTGCACGACACGGAGGCGGACCGGCTGCGCAGCCTCGATGCCGAGCCCGACGTCGCGTCGCTGACCTGCGGCACCGTCAACTTCGGCGACGACGTGTTCGTCAACCGGTGGCCGTTCGTCGTCGAGCTCTACGAGCGGATGCGCGAGCGTCGCGTGCTGCCCGAGTTCGAGTGCTTCGACCTCGGCCACGTCGCGACGCTGCACCGGCTGCTCGACCGGCACGGCGCGCCGTACAACGGGCACGTGCACGTCGACCTCGTCCTCGGCGTACCGGGCGGTATGCCGGGCACGCCGGGCGCCCTCGCCGCTGCCGTGGCCGCGCTGCCCGAGGGCGCCAGCTGGTCGGCGACGGGAGTCGGCCGCGCGCACCTGCCGGTCCTGCTGGCCGCGCTGTCCCTGGGCGGGCACCTCCGCGTGGGCATGGAGGACGTGCTGACCTTCGCGCCGGGCGAACCGGTCCGCGACAACGCCCAGCTGGTAGCGCGTGCGGCAGAGCTGGCCGCGCTCGCGCAGCGTCCGGCGCTCGACGCGGACGCCGCGCGCGACCTGCTCGACCTGCCGGCACGAGCCCGCCTCGCCGGTACCGGGTCGCGGCGATGAGCGACGAGATGCCCGGCGTGCTGGGACCGAGCTACACGGCCGACCTGGCCGCGATCCCGATCGAGGACCTCAGGGCGCGACGTGACCGGGCGCGGCAGACGGAGACCGACCTGTCGTACCTGCGCCGGATCGTGCAGGGCCGGCTCGACATCGTCGCCTCGGAGCAGGAGCGCCGCGGGGGCGGCGGCGAGGGCGCGGTCACCTCCGCGCTGCCCGACATCCTCGCCGACGACGAGCGGCCGCTGCCGCGCGGTTCCGGCGTCTTCGTGTCCAACGAGCCGTCCATGTCCTCCGACCAGGAGGAGTTCCTGGCCTCCATCACCCCCGTCGACCTGACCGACCTGGGCGGCCAGCCGGCGGAACGGCTGGTCGAGGCGCGGCTCGCCCTGCAGGGCGCCGAGGCGGAGATCTCGCGCGCGCGGCGCGAGGTGCACGAGGTCCTCGACGCGTGCGCCGCCGAGCTGACGCGTCGCTACCGCGAGGGCGAGGCGGACGTCAGCGCGCTGCTCCTGCCCCCCGCCGAGTAGCGCGTGCCCGAAGCCGGCGACGCGCTTCTCGCCGAGGTGGTCCGCACCGGCTTCGTCGAGTCCCGGCACTACGGCTCGCTGGTGGCGCTGGCACCCGCGGGAGAGCGGGTGCTCGCGCGCGGCGCACCCGACGACCCGCACTTCCCGAGGTCGAGCCTCAAGCTGCTGCAGGCCGTCGCGATGCTGCGCACCGGGATGGCGGAGCAGTTCGAGCTCGACGAACGGCACGTCGCGGTCGCGGCGTCCAGCCACTCCGGCGAGCAGCAGCACATCGACGTCGTGCGTGACCTGCTGTCACGCGCGGACGTCCCCGAGAGCGCGCTGGACTGCCCACGCGACATGCCGCTCGACGAGGCGACGCAGCACGTGCTGATCGCGCGCGGGCGCCGACCTGCACGCGTACACCACAACTGCTCCGGCAAGCACGCGGCGATGCTCGCGACCTGCGCGGCGATGGGCTGGCCGCTGGCCGGCTACCGCGACCCGGCGCACCCGCTCCAGGTGCACGTGCGCGCGACCGTGGAGGAGCTCGCCGGTCCCGTGTCCGCGACCGGCGTCGACGGCTGCGGCGCACCGGTCTTCGCCGTCTCGCTGACCGGTCTCGCGCGCGCCTACGGCGCCGCGATGCGGGCCGCGGCCGGTACGCCGGAGTCCCGGGTCGCCGACGCGATGCGCGCGCACCCGGACCTGGTCGGCGGGACCGGGCGGGACGTGACCATGCTGATGCGCGCCGTACCGGGTCTGCTGGCCAAGGACGGAGCCGAGGGTCTCTACGCGGCGGCGCTTGCTGACGGCACCGGGATCGCCGTGAAGATCGCGGACGGGGCCGCCCGCGCGCGGATCCCGGTCCTGCTCGAGGCCCTGGCGGCGCTCGGCGTCGCGGCGGAGGAATTGTCCGGGCTCGCCCGGATCCCCGTGCTCGGCGGCGGGGAGCCGGTGGGCGAGGTCCGAGCGGTGGGAATCGCCTGACGGCGGTGTGACGCACCTCTCACCAAAGTGCTAGCAAGGGCGCTTGCATTTGCTAGCACTCCCGGGGTACGGTCCTTCTCGACGGTCCGGCCGGCTCAATCGGAGGGAGGCACGACATGGCGACGCTCAAGGTCCGCGAGCTCGGTGACTACATCCGCGAGCAGCGTCAGGTCGCGCAGATCTCGTTGCGCCAGCTGGCCAAGCAGGCCGGGGTCTCCAACCCGTACCTGTCGCAGATCGAGCGCGGCTTGCGCAAGCCGAGCGCGGAGATCCTGCAGCAGATCGCGAAGGCGCTGCGCATCTCCGCCGAAGCGCTCTACGTCCAGGCCGGCATCCTCGAGGAGCGCGAAGGCGACAGCGACGTACCCGGGGCAGTCCTCCGGGACGTGCTGATCACCGAGCGCCAGAAGTCGGTCCTGCTCGAGATCTACGACTCCTTCCGCAAGGAGAACAACGCAGCCGTGCCTGTTGAGACAACTGCAGAGACCGCGCCCGACAACGGGGCGACGGTCGCCAGCTAGACCCACCGCACAACCGAGCAGGTGGCCATACGGGCCACTCGCTTCCCCCCGTATTGCCACAAGGAGGCAACCGCAATGGCGCTCAAGACTGAGGCCCGCAAGCCGCTCTACGCGTACGTCGGCGCCGGTGACCTCGCGGTCGAGAAGATCCGCGAGCTCCCGGTGAAGTCCAAGGAGCTCCCGGCCGAGCTGAAGACCCGCGTCACGACCTTCGTGCCGAAGGCCACGGCCGCGATCACGGAGCTCCCGACCACCCTGCCTGCCCGCGTGAAGAGCCTGCGCAGCGAGGTCGAGACCCGCTCCACCAAGCTCACCAAGCAGGCCACCGAGGTCTACACCGACCTGGTCACCCGCGGCGAGAAGCTGGTCGGTTCCATCCGCAACCAGCCGTCCACCAAGAAGGCCCAGGCCCAGGTGAAGTCCGCCACGGCGAAGGCCAAGGCCGCCACCACGTCGGCGAAGAAGGCCGTCGAGGCGACCACCGAGGCCGTCGAGGACGCCAGCGCCAAGATCGGTTGATCCGACGAAGTTTTCTCGGCTGCGCCTTGAAAACTTCGCCGGAGTGATGACCAACAACAGCGACCACCGGGCCCTGATCCGCCCGCTGACCCCCCGGACCTCCCGCCCGGGGGGTCGTTGCTGTCTACGGCCCGGTTTCGAGGAACTGCTGGTAGCGGTCTTCGGTGTGGGATGTCCAGGCGGGGTCGGGGTCGACGCGCCGGCTCGTCCTGGCCCAGCGACCGGCGTCGGCGAGGCTGGTCTCGAGGCCGGCGGCCATGCGGCCGAGCCAGGCCATCCCGAGCGCCGCGCCCTCGGGCACCGCGACGACGTCGACCGGCCTGCCGGTGCAGTCCGCCAGTGCCTGCACCCACTCCGCGTCGTAGACGCCGCCGCCGGTCGCGACGATGCGCCGCACGCCGGCGTCGGCCAGGTCGAGGTTGCGGCGGACGACGAAGCCGGCGGCCTCGTACGCCGCCCGGCGTACCGACGCCGCGGTGTGCGTCAGGTCCAGCCCGTGCAGGGCGCCGCGGATCTCGGCGTCGTAGAGCGGGGTGCGCTCACCGCGCGGGTACGGCGACCAGACCGGCACCCGGCCCGGGTCGGCGACACCACCGCCGTCGGCGAGCAGCCGCTTCGCCCAGTTGAGGAACAGGCCACCCGCGTTGCTCGCGCCGCCGAGGCAGAACCGGCCGGGCAGGTGGTACGGGATCGACCAGAGCCCCGCCACCTCCCGCCAGGCATCGACTACCGACCAGGTGATCAGCGTCGTGCCGCAGATGACGAGCGCGTCGCCGGGATCGGCGACGCCGGAGACCAGCTGCTCTCCCAGCGCGTCCACGGTCGGCGCAGCCAGCGGAGCAGACACACCAGCCGTTCCGACCGGCACGGTGCCGACTTCGGTGCCCGTCATCGCAAAGCCGGGCAGCTGCTCGGGGGAGACACCGAGCTCGGCGCAGAGGTCGGCGTCCCAGCCGGTGCCGGAGAAGACCGGGTACAGGGCGGCGACGACGGCGACGTCGGTGGTCGCCGTGCCGGTGAGCGCGTGGGCGGCCGCCGCCTGGGCGGGCCAGTAGTACGCCGCCTCGGGGGCGGCTTCCGCCGCCCACCGCAGCTGAGCCCGCGCCTCCCCGGACATGCCGGGGTTGAGGTGCATCGCGTCGGTCGCGCCGCGCCGGTCGCCGTAGAGCGGACCGCCGGTGAGAGCGTCACCGCGCGTGTCGAACGCGGCGAGCGACGGCACCATGGCGCCGAGCCCGATCCCTGCCACGTCGAGGGACCCGAGCTGCTCCAGCGCCTCGATCGGCCCGCGCCGCCAGGCCTCGTCGGGGTCGTGCTCGAGCAGGTCCGGCTCCGGCGTTCGGACGGCGTGCGGCACGCGCGAGCGCGCGACGATGTGGCCGTCGTCGTCCGCGGCCACGGCCTTGGTCGAGGTGGTCCCGATGTCGATGCCGACGGTGACCCGGGTCACTCGCCACCTCCTCGGATGTGACACGAACGTCAGACAGCCGCGAGTATGTCGAACCGTGGCCAACGACAAGCCCCGCGCCCTCGTGCTCGCCCCGATGCGCGGTCCCGGGATGGACCTCCTCAACGATCTTGCCGACGTCGTCTACGACCCGTGGATCGAGCACCGGCCGCTCCAGCTGCACAAGCCCGAAGACCTGGCCAAGCGCCTGGCCGAGGAGAGCGCGACGATCCTGGTCTGCGAAGGCGACAAGTGCGCCGGGCCGGTGCTCGAGCAGCCGCTGACCGTCATCGGCTCGACCCGAGGCGACCCCACCAACGTCGACCTGCCGGCGGCGACCGCCGCCGGCATCCCGGTGCTGAAGGCGCCCGGCCGCAACGCCGACGGTGTCGCCGAGCTGACCATCGCGCTCATGTTCGCGGTGAACCGGCACCTGCTCGTCGCCGACCGCGAGGTCCGCACCGGCGAGATGTACAAGGACGGCACCATCCCGTACCAGCGACACCGCGCGTGGCAACTCGCCGGGCAGACGCTGGGCATCGTCGGCTACGGCGCGATCGGTCGCGCCGTCGCGTGGCGCGCGAAGGGCCTCGGCATGGAGGTGCTCGCCTACGACCCGTTCGCCGACGACGCCACGTCCTCGCTCGAGGAGCTGCTCGCCGGGTCGGACGTCGTTACGATGCACGCGCCGGTCCTGGACAGCACACGCGGCATGATCGGTGAAGCGCAGTTCGCCGCGATGAAGGACGGCGCGGTCTACCTCAACGCGGCGCGCGCGTACCTGCACGACACGGACGCGCTGGTCGCGGCACTGCAGTCCGGCAAGCTCGCCGGCGCCGGCCTCGACCACTTCGAGAACGAGCACCTGGCACCGGATCACCCGCTTGCGTCGATGGACCAGGTGGTCCTCGCCCCGCACATCGGCGGCGCCACCTACGACACCGAGGCCAACCACTCCTTGCTGATCGCCGAGGACATCCAGCGGGTGCTGGCCGGCGAGCGCCCCCTGCGCATCGCCAACCCGGAGGTCTACTCGTGAGCGTCCACGACGAGGTGCTCAAGGCCGCGAAGGACATGCTGCGCCTCGGGCTGACCGCCGGCACGAGCGGCAACGTGTCCGGTCGCATCGACGACAACCACCTGGTCATCACGCCGTCGTCGATCTCCTACGAGGACATGACCCTGGAGGACCTGGTCGTCCTCGACTTCGAGGGCAACGTCGTCGAAGGCACGCGCAACGCGTCGTCCGAGAAGGCCGTGCACATCGAGTGCTACAAGGAGTACGCCGAGGTCGGATCGGTGATCCACTCGCACCCGGTCTACGCCACGATGTTCGCCTGCGCGCGCGAGCCGATCCCGGCCGCGATCGACGAGTTCGCCATCTACGTGGGCGGCGACGTCGAGGTCTGCGACTACGCGATGAGCGGCACCGACGACCTCGGCCGCAACGCCGCGGCGAAAGTGGCCCGCACCGGTAGCGCGCTGCTCGCCTCGCACGGCATGGTCACGGTCGGCCCGAACTGTGCGAAGACGCTGCACCAGGCCGGTGTCGTGGAGCGCAGCGCGCAGATCATCTGGGGCGCGCGCTCTCTCGGCCCGGTCGTCCCGCTGCCCGACGAGGTGAACGTGAACTTCGGCAAGCTCTACCGATACCTGAGGAGAAACCCGCAGTGAGAAGCCGCCTCCTCGGTGTCGACGGGCCGCAGGTCTCCGTCGTCGGCGTGGGCTGCAACAACTTCGGCGGGCGGATCGGCCTCGACGCGACCAAGCTGGTCGTGGACGCCGCGATCGAGGAGGGCATCACCTTCTTCGACACCGCCGACGTGTACGGCAAGGCCGGGGGCAGTGAGCGCGCGCTCGGCGAGGCGCTGGGCGCCCGCCGCGCGGACGTGCTCATCGCCTCGAAGTTCGGCCTGCCGATGGACGGGCGACCGACCGACCGGGTCGGCTCGCCGGAGTACATCCGCTGGGCCGTCGAGGGCAGCCTCAAGCGACTCGGCACGGACTACCTCGACCTCTACCAGCAGCACTGCCCCGACCCGGAGACGCCGATCGCGGACACGCTCGGTGCGCTCGAGGAGCTCGTGCAGGCCGGCCTCGTGCGCTACCTCGGCTGCTCGAACTTCACCGGAGCGCTGCTGCGCGAGGCCGACGCGACCGCGCAGGCGGCCGGCCTCTCCCGCTTCGTCTCCGTCCAGAACCACTACTCGCTGCTGCACCGCGAGTTCGAGGCGGATCCCGCACCCGTCGTGCGCGAGGTGGGCGTCGGAGTGCTGCCCTTCTTCCCCCTGGCGAACGGCCTCCTCACCGGCAAGTACCGGAAGGGCGAGCCGGTGCCCGAGGGGAGCCGGCTGGCCGGCAACGCCGACTACGCGAAGCACTTCATGACCGACGAGGCGATGGACCGGGTCGAGGGCCTGCGTGCGATCGCCGACGGCGCCGGCGTGACGATGCTGCACCTCGCCCTGGGCGGCCTGGCCGCGCAGCCGGGCGTCTCCAGCGTCATCGCCGGTGCCACGAGACCCGAGCAGGTTCGCGCGAACGTGGCGGCCTGTCTCTGGGAGCCCCCGGCCGACGTACTCTCGGCCATCGACTCGATCTGCCCACCACAACGTCCGTAACAGGGGAGAACCGCCATGGGTGACGCCGTCATCGTCTCCGCCGTCCGCACCGCGATCGCCGACGGCAAGAAGGGTGCGCTCGCCCGTACGCCGATCCAGGAGATCGCCAAGGTCCCCGTCCTCGAGGTGCTGAAGCGCTCCGGCATCGCCGCCGAAGACGTCGACGACCTGATCCTCGGCGAGGTCATGCACGGCGGCGGCTGCATCGCCCGCTACGTCGCGGTCGACCTCGGGCTGCCGTCCGACACTCCGGGCATGGCGGTGCAGCGGCAGTGCGCCACCGGTCTGCAGGCCGTCACGAGCGCCGCCGCGGACATCCGCGCGGGAATGACGCGGGTCGCCATCGCCGGCGGTGCGGAGAGCATGAGCCAGACGCCCGCGTCGTACATGCGCTCGCCGGAGCCGTTCGGTGGCGAGTCGCCCTGGATGTCGCTGCCCAACCCGCTCACGCCGGACGCCCCGCTCGCGATGGGCATCACGGTCGGTGAGAACACGGCGGCGGAGTGCGGCATCACGCGCGAGCAGCAGGACGAGTGGTCCTACCACTCGCACATGCGCGCGGTCGCCGCGATGGACGACGGGCGCTTCGCCGAGGAGATCGTCCCGATGGAGCTGACCGACCGGAAGGGCAACGTCACCGTCTTCGACACCGACGAGCACCCGCGTCGGGACACGACGATCGAGAAGCTGGCCACGCTGCCGACCATCTTCAAGAAGGACGGCACGGTCACGGCCGGCAGCTCGTCCAGCTTCAACGACGGCGCCGCTGCGCTGATGGTCGTCGACGAGTCGTACGCCGCAGAGCACGGCCTCACGCCGCTGGCGGTCGTGCGGTCGTGGGCGGCCGCGGGCATCGAGCCGGCGCGCACCGGCCTGGCCCCGACGATCGCCGTGCCGAAGGCGTTGTCGCGCGCCGGCATCACCGCGAACGACGTGTCCCTGGTCGAGATCAACGAGGCCTTCGCGTCGATGGCCGTCGCGTGCAGCCAGATCCTTGGCTTTCCCCACGACATCGTGAACGTCAACGGGGGCGCGGTCGGCCTCGGCCACCCGGTGGCCTGTTCCGGTGCCCGGATCCTCGTGACGCTGATCCACGAGCTGCGCCGCCGCGGTGGCGGCTACGGCGTCGCGACGCTCTGCGCCGGCGGCGGCATGAGCCTGGCCACCGTCGTCGAGGTGCTCAAGCCTTAGTGGCCGACGCCTTGGGGGAGGCGGCCTTCTTCTCTCCGGGGCAGCCCCACCCGGCGTACGACGCGTTGGGCCCGCCGGCCTTGCCGCCGTCGATCGCCAGCGCGTAGGAGGCCCGCCAGCAGTAGCGCCGGGCGACCGAGGTCTTCTTGTTCACCGCGGCGCGCTCGAGGTCGGCGTGGGAGTCGTAGGCGAAGCAGAACGCGGAGCGGTACTGCCCCGGCTGTGTGTAGTCGACGACGCACTCCTCGGCGGCCAGCGCCAGGTCGGCGCCCGGCCGCTGGTTCACGAAGTGCACGTGGATCTGGCCGCCGATCTCGTTGCGGGTCTCGATGGTCAGCGCCACCATCGCGCGGCTGAACACGGGCGGCCCGGTCGGCCTCGGCGTCGCGAGCGGCGGCGGGTCGCCGCTGTTCGCACTGCACGCGACCAGCAGTGCGCCAAGCAGGAGAAGCCGTCGCATCAGGCCAGTATGAGGTCGGCCAGCCGGGAGCGGTGGTGGGCCGCGCCGCCCAGGAGCGGCTCGTTGCCGTAGATGCGGCGCAGGTAGAGGTGCAGGTCGTGCTCCCACGTGAAGCCGATGCCGCCGTGGATCTGGATGCCGTCCTTCGCCGCTCGCCGGCTGGCATCGCCGGTCACGCCCTTCGCGACGTGCACGGCCCGGGTCGCGTCGGGGTCACCGGCCGCCACGCACATCGCGGCGTAGTACGTGGACGCCGACGCGCGCTCGAGGTCGAGCAGCATGTCGGCGAGCTTGTGCTTCACGGCCTGGAAGCTGCCGATCGGCACGCCGAACTGCTCGCGGGACTTCGCGTACGCCGCCGTCGTGTCGAGCACCCAGCGCGCGACCCCGATCGTCTCGGCGCACAGAGCCACGGTCGCGACCTGCAGCGCAGACTCGTCGGCCACGGTGCCTTCGACCCGGCACAGCGTGCGGTTGCGGTCGAGGCAGTCCATCGGCGTCGGCGTGCCGGTCCCGCCGACCACGACGTCGACGGCGTGTGCCTCCGGCGCGAGCCCGGGTGCCGTGAGTGCCGTCGCGGAGCCGCCCTCGACGATGCGGGTCAGGCCGTCGCGGTCACCGGAGGCGACGAGCAGCGGCACGGCGAGCGCCGCGGTCTCCCACAGGGGCACGGGCGCGAGCGCGCGGCCGGTCTCCTCGAGCACCAGGCACAGCTCGATGACGCTGCGCCCCAGCCCGCCGTACTCCTCCGGAACGAGCAGCGCCGTCCACCCGCTGTGGACAACATGCCCCCACAACCCGCCGACTGGAGATTCACCGCCATTTTCGGCGGTGGAACTCCACTCGACGCGGTTGTAGCGGCTGCGCCGCACAGCTGCTGTGGATTCGCGGGACAGCAGGGACCTCGCGCTGTCTTTCAGCGCCTGCTGCTCGTCGTCGAGGGCGAAGTTCATGTGCCGAGCAGGATGGTCGAGGCGGAGGAGAACCAGCCGCCGGTGCCGTTCACGCAGGCCGTGCGGGCGCCTTCGACCTGTCGCGGTCCGCACTCGCCGCGCAGCTGCTTCACGGCCTCGACGAGCAGGAAGATGCCGCGCATGCCCGGGTGGCAGGACGACAGTCCCCCGCCGTCGGTGTTCGTCGGCATCGCGCCGCCGACCCGCATCGTGCCGCCCTCGAGGTAGGGGCCGGCCTCACCGCGTCCGCAGAAGCCGAGTGCCTCGAAGGTGAGCAGCACCATCGACGTGAAGGCGTCGTAGAACTGGCACACGTCGATGTCGGCCGGCGTCAGGCCCGCACGCTCGAACGCCAGCCGGCCGGACGCGGCGGCGGGGGAGACGGTGAAGTCCTCCCACTCGCTCATCGTGGTGATGTTGCCGGCCTCACCGGTGCCCAGGACCCAGACCGGGGCCTTGGCGGTGTCCCTCGCGCGGTCGGCGCTCGTGACCACCACGGCGCCGCCGCCGTCGGAGCGGATGCAGCAGTGCAGCTTCGTGAACGGGTCGGCGACCATGCGCTCGGTCAGCACGTCCTCGACCGTGATCGGCTCCGTGTAGTACGCCTCCGGGTTCAGCGAGGCGTTGTAGCGCGTGTCGACCGCGATGTTGGCCAGCTGCTCGATCGTGGTGCCGAACTCGTGCATGTGCCGGCGCGCGGTCATCGCGTACTTCGCGATCAGGGTGTGGCCCCACGGCGACTCGAACTGCGACGGGCCGCGGGAGGAGAACGCGAGGTTCGCGGTGCGCAGCTTCTTCTTGAGGTCCGCCCGGGCGGTGGAGCCGTAGACGATGAGGATCGTCGTTGCGAGGCCGGCCCGGATCGCGGCGGCCGCGTGCTCGACCATGACCTCCCAGGTGCCCCCGCCCACGCCGGTCGAGTCGAGGTACGTCGGACGCAGGCCCAGGTACTCGGCCACCTCGACCGGCGCCAGCGTGCCCATGCCCGTGGAGAAGAAGCCGTCGACGTCGCGGTGGGTCAGGCCCGCGTCGGCCAGCGCGCGCGCAGATGCCTGGTAGTGCAGGTCGAACGCGCTCTTGTCGTCGACCCTCCCGCAGTCCGAGAGGGCCGCGCCGACGATGGCGACGTCCTTCGGCGGAGTCATCGCGCCTTCCACTCGACGCGCTTGCCCTCGGCGAACGCGCGTTGCCCCTGCGCGATGGACTCCTGGTTCGTGCCCATGGCGACGAAGGCGTAGCCGAGGTCGAGGGCCTGCCGGCGACCGAGGTCGTTGGCCGCCCACACCGCCCGTACCGTCGCCTGGACGGCCAGTGGGGGCTGCGCGGCGATGATGGCGGCGGCCCACCGGGTCGCCTCGTCCAGCCGCTCCCGCGGGACGACCTCGCTGACCAGGCCGATCTCGTACGCGCGCTGCGCGCTGAGCCGCTCGTGCGCGCCGAGCAGCTGCATGCGCAGGACCTCGCCGAGTGGCGCCTTCTGCAGGATGTGCATCGACTCGAACGACGCGGCCATGCCGTATGTGACGTGCGGGTCGAAGAACGTCGCGTGGTCCACGGCGATGATGAAGTCGACCTCCCCGAGCATGTAGAAGGCCCCGCCGCACGCGATGCCGTTGACCGCGGCGATGACCGGCTTCCAGAGGTCGTTGCTCTTCGGGCCGATGTCGGAGCCGGGGTCGTCGAAGTGGAACGGCGTACCGCGGCTGCCGACGACCGGGCGGTCGGGCTTCGCGTCGCCCATCGCCTCGTCCCGGTCGATGCCCGTGCAGAACGCCTTGTCGCCGGCGCCGGTGAGGATCGCGACGTGGACGTCGTCGTCCTCCCGGATACCCCGCCAGACGTCGCGCAGCTCGTGCTGCATGACTGCGTTGAAGGCGTTGAGCTTCTCGGGGCGGTTCATCGTGACGGTCGCCACGTGGTCGACCACCTCGTACGTGAGGGTCTCGAAGTCAGGCACGGGGCAGCCCCAGGATCCGCTCGGCGATGATGTTGCGTTGTATCTCACTCGTGCCGCCGGCGATGGTGCCGGCGAAGTGCGTGAAGAAGTGCATCGGCCAGCCGGCGCCCTCGGTCGCGTCCGCCGGGTCGAGCAGCGGACCGCGCTCCGCGAGCAGCAGCGTGCCCATCTCGGTCAGCGTCTTGCCCAGCTCGGCGGAGGCCAGCTTGAGCAGCGAGTGCTCCGGCGCGCCCTCCTGCTTGGCGAAGCTCGCGAAGCCCTGGTAGCCGAGTGCTCGCAGGCTCGCGACCTGCTCGACCGCCCAGGCCAGGTCCCGTCGTACGACGGGGTCGTCGACCTTGCCGGTCTTGCGGGCCAGGTCGATCAGCTCCTGCACGAGGGCCTCGAGGTTCGCGACGCCGAGCACCCAGAGGCCTCCGCGCTCGTGCGCCAGTGAGCCCATGGTCACGCGCCAGCCGTCGTGCAGTGTCCCGACCAGGTTCTCGCGCGGCACGATCGCGTCGGTGAAGAAGACCTCTGCGAAGTCCTCCTTGCCGGAGAGCTGGTAGAACGGCCGCGCGTCGACGCCGGGGGTGTTCATGTCGACCAGCAGCACGCTGATGCCCTTGTGCTTCGGCGCATCCGGGTCGGTGCGGACGTAGAGGAAGCACCAGTCGGCGAAGTGCGCGGACGACGTCCACACCTTCTGCCCGTTGACGACGAAGTGGTCGTCGGTGACCTCGGCGCGGGTGGTCAGGCCGCCGAGGTCGCTGCCCGCGCCCGGCTCGCTCATGCCGATGCACCAGAGGATGTCGCCGCGCAGCGTCGGGACGAGCAGCTTCTCCTTCTGCTCCGGCGTACCGAAGTCGCGCAGTGACGGGCCGGCGATCGAGATGCCCTGGAAGTTCAGCGACCGCGGGGCGCGGACCCGGGCCAGCTCCTCGAAGTAGATGAGGGTCTGCACCGCCGTCGCGTTGCGGCCGCCGTGCTCCAGACCCCAGTCCGGCATGAGCCAGCCGTTGTCGAACAGCTTCGCCTGCCAGTCGCGGGACCACTGCGGGAGGCCGTCGCTCTCGCCGCCGCTGACCTGGACGAGGCCAGAGCGCCGGCGTACCTCGTCGGGCAGGTTGGCCTCGAGCCAGCCGCGCAGCTCCGCGCGGAAGTCCTCGTCGGCCTTGTCGAAGCCCAGCTGCACGTCGCCCACCCTCCTCGCCTGGCACTCTCGCAGGGCGTGCGGGACCTGACAAATGCGTCAGGGTTGTGTTATCAACGAGTACCCGCCCGAGCTACCCGAGAGGTCCTCCATGGCCGAGCAGAAGCTCTTCTTCGAAGACGTCAAGGAGGGCGACACCGCGCCGTCGCGGAGTCACACGCTCACCCGGACCGACCTCGTCCAGTACGCCGGTGCCAGCGGCGACTTCAACCCGATGCACCACGACGAGGTCAAGGCGCAGGCGGCCGGGCTCCCGAGCGTCTTCGGGCACGGCATGTTCTCGATGGGCTTCCTGGCGGCGGCCATCAACGACTACGTCGGGGTGGGCTCGCTCAAGCGCTACAAGGTGCGCTTCGCGAAGCAGACCTGGCCGGACGACGTACTGGTCACGGGCATCACGGTCACCGGCAAGCGCAACGAGGGCGGCGAGAACCTGGTCGACCTGGAGTGCACGCTCACGACGGACAAGGGCGTGGTCGTCGTCCAGGGCGACGCGACCGCCGCGCTCCCGTCCCGCGTCGCGTAGGACTTGGTCACCAACTCCCCGACGTACCAGGCCTCACCACGATTCGACCTGCCGACGCCGGACGACGCGACGCAACCCTGGTGGGACGCCACCCGCGAGGAGCGCCTGCTGATCAAGCGGTGCAACGCCTGCGGCGAGGCGCACTTCTACCCGCGGCCGTTCTGCCCGAAGTGCTGGAGCGAGGACGTCGTGTGGGAGGACGCCTCCGGCCGCGCGACGCTCTACACGTGGTCGGTCGTCTACAGCAACGACCTCCCGCCGTTCCCGGCCAAGGTCCCGTACGTCGCCGCGATCGTCGACCTGGCCGAAGGGCCGCGGATGATGACCAACGTCGTCGGCTGCGAGTTCGCCGACCTGCAGGTCGGCATGCAGCTCCAGGTCGCCTTCCAGGCCGAGACCGACACCCTCACCCTCCCGGTCTTCACCCCCCTCTAAGCGATCTCACGTACCGCCAGGGGTCGAAATCCGACCCCTACTGGTACGTGAGATCCGGTTTGGGGGGTGGGTGGGGATGATGGGCGGGTGATCGTCGACCTGCATGCGCACTCGTCGCCGCGGTCGTCGTGCAGCAAGGCGTCGCTGGCCGACCTGGTCGCCTCCGCGCGCGAGCACGGGGCGGATGCGATCTGCCTGACCGAGCACGACGTGATGTGGCCGGAGGACGAGCTGGCCGCGGCGTCACGCGAGGTCGGGATGACCCTGTTCAGCGGTGTCGAGCTGTCGACGGACGTCGGCCATGTGCTGGCATACGGCCGACTCGAGCGGCCGCTGTGGTCGAAGTACCGCCTGGAGCAGCTCGTCGAGGAGGCGGAGCGCGGGCTCCTCGCGCTGGTGCTGCCACACCCGGTCCGGTACGACGTGGGCGCGCGCGCCGTGCGGGCCGGCCGCACGCCTCCCGCCGCGGGCGACGTCGCGGCCCGGCCGGCCTGGACGGCCGTTCACGGCGTCGAGTGCGGGAGCACCCAGACCACCCCGGCCGAGCAGGCGCTCACCGCGGACGCGCTGTCCGCCGTACCGCGTCCGGCGGTGGCCGGAAGCGACGCCCACGCCCCGCGGCGAGCCGGGGCGTGGGCGACGGAGTTCTCCGACGAGGTCCGCACGGTGGAGGACCTGGTCACCGAGCTGCGCGCCGGGAGGGTCAGGCCGGCAGCGCCGGGGGGTTCTCCCGGCCGCAGTGCACCCCGGCGTTGAGACAGCGGCACACGAGGTCGGTGAGCACGCGCTGGTTCCACGCGTTGAAGAAGTCGGCGTGCGCGGTGTACGGCGACCCGGAGGCCAGCGTGATGCCGGAGCCGCCGGCCACCGGGTAGTTCACGTGCAGCGCCAGCAGCGGCAGCGGGACCGGGTGCGTCGACGGGCACTGCCGCCGCGCGGCGTACGCCAGGTGGCTCTTGTGGTCCGCGCTGTCGAGGTCCCTGCCGTTCCAGCAGTCCGGGAACCGGACGATCAGCAGCAGGTTCGACCGTGCGGGGCACGTGGGCGGCAGGCTCGACGCCGCGACCGTCGTGTCGCCGGTGCACGTCCATCGTGCGACCTGGAGTGACTGCGCCGACGTCGCCTTCGCGTTGCCGGCCACGACCTTGAGCCCGGCCGGGAACGGCTTGATCGACGTGAGCTCCTTGCCGTTGGGCAGGTAGTACGCGTTGGTCACGCGCGGCGCGACAGCGACGCCGTTGTCGTAGAGCGTCGGCACCCAGTACGCCGCAGTGTCACCGCCGCGGCGGCAGAGCGAGCTCGCGGCGCGCAGGCTGGCGTATGTCGAGGCGGCGTTGGTCGACCGGTTGGCGATGAAGTCGTGGCTGTGCGACGCGCCGGGCTGGCCCGGGAACACGATCGGGTCGTCCGAGGCACGGTGGCTGTACTGGCAGTTGCTCACGAAGTTCGGGTTGTCGTCGGCGCGCGCCGCGGGCGGGGGAGGCGCCGCGGCGACGCCCACAGCGCCGGCGGGGAGCAGGGTGACCGCGGCCAGTGCGCCGGCGGCGATCGAGACGGTGCGGACGAACCTCATGGTGACCTCCAGCTCGAGAACCTGAAGCCACCATCGGCAGCGGGCGCGACCCCAGACAAGGGCCGCGCCCGCCTCCTTACGCTGCGCTTACCAAGACCTTGCGCGAAAGGGTCAGCTGACGACCAGCTCGCCCTCCATGCCTGAGTGGAACTCGCAGGTGAACTCCACGGTTCCCGCGCCCTTGGGTGTGAAGTTGACGATCTTCTCCTCGCCCGGACCCAGGTTCGCCTCGACGTTCGGGTCGTCGATGAAGAAGTTGTGCGCGAACGCGTCGTCGTTGCGCAGCAGCAGCTTCGTGGTGGTTCCGGCCGGCACCGTGACCTTGACCGGGTCGAACTTGTTGCTCTTCATCGAGATGAGCGTGGTGCCCGCCTCCTCGGCCGGCGTGAGCGTGTCCTTGCCCGTGATGCTGATGACGACCGATGCCGCAATCAGCACGACGACAAGACCGCCGGTGGCGACGAGCTTCTTCTGCGTGCCCTCGCCGAACTGCCGCTCCCGGCGGCTTGGGATCACGCCGAGGATTGAGGCGACCAGCGCGGTCCAGCTCCCGAGGAACCCGATGATCGCGGGAGTGAAGTCCAGCCAGCTCAGGGCAAAGCCCTCGAGGATGACGAAGATCAACCACCAGGTGCCCATCAGGATCAGGACCGCTGCTACGAGGGAGACCCATCGAGCGCCCTTGCTCCACTTTGCGGTCAGGACGGCCGCGAGCACCGCGACCGCCGTGACGACGATGAAGAAGCCGCGGTCCTCTTGGGTCGAGATGGACGCGTGGAACAACGCCGAGACTGCGGATGCGGAGAAGCCGAGAACGGCCAGGGTGCGGTAAAGCGGCTTGCCTTCCATCGCAGAGCTCCCCTCGAGGCAGGACTACCTGGCGGAAAGTCTGCTCCGGACCAGCGCGCGCGCGCCGCAACTTCGGCGCAACACTTCGCTGGCCGTCAGCCGCCCATCTGGAGGCCGGGGTGGCGGGAGTGGAAGATGCCCGCGTTCACGGCGGCGCCGATGTCCGCGGGGTTCCACTTGCCCTTGTCCTTGCTGGTCACGGTCGCGCCGACGGCCCACGGCACGTAGTGGCTGATGGTGTTGCCGACGGCGCGGAACACCTGGCCCGTGACGTGCAGAGCCTGGTCGCTGGCCAGCCAGGCCACCATCGGCGCGGAGTTGCCGGGGTTCATCCCGTCGAACTCCTCGTACTCCTCGGGGTTCTTCACCGCCGGTGCCTCGCCGTCGGCGCCCGGCCGGATGGTCCCGACCATGCGGGTCATGCCGCCCGGCGCGATCGCGTTGGCCCGTACGCCGATCCGCGCCAGCTCGAGCGAGCTGATGATGGTGAGCGCCGCGATGCCGGCCTTCGCCGACCCGTAGTTCGCCTGTCCGAGGTTGCCCTGCAGCCCGGCGCTCGAGACGGTGTTGATGATCGAGGCGCGCGGCTGGCGCCCTTCCTTCGACTCCGCGCGCCAGAAGTTGGCGGCGTGGTGCGTCGTCGCGAAGGTGCCCTTGAGGTGCACGGCGATGACCGAGTCGAACTCCTCCTCGGACATCGAGAACAGCATCTTGTCGCGAAGGATGCCGGCGTTGTTCACGAGGATGTCGAGCCCGCCGAACGCTTCGATCGCCTGGCCGACCAGGTTCTTCGCGCCGTTCCAGTCGGCGACGTTGTCGTAGTTGGCGACCGCCTCGCCGCCCCGGTCGCGGATGATCGAGGCGACCTCCTCGGCGGGCGTCTTGTCCGCGCCGGCCGGCTCCCGTGACGATGGCGACCTTGCCGTCGAGCAGGCCCATGGGGTTCCCCTTCGTGGTGAACTGGTGGCTGGAGCACGCGCAGCCTTGCTCCCGTCGCGCGGCGCTGGCTAATGTACGAACCAACGTCGTCTATGACAACTGTGTCAGGTTTCGGGAGGCCGCAAGTGGCAGTCGACACGAGCATCATCGGCAAGCCGATGGACCCGTCCGTCAACGTCGTCGAGCGGCAGCCGGTGATGAACTTCGCCACGGCCGTCAAGGACGAGAACCCGGTCTACCAGAGCCCGGAGGCGGCCAAGGCGGCCGGCTTCGAGAACATCCCGCTGCCTCCGACGTTCGGCTTCGCGTTCAACCACTGGGGCGCCTACCCGGAGCTCCAGCCACCGAAGAGCGACGGTCCGAACCCCGTCATGCAGGTGATCGGCAGCCTCATGAAGACCGGCGGGCTGATCCTGCACGGCGAGCAGGAGTTCATCTACCACGCCCCCGCGGTGGTCGGTGACCAGCTGTCCGGCAGCGGCAAGATCTCCAACATCTACGAGAAGACCGCCAGCAACGGCTCGCACATGACCTTCATCACCAGCGAGACCGAGTACCGCAACCAGCGCGGCGAGCTCGTGCTCACCGGCATCATGACGCTCGTCCACAAGGGCAAGGCCTGACCTGAGCGGCGAGTGGACGTTCCCCTTTGAGGCCGGCCTCCACGAGGTCGCCCCGAAGCTGCACGACGCCCAGAGCGCCTGGCTGTCCGAGATCGACTCGCTCACCTCGCCGGACCGCAAGACGCACGAGCTGATCCGCCTGGTCTGCACGGTCATCCTGCGCAACAAGCCGGGGATCGAACGGCACGCGATGCTCGCCGCGGAGGTCGGCGCCACCTGGGAAGAGGTGGTCGGCGCCATCATGCTGACCGGTCCGAGCTTCGGCATCGGTGTCGGCGTGGAGGCGATGCCGGTGGCCCGACGCGGCTGGGAGTCCGCGCCGCCCAACGAGACCGAGTGACCCAGCCCTTCCGGGTCCAGCCGCGGCTCGACGACACCAACCGGCACTTCTGGACCGGCGGCGAGCGCGGTGAGCTGGTGTTCCTGCGCTGCCAGGACTGCGGCTACTACCTGCACCCACCGTCGCCGCTCTGCCCGGAGTGCCTGTCGCAGAACGTCGCGCCGGAGGCCGTCAGCGGGCGGGCGACCGTGCTGTCGGTCACCGTCAACGAGCAGGCCTGGAACCCGACGATGCCGCCGCCGTACGCCATCGCGCTGGTCGAGATCGACGAGCAGCCGTCAGTGCGGCTGATGACCAACATCGTCGGCTGTGCGGCGTACGACGTCGTCATCGGCATGCCGGTGCAGGTCACGTTCGAGCAGCACGACCAGGTCTGGATCCCGCTGTTCGAGCCGGCGTCATGAGCGAGCCACTCGAGCGTCGCGCCGTCATCAGCGGGATCGGCCAGTCGCAGGTGGGGCGCCGGCTCTACCGGGGCGAGCTCGATCTCACGCTGGAAGCCTGCCTCGCCGCGATCGCCGACGCGGGCCTGACGCGGGACGACATCGACGGGCTCTCGACGTACCCGGGCGCGCTCGCGGAGCCACCCGGTTTCGCCGGACCGGGCAGCCCGCAGGTCCAGGACGCGCTGCGGCTCAAGCTGGACTGGCACGCGGGCGGCATGGAGGGGCCGGCACAGCTCTCCGCCGTCACCAACGCCATCATGGCCGTCGCCACCGGGCTCGCGAAGCACGTCCTCGTCTACCGGACGGTGACCGAGGCCAGCGCGCAGGGCGACAAGGGCCGCGCCTCCGTCTCGATGGGTAGCGCGTCGTCGGATGGCCGCTCGGTCCGCATGGGCGGCTTCCTCCAGTGGTACCTGCCCTACGGCGCGTACTCCGCCGCGAACTGGATCGCGCTGTACGCCGCGCGGCACTTCCACGAGTTCGGCACGACCAGCGAGCAGCTCGGCCAGATCGCCGTGAACAACCGGCGCAACGCCGGGCACAACCCGAAGGCGGTCTACCGCGACCCGCTCACGCTGGAGGACTACCTGGCCGCACGGATGATCTCGACGCCCCTGCGGCTCTACGACTGCGACGCCCCGTGTGACGGGTCCACGGCGTTCGTGGTCTCGCGTGCCGAGTACGCCGCCGACGCTCCGCGGCCGGTCGCGAGGGTGAACGCCGTCGGCACGGCGCTGCGCGGCCGGCCGTCCTGGGACCAGTTCGACGACATCACGACGTTCGCGTGCCGGGACGCTGCCGCGATGCTGTGGGAGCGCACGGACCTCACGCCGACCGACGTGGACGTCGCCGAGCTCTACGACGGCTTCAGCTTCCTCACGCTCGCGTGGATCGAGGCGCTCGGCTTCTGCGCCAAGGGCGAAGGTGGGCCCTTCCTGGAGGGCGGCACGCGCATCGCGCTCGACGGCGAGCTGCCGATCAACACCAGCGGCGGCCAGCTCTCGGCCGGCCGGCTGCACGGCTTCGGACTGATGCACGAGGCGGTGCTGCAGCTCCGTGGCGACGGCGGCGGCCGCCAGGTCCCGGGCTCCCCTGAGGTCGCGATGGTGGCCGCCGGCGGCGGTCCCCTCGCCGGCGCGATCGTGCTGACCCGATGAACGAGCAGCGTTCACTCGGTGCCGCCGGGATGGTGAGCGCGATCGTGGCGATCGTCGCCGGCGGTGCGCACCCTTCCGGCTACGTCCGCGCCGACGGCGACGCGTTCTACGTCGAGCTGGCGGATGTGGCGAGCGGAGGCCGGTGGGTGGCCGTCCACGTCGCCCTGTTCATCGCGACGGCGGTGCTGGTGGCCGTCCTGGTCGAGCTGGTCCGGCGGTCCGACAGCCTGTGGGGCTGGCTGGCCCGGCCCCTGTGCGTGCTCGGCGGCGGACTTGCTCTGCTGGCTATCGGGCTGGAGGTGGGTCTGTCCTCGCTGCCCGACAACTTCTTCGCAGTCGCCGATGTCGAGGGCGCCGTGTTCGGCATGTCGCTGTGCCTGTTCTGGGGGCTGGCGTTCCTCGTGGCGGGCTGGGTGCTCGCGCCGGGCGGTGCCGCGCGATGGGTGCCCGTCGGGTCCGGCCTGCTCGGACTGGTCAGCGGTCCACTCATCGCGAGCAGCGGGTTGGACCCGTTGGGCTTCGGGTTGTTCTCGACGGTGTTCGTCGTCGACGTGTTGTGGGTGTTCTGGATGTCGCTGCGTCAGTGGAGGGAATCGGCATGAGGCTCAAGGACAAGGTCGCGATCATCACGGGTGCCGGTCAGGGCATCGGCAAGGCGTACGCCGAGCGATTCCTCGCTGAGGGGGCGAAGGTGGCCATCGCGGAGATCTCCGCGGAACGCGGCGAAGGGGCTCTCAAGGAGCTGTCCGACAAGGGTGATGTCATCCTCGTGCCCACGGACATCGCCGACGAGGCCTCCGCCATCAACTGCGCCAACGAGGTCGCGAACAAGTTCGGCGGCATCGACATCCTCATCAACAACGCCGCCCTCTACTACGACATCGACAACGCGAACAACGACCCGGCGTACCTCAAGAAGGTCTTCGACGTGAACCTGCACGGCGCGTGGCTGATGATCCGCGGCGTCGCACCGCACATGGTCGAGCGCGGGGGCGGGCGCATCATCAACCAGAGCTCCGGCGCGGCGTACACCTACATCCTCCCGCCGATGGGCGACGACTCCTTCAAGGAGGTCGGCGCGTTCAGCTACAGCCAGACCAAGTGGGGCGTCATCGGCCTGACGAAGTTCATGGCCGCGCAGCTCGGCAAGCACAACATCACCGTGAACTGCATCGCGCCGGGCGTGACGATGACCGAAGCGACGAAGAAGGTCGTGCCCGAGCACTTCATCCCGATGATCCAGTTCATGACGGCCATGCGTACGACGCTCCAGCCGGAGGACATCACGGGGTCGGCGGTGTTCTTCGCCAGTGACGACGCGCGCCTGGTCACCGGCCAGGTCCTCTGCGTCGACGCCGGGCAGTGCATGCCCGCTTAGCCGTGGGGTAGAGGCAGGCCAGGAGGTACACATGAACCTGCTGGCCCAGGCCAACACCACGGACATCAACCTGCACCTCGAGCTCGCCGGCGTCATCGCGCTGGTGATCGGCGTCCTGATCCTGATCCGCCCGAAGCTGCTCAACTATCTCGTGGCGATCTACCTCATCGCCATCGGCCTGATCCAGATCTTCGACATCACGATCTAGAGCAGCTGGTTCGCCAGCTCCTCGAGGTGCGTCGTGAAGTCGCCGTGCTCCTGGGCGAGTGTGAGCAGCCGCTTGTAGTAGAGGTGGATGTCGTGCTCCCAGGTGAAGCCGACGCCGCCGAACACCTGGATGGCGGTCGCGCCTATCCGCGGGAAGTGCTCGCTCGCCCACGCCTTGGCCATGACCGCCGCGCGATGCGCCACGTCCGGGTCGGGGTGCTCCGTGGCCCACAGTGCGTAGTGCGCGCCGGCCCGGCCGAGCTCGAGCGCCTGCAACATGTCTGCGCAGAGGTGCTGCACAGACTGGAACGAACCGATCGGCACCCCGAACTGCTCGCGCGTCTTCGCGTACTCGAGCGCCAGCTCGAGGCAGCGGCCGGCGGCGCCGACGCCGTCGGTGACCAGCGCGACGGAGGTGCGGTCCAGCGCCTCGAACACCGGGAAGGTGGCCTCGCCACCGATCCGCCGCCCGCGCGCGCCGTCCAGCGTGACCTCGCCGAACCGGCGCGAGCCGTCGTAGGTATGGGTCGGCGTGATGGCGGCACGTGCCGCGGGCACGGCGAAGACTCCGGTGCCACCGTCCACGGCCGTGACGACCAGCAGGATCTCGGCCGTCATCGCATCCGGGACGAGGACCTTGGTGCCGCTCACCTCGTCGCCCGTCGCGACGGTGCCCTCCGGGTCGGTGGCGTAGCGGCGGCCGGGCTCGTAGACGGCGACCGTGACGACCGTGCCGGACTCGATCTCGTCGAGCAGCGGATCGGCGTCGTCGAGGGCGCGCACGAGCGAGTACGCCGTCACGGCGCTCGCGATGAAAGGGCCGGAGAAGAGCGCGCGGCCCATCTCCTCGAGCGGTCGCCCCAGGTCGACCAGGTCCAGCCCGACCAGACCGAGCTCGACCAGCGCCGGCCAAGCCGCGTCTTCCGGCGCGGGCTCGTCGTACTGCTCGCGCAACAGCGTGAGCGGCGCGCGGTCGGCGAGCAGCCGGCGCACTGACTCACCGAGCGCGTGTTGCTCCGGAGTGAAGTCGAGATCCATCAGCCGCCGTCCACGGGGGCGCGGAGCTGGTAGGTCGCGGGGGAGGTGCCGTCGACTCGCTCGACCCGGTGCCGCTTCTCGAGGTAGCGCAGGTGCGCGAGCGCCTCGGCGAGTGCGGCGCGTTTCATCCCGGCGGGGATCTCGTCCCACTCGCGGCTCCACGGCATCGCCGCGGTGATCTCCCACAGCGTCGCCGAGCCCTTCGCGAGGACGGCCTCGATCTCGGCGAGCCGCTCGTGGTGGTGCTCGGTCAGCTCGCGCAGACGCGCGCCGAGGTCGTCGAACCGGTGCAGGTGCGCCGGCAGCACCTGGCGGACGTCGTCCTCCTCGTAGAGACGCTGGAGCGACGCGAGATAGTCGCCGAGCGGGTCGAAGTCGTTGTCCTCGCTGGACAGCCCGATGTGCGGGCTGATCCGCGGCAGTACGTGGTCTCCGCTGAGTAACAGCCCGGAGCCTTCCACTGCGAAGCAGCAGTGACCCGGCGAGTGCCCGGGCGTCCAGATCGCGCGGACCGTCCACCCGGGCACGTCGACGTGCTCGCCGTCGGAGAACAGCCGGGTCGGCAGGCTCGGCGCCGCGGGCACGCGGATGTCGTCGGGGTGCGGCAGGTTGCCGAGGTCGGACTCGTCCGCCCCGGCGTGCAGCAGCTGCGCCGCCGCCTGGAGGTGCCACGCCTCGCCGAACTCGCGCACCCGCGACACCGCCCACGCGTCTTCGGGGTGCATCGCGACCCAGGCGCCGGACGCGTCACGGACCTGCTGCGAGAGCCCGTGATGGTCGGGGTGGATGTGAGTGAGGAGCACGCCGTACACGTCGGTGATGTCGTGCGCCGTGGCGGTGACACCGGCCACGAGCGCCTGCCACGCCTGCGGGTCGTTCCAGCCGTTGTCGACGAGCACCGGGCCGGAGTCCGTGACGAACAGGTAGACCAGCGTGTACCCGAGCGGGTTGCCCGGGATGACGACCGGGATGCTCCAGAGACCTTCCTGGATCTCCTCGACCGGTGGCTGGCGGGGCAAGTCACTCCCTCTCGGCGCTAGGGTCGGCCTCATGCGACTGGCGTACGACGAGAGTGCGGAGGCGTTCCGCGCCGAGCTCGTCGGCTGGCTCGAGAAGAACCTACCGACGCCCGAGCAGATGGCGGAGCAGAAGCTCTCCTCAGGCCACCTCCCGGACTGGGCGCGGGCCTGGCAGCGGCGGCTCTTCGACGCGGGCTGGCTGGTCCCCGGCTGGCCCGCGGAGCTGGGCGGTCGCGACGCGACGCCGGTGCAGGCGATGGTCTACTTCGAGGAGCTGGCCCGCCGCGAGGTCCCCCGCGCGCTCAACCCGCAGGGCCTCGGCATCGTGACTCCCTCGCTGGTCGACTTCGGTACGCCGGACCAGCGCGAGCGCTTCGTCCTCCCGACGCTGCGCGGCGAGATCACCTGGTGCCTCGGCATGAGCGAGCCGGAGGCCGGCTCCGACCTCGCCTCGCTCCGCACGAAGGCGGAGCTGTCCGAGGACGGCACGCAGTTCTCCGTGACCGGGCAGAAGGTGTGGACGTCCGGCGCGCAGCACGCCGACTACTGCTTCTGCTTCGTCCGCACCGACCCGGAGGCGCCGAAGCACAAGGGGATCAGCGTCCTGGTCATCGACATGCGCACGCCGGGCATCACCTGCCGCCCGCTGCCGGAGCTGACCGACCCGGACTTCGCCGACTTCAACGAGGTCTTCTTCGACAACGTGGTCGTCCCCGCCGAGAACCTGGTCGGCACCCTCAACGACGGCTGGCGGATCAGCATGGGCTCGCTGGCGCACGAGCGCGGCATGCTCTGGATCGGCCAGCAGACGCAGATCGAGCGCAGTGTCGCGGCGCTCGTCGAGACCGCGCGCTCGTCGTACCCGAGCCTGCTCGAGGACGACGTGTTCCGCGACCAGGTGGCCAGCCTCTACGTCGACGGGCAGGCGATGAAGTTCCTCGGCTACCGCGGGTTCGCGAAGTTCGCGCAGGGCCAGGCGGCGCCGGAGCACTCGATCCTCAAGCTGTTCGGGTCGGAGACGGAGCGGCGGCTCAACCTGGTCGCGACCGAGGCGCTCGGCTTCGCGGCGTGGGACCGCGGCCGCCCGTCGACCGCCGAGTCGTGGCGGGCCGGCCCGTGGGCGGCGCAGTACCTGCGGTCCTTCTCCAACACCATCGCCGGCGGCACGAGCGAGATCCAGCGCTCGATCATCGCCGAGCGGGTCCTCGGCCTTCCGAGGTAGCGGTGCGCGTCGGCTGCGTCCTCCGCAACTCCGGACCGGAGGCGCGGGAGGCGGTACGCCGGATCCCCGACCTCGTCGCCGACCTCGGCCTCGACGCGGTGTGGGCGAGCGACCACGTCCTCGCCCCGCCGGAGATCGCCGTGCCGTATGGCGCGCAGTGGCTCGACCCGTTCGTCGCCCTCGCGGTCGCGATGGAACGAGCGCCGGTCCTCGGCCTCGGCATCAGCGTCCTGGTCGTGCCCTACCGCCGGCCGATCCCGACGGCGAAGGCGCTGTCGTCGTTGCAGGCGCTGTCCGGCGGCCGGCTGGTCTGCGGCGTCGGCAGCGGCTGGTCGCACGAGGAGTTCGCGGCGCTCGGGCTCGACTTCGCCGGCCGCGGGCACATGACCGACCACTACCTGCAGCAGATGCGTCACGCCGTCGTCCGCAAGGACTTCGCGCCGGCGGATGCGGTGCCGTTGCTCTCCGGCGGCAACGGTCGCGTCGCGCTGCGCCGCGCGGCCGAGCTCGGCGGCTGGCACCCGATCGCGCGGACCCCGGCGCAGGTGACCGAGGGCCTCGCGTCGCTGCCGCAGGGCACCCGCTGTGCGCTGCGGACGCGCCTCGGTCTCGGCCGCGACCGCAAGGACCGGCCGCTGTTCGGCGCACCGGACGAGGTCGGCGGCGACGTCGCGGCGTACGCCGCCGCCGGGGTCACGGACCTGGTCATCGACTACGCCGCCGACTCGCTCGACGACGTCGAGGCGCAGCTGCGCCGCTTCGCGAAGGAGGTCCCGTGGCAGACC
>CAZYXZ010000017.1:0-5533 GCA_964651395.1 uncultured Frankiaceae bacterium
TCGTGAAGGTGGACCGCGACGAGGTCCTGCTCGACATCGGCTACAAGACCGAGGGGGTCATCCCCTCCCGCGAGCTGTCCATCAAGCACGACGTGGACCCGCACGACGTGGTCAGCGTCGGCGACGAGATCGAGGCCCTGGTTCTCCAGAAGGAGGACAAGGAGGGCCGCCTGATCCTGTCCAAGAAGCGTGCGCAGTACGAGCGCGCCTGGGGCACGATCGAGAAGATCAAGGACGAGGACGGCATCGTCACCGGCACCGTCATCGAGGTGGTCAAGGGCGGCCTGATCCTCGACATCGGCCTCCGCGGCTTCCTGCCCGCGAGCCTCGTCGAGATGCGGCGGGTCCGCGACCTGCAGCCGTACGTCGGCCGCCAGCTCGAGGCGAAGATCATCGAGCTGGACAAGAACCGCAACAACGTCGTCCTGTCCCGCCGCTCCTGGCTCGAGCAGACGCAGAGCGAGGTGCGCCAGACCTTCCTGCAGACGCTGCAGAAGGGCCAGGTCCGCTCCGGTGTCGTCTCCTCCATCGTCAACTTCGGCGCGTTCGTCGACCTCGGCGGCGTCGACGGCCTCGTGCACGTCTCCGAGCTGTCCTGGAAGCACATCGACCACCCGAGCGAGGTCGTCGAGGTCGGCCAGGAGGTCGAGGTCGAGGTGCTCGACGTCGACCTGGACCGCGAGCGGGTCTCGCTCTCGCTGAAGGCCACGCAGGAAGACCCGTGGCGCCAGTTCGCCCGGACCCACCAGATCGGCCAGGTCGTCCCGGGCCGGGTCACGAAGCTGGTGCCGTTCGGCGCGTTCGTGCGCGTCGACGAGGGCATCGAGGGCCTCGTCCACATCTCGGAGCTGGCCGAGCGCCACGTGGAGATCCCCGAGCAGGTCGTGAACGTCGGCGAGGAGATCTCGGTCAAGGTCATCGACATCGACCTGGAGCGTCGTCGAATCTCGCTGTCACTGAAGCAGGCGAGCGAGGGCACCATCGGCGAGGCCGTGGGCTTCGACCCCTCCCAGTACGGCATGGAGATGCAGTACGACGAGGCCGGCAACTACGTCTACCCGGAGGGCTTCGACGAGTCCACCGGCGAGTGGAAGCCCGGCTTCGAGGAGCAGCGGGCCGAGTGGGAGGCGCAGTACGCCGCCGCGCAGGCCCGCTACGAGGAGCACCAGCGCCAGGTCGCCGAGGCGGCCGCCGCCGCTGCGGCCGCGGCGCCCGCGGAGTCCGACGTCTCCGCAACCTCCGGCGGGGCCGACGACGAGGGCCGGCTGGCCGGCGACAGCGCGCTGTCCGCGCTGCGCGACAGTCTGGCCGCCGCGGATGCGGCCGGTGATGCGTCGGCGGCCGAGGAGTCGGCAGCCGAGGAGAACGCTCCGGCAGCAGGGGCCGAGGAAACAGAGTCCTGAGCCGAGGGCTTCGGGTCGGGCTCACCGGGGGGATCGGCTCCGGGAAGAGCGAGGTGTCCCGGCTGCTGGCCGGGCACGGGGCCGTGGTCGTCGACTACGACCGGATCGCGCACGAGGTGGTGGCGCCCGGTACGCCGGGGCTCGCCGCCCTCGTCGCGGAGTTCGGCCCCGAGGTCCTGGATGACGACGGGGCCCTCGACCGGCAGCGCGTGGCCGACCTGGTCTTCGGCGACCCCGAGGCGCTCCAGCGGCTCAACGGGATCGTGCACCCGCTGGTCGGCGCCGCCGCCGCAGCGCTGATGGCGGGCCTGCCCGCGGACGCGATCGTCGTCCACGACGTACCGCTGCTGGTGGAGACCGGCTCGGCCAAGGGCTTCGACGTGGTCGTCGTGGTCGCCGCCAGCCCGGAGACCCAGGTGGACCGGCTGGTCGGCCTGCGGGGGATGGCGGAGGCGGACGCCCGGGCGCGGATCGCCGCCCAGGCCCCGTTGGCCGACAAGGTCGCGGTGGCCGACCACGTGATCGACAATGACGGGCCGATGGAGGCGCTGGCGCCTCAGGTCGAGGTGGTCTGGGCGGACCTGCGCAGACGCGCCGAAAGGTGACGCGCGGGTGAGAAACACCTAGCAGCCGCAACGGAATGGCCCGGACCGTCGTTGGTCGGGCTATCGGTCACCGTATGGTCGGTGCCCGAAGGGGGAGTCCTTCCCTGGCTCGGACCGCGCTAAACGGCCCGAGCCTCGGTATTTCCGAGAGGCCCGTGGCTGATGCGCTTGCGCGCTCTTGCACGCCGGATCGACCAGCTCAGCCAGGGTTCCGTCCTGGTCCGCCTCCAGGCGCTGCTCGTGGTGCTCGTCCTGCACCTGGGCGTGTTCTCCGTGGCGTTCGACACCGGGGGGCGTGCGGTGCTCACCGGTCCGGTCGCGCTGGCCGCCCGGTTCCCCGACATCCGGCTGCCGGAGGGGTCAGCCGGGATGGTGGCGAGCCGGGTGCCGGCGCGGCCGGCCCCGCGTGCCAGCGAGACCGCCGCCAGCCGGGCGGGAGGTCCGCGCCCGCCGGCGACCCCGCGCTGGATCCCGAGCGGCACGGGCATGTGGACCCACCTCTGGTCCCGGACCGAGCACGGGCACACGCTGTCCGTGGTGCGGCGGGCCCAGGAGGCCGGTCTCTCGCACCTGTACGTGCGCACGGGCACGCGCAAGGGCGGCTTCGACGCCCAGCGCACCCTGAACCAGCTGCTGAAGGCCACGCGCGGCACCGGGATCAAGGTCATCGCGTGGGACTTCCCGATCCTCAACGACCCGATCGCCGACGCCCGCCGGCTCGCCGCCGCCGCCAACTACGTCGCCCCCGGCACCACCGAGCGGGTCGCCGCCGTGGCCCCGGACATCGAGACGGCCGCCGAGGGGACCAAGATCAACACCCCGCGCATGGACGCGTACTTCCGCGAGCTGCGCCGGCTGCTCCCTGCGCACATCCCGATCCTGGCCACGGTCCCGTGGCCGTCCGAGCACCGGGTCGGCAAGTACCCGTACTGGGTGGCCGGCAAGTGGGCCGACGCGATCGTGCCCATGGCGTACTGGATCAACCGGGACCCGTCGACCGTCACGCGGCAGTCGATCGAGCGGCTGGCCGGCTACGGCAAGCCGATCCTCCCGGCCGGCCAGGCGTACGACCCGCGCATCGACGTGCCCAGCCTGAACATCGGGCCACCGAACGCCGCCCAGATGCGGGCGTTCTTCCTCACGGCCCGGCACTATGGCGCCCCGTCGGTGAGCCTGTGGGTCTGGAACACGGCCAACGCGACGCAGTGGCACGAGCTGAGCAAGGCCCGCGTCCTGTTCCCGCTGCGCGACCTCACCGGTGCGGTCATCGGCGACGCCACCCGTACCGTGCGGCTTCCGGTGCCGAACGAGGTTGTCCGAGCCGAGAGCTAGTCTCAGCGGGTGCGCCCGATCACGGACATCACCCGCAAGGTCGCGCCGTTCGAGGTCGTCTCCGACTTCTCGCCGTCCGGCGACCAGCCCGAGGCGATCGACGAGCTGGAGCGCCGGATCCGCGCGGGTGAGCGCAACGTCGTGCTGCTCGGCGCCACCGGCACGGGCAAGTCCGCGACGACCGCGTGGCTGGTCGAGCGCCTGCAGCGCCCGACGCTGGTCCTGGCGCCGAACAAGACGCTGGCCGCCCAGCTGGCCAACGAGTTCCGCGACCTGTTGCCCAACAACGCGGTCGAGTACTTCGTCTCCTACTACGACTACTACCAGCCCGAGGCGTACGTCCCGCAGACCGACACCTACATCGAGAAGGACTCCTCGGTGAACGAGGAGGTCGAGCGGCTGCGGCACTCGGCGACGATGAGCCTGCTGACCCGCCGGGACGTGGTCGTGGTCGCCTCGGTCTCCTGCATCTACGGCCTCGGCACACCGCAGGAGTACGTCGACCGCGCGGTCCGGCTCCGCAAGGGCGAGGAGGTGGACCGCGAGAAGCTGTTGCGCCGCTTCGTCGACGTGCAGTACACGCGCAACGACCTCGCCTTCACCCGGGGCACCTTCCGGGTGCGCGGGGACACGGTCGAGGTGTTCCCGGCGTACGAGGAGCACGCGGTCCGCATCGAGCTGTTCGGCGACGAGGTCGAGCGGCTCTCGACGCTGCACCCGCTGACCGGCGAGGTGATCTCCGAGGACGCGGAGCTGTTCGTCTTCCCGGCCACGCACTACGTCGCCGGGCCCGAGCGCATGGAGCGCGCGATCGCCGGCATCGAGGCCGAGCTGGCCGAACGGCTGGCCGAGCTCGAGTCGCAGGAGAAGCTGCTGGAGGCGCAGCGACTGCGCATGCGGACGACATACGACATCGAGATGATGCGCCAGGTCGGCTTCTGCTCCGGCATCGAGAACTACTCGCGGCACATCGACGGCCGCGAGAAGGGCACGGCGCCGCACACGCTGCTCGACTACTTCCCCGAGGACTTCCTGCTCGTCATCGACGAGAGCCACGTCACCGTGCCGCAGGTCGGCGGCATGTACGAGGGCGACATGAGCCGCAAGCGAACGCTGGTCGAGCACGGGTTCCGGCTGCCGAGCGCGATGGACAACCGGCCCCTGAAGTTCGAGGAGTTCCTCGACCGGATCGGCCAGACCGTCTACCTGTCGGCGACCCCGGGCCCGTACGAGCTCCAGCACGCCGAGGGCGCGCCGGTAGAGCAGATCATCCGTCCGACCGGGCTGATCGACCCCGAGGTCGTCGTCCGCCAGACCAAGGGCCAGATCGACGACCTGGTCCACGAGGTCCGGCTGCGCGCCGAGCGCGACGAGCGTGTCCTGGTCACGACGCTGACGAAGAAGATGGCCGAGGACCTCACCGACTACCTGCTCGAGCTGGGCATCCGGGTGCGCTACCTGCACAGCGAGGTCGACACGCTCCGCCGGATCGAGCTGCTCCGTGAGCTGCGCCTCGGGGAGTTCGACGTGCTGGTCGGCATCAACCTGCTCCGGGAGGGCCTCGACCTGCCCGAGGTCTCGCTGGTGGCGATCCTGGACGCCGACAAGGAGGGCTTCCTCCGGTCGGGCACGTCGCTCATCCAGACCATCGGCCGCGCGGCTCGGAACGTCTCCGGCGCGGTGATCATGTACGCCGACAAGGTCACGCCGTCGATGCGCAACGCGATCGACGAGACGAACCGCCGGCGTACCAAGCAGCTCGCCTACAACACCGAGCGCGGCCTGGACCCGCAGCCGCTGCGCAAGCGGATCGGCGACATCATGGACGCGATGCGCGCGGGCGAGTCGGCCACGGCAGTGGGCCGGGCGCGCGGCGCGAGCCGAGGCAAGGGCGGCCGCGGGCGCGGCGACACCGGCGCCGGCCGGCACGCCACGGACCTGGCCGGGATGCCGCGCAGCGAGCTGTCCCTGCTGATCCAGCAGCTCTCCGACGAGATGCACGAGGCGGCCCGCGAGCTGCACTTCGAGCTCGCCGCCCGCCTGCGCGACGAGGTGAACGAGCTCAAGAAAGAGCTGCGCGGCATGGAAGCCGCCGGCATCCGCTAGCCCCACCCCGTTGAGGTGGGTGTTTCAGCCCACGGCGGGAACACCCACCGCAACGCGTCCGTGGCCCCGTGCTCGGCGATTGCGTCG
>CAZYXZ010000017.1:5543-27438 GCA_964651395.1 uncultured Frankiaceae bacterium
GGCATGGGACGCGCCCGGCAGCCGCACCCCCCACCCGGTTGGGGGGGGTGTTCCCCCCAACGGCTGAAACTCCCACCTCAACGGTTGTCACCAGCCGCGGGCGCGCCACTCGGGGAGCGACGGGCGCTCACGGCCCAGGGTCGTGTCCTTGCCGTGGCCGGGGTAGACCCAGGTCTCGTCCGGCAGCGGCTCGAAGAGCTTGGTCTCCAGGTCGTTCATCAGCCGGGCGAAGTTCTCCGCGTCGCCCCAGGTGTTGCCGGGGCCGCCGGGGAACAGCGAGTCGCCGCTGAACAGGTGCGGCGCTCCCTCGGGGTCGTCGTAGCGGAAGGCCAGTCCGCCCGGCGTGTGGCCGACGAGGTGGATCGCGGTGATGCGGGCGTCCCCGACGGCGATCTCCTCGCCGTCGGCGATCACGCCGTCCATGTCGACCGGCATCATCGGCAGGTCCGCCTCGTGGCAGCGCAGGGTGGCCCGGGTCGCCTCGCGCAGCGCCGCGAGTGCCGTCACGTGGTCCGGGTGACCGTGCGTCTGCAGCACCTCGACCAGGGGGTCGTCGCCGAGCGCGGCCAGGATCCGGTCCGGCTCGGCGGCTCCGTCCACCAGGACCGTCTCCCCGGTACGGGCGCAGCGCAGCAGGTAGACATCGTTGTCATAGGGGCCGACGGCCAGCTTCGTGATCCGCAGACCGGGCAGCTCTCGCACGTCCGGAGGGCCCCCAACGGCGACGTCCCCGGTGTAGGGCATCAGCCGGAACGGCGCCGGGTCGAGGCGAAGAGGGCGGCGCAGAGGGCGACCATCGCGGCGGTGGCGCCGCCCATCAGGGCGATGAAGCCGCTGGTCGTCTTCTCCTCCTCCTCGCGGCGCCGCTTGATGTCGTCGAGGACCGCGTTGCCCTCGATGCCGGGCACGATGAACGGCGTCTCCGTCGCCTTGGGGTCGCCGTCGCCGGCCGGCCCCGCGACCGGAGTCCCGCTCGTGCTCGGCGTAGCGCTCGGGGACGGGGCCACCGGGCTCGGGCTGGTGGTCGGCGCGGTGGTGGCCGCGGCCCCGCCGCCGACGACGACCTGGCCCACCATGCCGAGGCTGGCGTGCGGCGTGCAGTAGTAGTCGTAGGTCCCGGCCGCGGTGAACGTGACCTCGTACGTCTGGCCCTGGGCGGTGAGCTGTCCGTCACCCACCGGTGAGGCGGCGTCCGGGTTGCCGCTGGTGCCGCCGGTCACCGTGTGCGGGGCGCTGCCGGTGTTCGTCCAGGTCACCTTGCCGCCGACCGCGACCCGGACGGTGGCCGGCGTGAACTTGAAGTCGTCGCCGGCGGCGACGGCGCCGGTGGTCTGGGCCTGC
The DNA here is from genome assembly GCA_964651395.1 of uncultured Frankiaceae bacterium. Lineage (GTDB taxonomy): Bacteria > Actinomycetota > Actinomycetes > BP-191 > BP-191 > CAZYXZ01. The sequence goes on from CAZYXZ010000017.1 coordinate 6,885, forward strand.
GCCGCCGGCACCCAGGGGACGGCGAGGAGTGCGACCAGGGGAAGCAGGGCGAGCCGGCGCGCGTTCGTCATGGGCCGGGACTCTATCCAACCCTGTCGGACCCGCCAGTTAGGGTGCATCCAATGGCTGACCGGCTCGTCATCCGAGGCGCCCGCGAGCACAACCTGCGGAACGTCTCCCTCGACCTGCCCCGGGACGCCCTGATCGTCTTCACCGGCCTGTCCGGCTCCGGGAAGTCCTCCCTGGCGTTCGACACCATCTTCGCCGAGGGCCAGCGCCGGTACGTCGAGTCGCTCTCGGCGTACGCCCGGCAGTTCCTCGGGCAGATGGACAAGCCGGACGTCGACTTCATCGAGGGGCTGTCCCCGGCCGTCTCGATCGACCAGAAGTCGACCAACCGCAACCCGCGGTCCACGGTCGGCACGATCACCGAGGTCTACGACTACCTCCGCCTCCTGTTCGCCCGGGCCGGCCGCCCGCACTGCCCCAGCTGTGGTCGCCCCGTGGCCCGGCAGACCCCGCAGCAGATCGTCGACCGGGTGCTCGACATGGAGGCCGGCGCGAAGTTCCAGGTGCTCGCGCCGATCATCCGCGAGCGCAAGGGCGAGTACGCCGCCCTCTTCGCCGACCTGCTGACCAAGGGCTACTCGCGCGCACGCGTCGACGGCGCCGTGATCTCGCTCAGCGACCCGCCCAAGCTGAAGAAGTACGAGAAGCACTCCGTCGACGTGGTCGTCGACCGGCTCTCGGTCAAGGAGACGGCCAAGCGTCGCCTCACCGACTCGATCGAGACCGCCCTCCGGCTCGGCGAGGGCATGGTGACGCTCGAGTTCGTCGACCTGCCGGAGGGCGCACCGGAGCGCGAGCGCACGTTCTCCGAGCACCTGGCGTGCCTGCACTGCGACCTGTCGTTCTCCGAGCTCGAGCCCCGGTCGTTCTCCTTCAACTCTCCCTACGGCGCCTGCCCCGAGTGCAGTGGCCTCGGGACGCGGAAGGAGGTCGACCCCGAGCTCGTCGTGCCCGACCCGGACAAGTCGCTCGGCATGGGCGCGATCGCTCCCTGGTCCAGCGGCCACCACCTCGAGTACTTCGGCCGGTTGCTCGAGGCCGTGGCCGAGAAGCACCGCTTCTCGATGAACACGCCGTGGCGCAAGCTCAGCGACAAGTCCAAGGACGCGGTGCTGCACGGCAGCGACGCGCAGGTGCACGTGAGGTACCGCAACCGCTACGGCCGCGTGCGCTCGTACTACACGGCATTCGAGGGCGTCATCCCATTCCTCGAGCGGCGGCACGCGGAGGCCGAGACCGACACGAGCCGCGAGCGGTTCGAGGGCTACATGCGCGACGTGCCGTGCCCGGCGTGCCACGGCGCGCGGCTCAAGCCGGAGGCACTCGCCGTCACGCTCGGCAGCAAGAACATCGCCGAGGTCTCCGAGATGTCCATCGGCGACTGCGCGCGCTTCCTCCTCGGTCTGCGGCTCAACCAGCGCGAGTCGATGATCGCCGAGCGCGTGCTCAAAGAGGTCAACGCGCGGCTCGGCTTCCTGCTCGACGTCGGGCTCGACTACCTGTCCCTCGACCGTGCCGCGGCGACGCTCGCCGGCGGCGAGGCGCAGCGCATCCGGCTGGCCACGCAGATCGGGTCCGGCCTGGTCGGCGTCCTCTACGTCCTCGACGAACCCTCGATCGGCCTGCACCAGCGCGACAACCGCCGGCTGATCGAGACGCTGGAGCGGCTGCGCGACCTCGGCAACACCCTCATCGTCGTCGAGCACGACGAGGACACGATCCGGCACAGCGACTGGGTGGTCGACATCGGTCCGGGAGCGGGCGAGCACGGCGGGCAGGTCGTCGTCTCCGGGACGCTGCAGGACCTCCTGGACACCGACGAGTCGGTGACCGGCGCCTACCTGTCCGGCCGGCGGTCGATCCCGGTCCCGGACATCCGGCGTCAGCCGGGGGAGCGGCGGCTGGCCGTCGAAGGCGCGCGCGAGCACAACCTCAAGGACGTGTCCGTCGAGTTCCCGCTGGGCTGTTTCGTCGCCGTCACCGGCGTCTCGGGCTCCGGCAAGTCGACGCTGGTCAACGACATCCTCTACACCGCCCTGGCCAACCAGCTCAACGGCGCGCGGCTCGTGCCCGGCCGGCACACCCGCATCCGCGGCCTCGACCACGTCGACAAGGTGGTCGGCGTCGACCAGAGCCCGATCGGCCGTACGCCGAGGAGCAACCCCGCGACGTACACCGGCGTCTTCGACCACGTGCGCAAGCTCTTCGCCGAGACCACCGAGGCCAAGGTCCGTGGCTACCTGCCCGGCCGGTTCTCGTTCAACGTGAAGGGCGGGCGCTGCGAAGCCTGTTCCGGCGACGGCACGATCAAGATCGAGATGAACTTCCTGCCCGACGTCTACGTGCCTTGCGAGGTCTGCCACGGCGCGCGCTACAACCGCGAGACCCTCGAGGTGCACTTCAAGGGCAAGACCATCGCCGACGTCCTCGACATGCCGATCGAGGAGGCGCTGGGCTTCTTCGCCGCGGTGCCGGCCATCGCCCGGCACCTGCAGACGCTCAACGACGTCGGCCTCGGCTACGTCCGGCTCGGGCAGCCCGCCCCGACGCTGTCCGGTGGCGAGGCGCAGCGCGTCAAGCTGGCCAGCGAGCTGCAGCGGCGGTCCACGGGCCGCACGGTCTACATCCTCGACGAGCCGACGACCGGGCTGCACTTCGACGACATCCGGAAGCTGCTCGGCGTACTGGGGCGGTTGGTCGACGCCGGCAACACGGTCATCGTCATCGAGCACAACCTCGACGTCATCAAGACCGCCGACTGGATCGTCGACATGGGGCCGGAGGGCGGTGTCGGCGGCGGCACGGTGGTCGCCCAGGGCACGCCGGAGGACGTCGCGCAGGTCGAGCGCAGCCACACCGGGGCGTTCCTCAAGGAGCACCTGCCCGGCCGCGGGGTGCCGAAGACCGAGCCGAAGCCCGCACGCCGGGTCAGGAGTGCAGCAGCCGCTCGATGACCTGGTCCATGTCGACGTCGTTGCGCTCCTCGCCGGCCGGCACGATGGCCTCTGTCGCATCGAGGAAGTCGGAGACCGCCTGCGCGGGGACGCGCACCACGCACGTGCGGCCGTCGTGATCGAGCTCGACGACCACGCGGCCACCCGCCGAGCTCGGTCGAACGCGCACGTCACCCTCTCCGGTCGCGCGGTCCATGCCCCACCGCAGGAAGTCGCGGAGGATCGACCAGCGGCCACGCGGCAGGGCCGGGTGGTCGGGCTCCGCCGCGATCCACAGCGTCACGGCGAGCGGGTCTCTCCGGCTCCAGCCGAGGCGCAGCACGGTGCGGTGGTTGCGACCACTGCGACCCCCGTCGTCGATGACGATGTCGGTTGTCACGTCATCCATCAGACCAACCCTCACCTGGCTGCCTGGCGTGGGGCTCACAGTAGCCAATCTCTAGACTTCCCACATGGCTGACCCGGCCACCTACCGCCCCGCGGCCGGCACCGTCCCCGACGCGCCGGGCGTCTACCGGTTCCGGGACGCGGGCGGACGGGTCATCTACGTCGGCAAGGCGAAGAGCCTGCGCAGCCGCCTGGGCAGCTACTTCCAGGACGTCCGGGCGCTGCACCAGCGCACGCGCACGATGGTGGAGAGCGCCTCCGCGGTCGACTGGGTGGTCGTCAAGAACGAGGTCGAGGCGCTCCAGCTCGAGTACAGCTGGATCAAGGAGTTCGACCCGCGGTTCAACGTCCGCTACCGCGACGACAAGAGCTACCCGAGCCTTGCCATCACCTTCGACGAGGAGTACCCGCGGGCGATGGTGATGCGCGGCCCGCGCCGGAAGGGAGTGCGCTACTTCGGCCCGTACTCGCATGCCTGGGCGATCCGGGAGACGCTCGACCTGCTGCTGCGGGTCTTCCCGGTGCGCACCTGCTCACCCGGTGTCTTCCGACGGTGCCGACAGGCGAACCGGCCGTGCCTGCTCGCGGACATCGGCAAGTGCTCGGCGCCCTGCGTGGGCCGGGTCACGCCGGCCGAGCACCGGGAGATCGCCGAGCAGCTCGCCGACGTCCTCGCCGGTCACGCCGACCAGCACCTGCGGCGGCTCGAGAAGGAGATGGCCGTGGCCGCCGCCGAGCTCGAGTACGAGCGTGCCGCCCGGCTGCGTGACGACCTCGCGGCTGTGCGCCGAGCCATGGAGAAGCAGGCCGTCGTGCTCCAGCCCGGCACCGACGCGGACGTGGTCGGCCTGGTGGAGGACCCGCTCGAGGCCGCCGTGCAGGTGTTCCACGTCCGTGACGGCCGGGTGCGCGGCCAGCGCGGCTGGGTGGTGGACAAGGTCGAGGACCTCGACACCCCGGCACTCGTGGGCGGCTTCCTGGAGCGCCTCTACGGCGAGCGGCCGGACGAGGTGCCGCGGACGGTGCTGGTGCCGGCGCTGCCGGCGGACCGCGAGCCGATGCAGGCGTGGCTGGCCGGCATGCGCGGCGGCCCGGTCGAGATCCGCGTGCCCAGCCGTGGCGACAAGCGTGCCCTGATGGAGACGGTGGAGCGCAACGCTGGGCAGTCGTTCACGCTGCACAAGCTGCGGCGCGCCGGCGACCTGTCCGCGCGCAGCCGCGCGCTGGCGGAGATCCAGGCGGCGCTCGACCTGCCCGAGGCGCCGCTGCGGATCGAGTCGTTCGACATCTCGAACCTGCAGGGCACCAACGTCGTCGCGTCGATGGTCGTGTTCGAGGACGGCCTCGCGCGCAAGTCGGAGTACCGGCGGTTCGAGGTCCGCACCGTCGAGGGCCAGGACGACGTCGCCTCGATGCACGAGGTGGTCCGCCGGCGCTTCGCCCGTTATCTCGCGGAGACGAAGGACGCCGCGATGGAAGCCTGCCTCGACGACGAGACGGTGACCACCAAACCCGCCAAGTTCGCGTACCCGCCCAACCTGCTGGTCGTCGACGGCGGCGCCGTGCAGGTCGCGGCGGCCGAGCGGGCCCTGGCCGAGCTGGGGATCACCGGCGTGAGCGTCGCGGGACTGGCCAAGCGGCTCGAGGAGGTCTGGCTGCCCGGGCGCGAGGAGCCGGTCGTCCTGCCCCGGGCCAGTGAAGGCCTCTACCTGCTCCAGCGGATCCGCGACGAGGCGCACCGGTTCGCCATCGCCTACCACCGGCAGAAGCGCAGCCGGTCGATGACGACCAGCGCGCTCGACGCGGTGCCCGGTCTCGGGGAGACGCGACGGCGCGCCCTGCTGCGGAAGTTCGGATCGGTCAAGCGGCTGGCGGCGGCCACGGCCGAGGAGATCGCGGAGACGCCGGGCATCGGACCGCGCACCGCGCTCGCGGTGCGCGAGGCGCTGGCCACGCATCGTCCGGCGCCGAGCGTCGATCCGGCCACCGGCGAGATCCTGACCGACGACTAGGCTGCCCCTTCGTGACAACCGGGACCCCCACGCTGGACCTCACCATCGTGACCGGGCTGTCCGGTGCCGGCCGCAGCGAGGCCGCGAAGTGCCTGGAGGATCTCGGCTGGTTCGTCGTCGACAACCTGCCGCCCTCGCTGCTCGGCACGATGGCCGAGCTGGTCAACCGCTCTCAGGGCAGCGTCCCGCGGATCGCGGTGGTCGTCGACGTCCGCGGCCGTGAGTTCTTCGCCGACCTGCGCGCGGGCCTGGACGAGCTGGACGCGAAGGGCGTCGTACGCCGGATCGTGTTTCTCGAGGCGAGCGAAGACGCCCTCGTCCGTCGCTTCGAGCACGTACGCCGCCCGCACCCGTTGCAGGGCGACGGCCGTCTGGTCGACGGCATCGGCCGCGAGCGCGAGCTGCTCACGGAGCTGCGCGGCGAGTCGGACCTCGTGATCGACACGAGCGACCTCAACGTCCACGAGCTGCGCGAGAAGATCCAAGCCTCCTTGGCCGGCGGTGCCACGACAGAGGTTCGGGCCACGATCGTGTCCTTCGGCTACAAGTACGGTCTGCCGGTCGACGCGGACCTCGTGGTCGACTGCCGATTCCTGCCGAACCCGCACTGGCGGCCGGAGCTGCGCCCGTACACAGGGCGCGAGGAGGTCATCCGCGACTACGTCCTCGGCCAGCCGGGTGCGCGGGAGTTCCTCGACAAGTACACCGAGCTCTACGCGCTGCTCCAGCGAGGCTTCGAGCGGGAAGGCAAGCGATACGTGACGCTCGCCGTGGGATGCACCGGTGGCAAGCACCGCAGCGTGGTCATGGCCGAGCAGCTGGCGGAGCGGATCGCCGCCGCGGGCGGCAACGTCAAGGTCGTCCACCGGGACCTGGGCCGCGAATGAACGAACCCCGCGTCGTGGCGTTCGGTGGCGGTCATGGTCTGGCCACCTCCCTTGCGGCGCTGCGCACGCTCACCCCGCACCTGACCGCGGTGGTGACCGTCGCCGACGACGGCGGGTCCTCGGGACGGCTGCGCACGGAGCTGGGCGCCCTCGCGCCGGGAGACCTCCGGATGGCGCTCACGGCCCTCGCCGCGCCCGGCGGTGACGCGCAGTCCTGGGCCGAGCTGTTCCAGCACCGCTTCGGGGGTTCGGGGCCGTTGGCCGGCCACGCCGTCGGCAACCTCGTGCTGGCCGGCCTGGCCGAGACCGCGGGCTCGCCCGTGGCTGCCCTGGACCTGTGCCTGCGGCTGCTGGGCGGGCAGGGCCGCGTGCTCCCGCTGAGCCCGGTCAGCCTCGACATCATCGCGGAGGTGGCCGGTCTGGCCGACGACGCGCGCGAGGTCCGGGAGATCCGCGGCCAGCACGAGGTGGCCACGACGCCCGGGCGTGTGTGCGGGGTGGCTCTGGAGCCGGCGGAGCCGCCCGCGACGCCGGAAGCCCTTGCCGCGGTGCACGAGGCGGACTGGGTGATCCTCGGCCCCGGGTCCTGGTTCACCTCGGTCATTCCGCACCTGCTCGTGCCCGAGCTGCGGGAGGCCGTGCTCAAGACCGCAGCGCGGCGGCTTCTCGTGCTCAACCTGACGCCCCAGCCGGGGGAGACCAGCGGGTTCTCGCCCGAGGCGCACCTGGAGGCGTTGCACGCGCACGTGCCCGACTTGGAGCTCGACCTCGTCCTCGCCGACGAGTCGGTGCTTGACCAGGATGGTCTGATGGACGCAGCCCGGCTGTTCGGGGCGGAGGTCCGCTACGCGCGCGTCGCGTCCGACGAGCACTCCGCGCGGCACGACCCGTCCCGGCTCGCCGACGCCTACCGCTCGATCCTCGAGGAGTGACCTGCCCGTGGCGATGACGCCCGCCATCAAGAACGAGCTGGCCCATGTGACCGTGACGAAGCCGTGCTGCCGCAAGGCGGAGCTGGCGGCGACCCTGCGGTTCGGGAACGCCCTGCACCTCGTCGGCGGGCGCATCGTCCTCGAGGTCGAGCTGGACACGGGCGCGGCGGCGCGGCGGCTGCGGACCACCATCTCGGAGATCTACGGACACTCCTCGGAGCTCAAGGTGCTGGCCGCGGGCGGACTCCGGCGCGGCAGCCGCTACCTGCTGACCGTCGCGAAGGACGGCGACGCCCTCGCGCGCGTCACCGGACTGATCGACACGCACGGCCGTCCGGTGCGCGGGTTGCCTCCGGCCATCGTGAGCGGCCCGGTGTGCGACTCGGCCGCGGCCTGGCGGGGCGCGTTCCTCGCGCACGGATCGCTGACCGAGCCGGGGCGGTCGTGCTCCCTGGAGGTGACGGCGCCGGGACCGGAGGCCGCCCTCGCGCTCGTCGGCGCGGCGCGTCGGCTGGGCATCCCGTCGAAGGCCCGCGAGGTGCGGGGCGTCGACCGTGTGGTCGTCCGCGACGGTGACGCGATCGGCGCCCTGCTCACGAAGCTGGGCGCACACGAGGGCGTGCTGGCCTGGGAGGAGCGGCGCATGCGCCGCGAGGTCCGGGCTACCGCCAACCGGCTGGCGAACTTCGACGACGCGAACCTGCGCCGTTCCGCCCGGGCTGCCGTCGCCGCCGGGGAGCGGGTCGCCGCGGCGCTCGAGGTGCTCGGCGAGGACGCTCCCGAGCACCTGCTGGCCGCGGGCCGCCTGCGGTTGGAGCACGGCCAGGCCAGCCTCGAGGAGCTCGGCTCCCTGGCCGACCCCCCGCTCACCAAGGACGCCATCGCCGGCCGGATCCGCCGGCTGCTCGCGCTGGCCGACAAGCGGTCCGGCATCCTGCCGGACGACGAAGGATAGGGTCGAAGGACATCACGAAAGCGAGCCCATCTTGACTGTGCGAGTTGGCATCAACGGCTTCGGCCGCATCGGCCGCAACTTCTGGCGCGCGGTCGACGCGCTGCCGGGCAACGACGTCGAGATCGTCGCGGCCAACGACCTCGGTGACGTGGCGACGATGGCGCACCTGCTGCAGTACGACACCGTGCTGGGCAAGCTGAAGTACAAGGTGAGCGCCGGCGACGGCGCCATCCATGCCGGCGAGCACACCATCAAGATCCTCGCCGAGCGCGACCCGGCCGCCCTGCCGTGGTCGGACCTCGGAGTCGACGTGGTCATCGAGTCGACCGGCCGCTTCACGAAGGCCGAGGACGCGCGGAAGCACATCGACGGCGGCGGCGCGAAGAAGGTCATCATCTCCGCGCCGGCCAAGGGCGAGGACATCACCATCGTGATGGGCGTCAACGACGACAAGTACGACGCGGCGAAGCACCACGTCCTGTCGAACGCCTCCTGCACCACCAACTGCGTGGCCCCGCTCGCGAAGGTGCTGCGCGACAGCTTCGGCCTCGTCCAGGGCTTCATGACGACGACGCACGCCTACACGAACGACCAGGTGATCCTCGACTTCCCGCACGAAGACCTCCGCCGGGCGCGCGCGGCGGCGCAGAACATCATCCCGACCTCAACCGGCGCGGCGAAGGCGACCTCGCTCGTCATCCCGGAGCTGGCCGGCAAGCTCGACGGCATCGCCATGCGCGTGCCGGTTCCGGACGGCTCAGTGACCGACCTGGTGGCGGTCGTCGAACGCGAGGTGACCGCCGACGAGGTGAAGGCCGCGTACCGCGCGGCCGCCGACTCCGGTCCGCTGAAGGGCTACCTCGAGTACACGGAGGACCCGATCGTCTCCTCCGACATCGTGGGGAACCCGGCTTCCTGCGTCTTCGACTCGCTGCTGACCATGGCCAACGGCCCGTTGGTCAAGGTGGTGGGCTGGTACGACCACGAGTGGGGCGACTCCAACCGGCTGGCCAGCCTCGCCGCTCTGGTCGGAGCCTCCGTCTGAGGACCGTCGACGACCTGGCGGTCGACGGCCGGCGGGTTCTCGTCCGCTGCGACCTCAACGTCCCCATGGACGGTGCCGGGGACATCACCGACGACGGCCGCATCGTCGCCAGCCTGCCGACACTGCGTTCCATCCTCGAGCGCGGTGGCCGGGTCGTGGCGTGCAGCCACCTCGGTCGCCCGAAGGGCCAGCCGGTTCCGAAGTACTCCCTCGCCCCGGTCGCCCGCCGGCTGGGCGAGTTGCTCGGCACCGAGGTCCCGCTCGGCGACCACCCGGACGCCGTGATCTGCCTCCTGGAGAACCTGCGGTTCGACCCGCGCGAGGAGGCCGGCGACCCCGCCCTCGCCGCTGAGCTGGCAGCACTGGCCGACTGCTACGTCGCCGACGGGTTCGGTGCCCTGCATCGCGCGCATGCCAGCGTCGTCGGCCTACCACGGCTGCTCGAGTCCGCGGCCGGCTACCTCGTGCTGAAGGAGCTCGAGGTCCTGCAGCGCCTCACCGTGGAGCCCGACCGGCCCTACGCAGTGGTCCTGGGCGGCTCGAAGGTCAGCGACAAGCTCGGTGTCATCACCAGCCTCCTCGGCAAGGTCGACCGGCTGCTCATCGGTGGCGGCATGTGCTTCACCTTCCTGGCGGCCGCCGGGCACGAGGTCGGTGACTCGCTGCTGGAGGCCGACCAGCTGGACGCCGTGCGCGCGATGGTGGAGACCGCCCGCGAGCGCGGGGTGGCGCTGCGCGTCCCGACCGACGTCGTGGTCGCGCGCGAGGTCAGTGCCGAGGCGGAGACAGAGGTGGTGGCCGCCGATGCCATCCCCGCCGGCTGGAAGGGGCTGGACATCGGCCCGGACACGGTCGCCGCGTTCGCCGCCCAGGTCGAGGACGCGCACACGGTCTTCTGGAACGGGCCGATGGGGGTCTTCGAGCTCGCGCCGTTCGCGGGGGGCACGATCGGCGTCGCCGAGGCGATCGCCGCCGGCCCGGGCTTCACCGTGGTCGGCGGCGGCGACAGCGCCGCCGCTGCGCGGCAGTTCGGCATCGCGGACCGGTTCGGCCATATCTCGACCGGGGGCGGCGCGTCCCTGGAGTACCTCGAGGGCAAGACGCTCCCCGGCGTTGCTGCACTCGAGAAGTAGAGGAGAGCAGAGATGACCGCCAGCCGCCGACCGATGATGGCCGGGAACTGGAAGATGAACCTCAACCACCTGGAGGCCATCCAGCTCGTGCAGAAGCTGGCGTTCACGCTCGACCCGCAGGACTACGACGCGGTCGAGGTCGTCGTGCACCCGCCGTTCACCAACCTGCGCAGCGTCCAGACCTTGGTCGACGGCGACCGGCTGCTGCTCAAGTACGGCGCACAGGACCTCTCGCCCCACGCCTCGGGCGCCTACACCGGCGACGTGTCCGGAGCGATGCTGGCCAAGCTGGGCTGCTCCTACGTGATCGTGGGGCACTCGGAGCGCAGGGAGCACCACCACGAGGACGACGCCGTGGTGCACGCCAAGGCGGTCGCGGCCTTCGACAACGGCATGACCCCGATCCTCTGCGTGGGAGAAGGGCTGGCCGTGCGGCAGTCCGGGGGCCACGTCGCGCACGTCCTGGCTCAGCTCGACGCGAGCGTGGGCGACCTCCCCGCCGACCGCGCGGCCGAGCTCGTGGTGGCGTACGAGCCCGTGTGGGCCATCGGCACCGGCGAGACGGCGACGCCGGACGACGCGCAGGAGGTCTGTGGCGCGATCCGCGGGCGCCTGGCCGAGCGCTACGACGCCGCTCTCGCGGACGGCGTCCGTGTGCTCTACGGCGGGTCGGTGAACGCCGGGAACGTCGCCGGTCTGATGGCCATGGCCGACGTCGACGGGGGCCTGGTGGGTGGCGCCAGCCTCGACGCCGAGCAGTTCGCGCTGATCTGCCGCTACCGTCTACACCCGCCGGCGTAGGCACATCCGGCGCCTACTTGGCAGCGGGATCGACATAAAGGTCCGGTCACGGTTCGGCGGCCACTGCCACCCGCCTCTTGGACCGCGTGACAGCGACTGCCTATGCTGCGCCGTACTCGTAACACCGGACATTTCACCGGTGGTACTCAACGGAGAGGGTGAACGATGCGTGTAAGGAAGAGGAGCCGCCGCCTCGCGGCGCTGGGGCTCTGCCTCGGCCTCGTGGCAGCCGCCTGTGGCGGTGACAACGACCCGGGTCCCGCCGCCACCGGGACCGCCGGGGCGGGCAACGACAAGACGTACTCCGTCTTCATCGTCGAGCCCAACAACCTGGTTCCGCCGAACACGAACGAGTCAGAGGGCAGCCTCGTACTCTCCGCGCTGTTCACCGGCCTGGTCGACTACGACCCGCAGACGAACATCCCCGAGAACGCGATGGCCGAGAACATCTCGTCGACGGACCAGATCAACTGGACGATCGACATCAAGAAGGGCTGGACCTTCCACAACGGTGAGCCGGTCCTGGCCCAGTCGTTCGTCGACGCGTGGAACTACGGCGCCTACGGCCCGAACCTCGCGAAGAACGCGTACTTCTACGACAAGATCGAGGGCTACGACAAGACGACCTGCAAGACCGACGAGGAAGGCACCAAGTGCGTGACGCCGGCGACGGCGAAGACGCTCTCCGGCCTCAAGGTCGTCGACGAGGACACCTTCACGGTCAAGCTCACGGCACCGTTCAGCCAGTTCCCGGTCGTGCTGGGCTACACGGCGTACTACCCGATGCCGAAGGCCGCGTTCACGGACATCAAGAAGTACAACGAGGCCCCGATCGGCAACGGCCCGTTCAAGGTCAAGAGCAAGTGGGAGCACGACGTCAAGATCGAGCTCGTCCGCAACGACGACTACAAGGGCACGAAGGCACTGTCCGGTGGCGTCACGTTCAAGATCTACAAGGACGAGAAGACCGCGCTGATCGACCTGCAGGCCAGCCCGCCGCAGGTGGACATCGTCGACTCGATCCCGCCGGACAACATCGCCGCGGCCAAGCGTGACTTCGGTGACCGGTTCATCGAGCAGGCGGCCGCGTCGTTCAACTACCTCGCGTTCCCGGACTACGTCCCCGCGCTGAAGAACCCGGACCTGCGCAAGGCGTTCTCCATGGCGATCAACCGCGAAGAGCTGGTCGACAAGATCTTCCTGGGCGCCCGCGCCCCGGCCGACTCCGTCGTCTCGCCGATCGTCTCCGGCTACCGCAAGGGCGCGTGCAAGTACTGCGTCTTCGACCCGGCGGAGGCCAAGCGCCTGTTCGACAAGGCCGGCGGCTTCACGGGCACGCTGGAGATCGCGTACAACACGGGTTCGACGCACGACAAGTGGACGGCCGCCGTGGCCAACTACTGGAAGCAGAACCTGGGCATCAAGGACAGCCAGATCAAGTTCCGCGCTGTCGAGTTCGCCAACTACACCAACATCGCCGACGCCAAGGGCTTCAAGGGCCCGTACCGCCTCGGCTGGGTCATGGACTACCCGAGCATCCAGAACTTCCTGGAGCCGCTCTACTTCTCCGGCATCAACGACTTCGGCTACTCGAACAAGAAGTTCGACGACTTCGTCACGGCCGGCAACCGCGCGGCCACGCTGGAGGAAGGCATCAAGTCCTACCAGGACGCAGAGGATGTCCTGTACGAGGACATGCCGATCGCCCCGATCTTCTTCGGTCGGACGACCGGTGCGTACTCGGACCGGCTGGAGAACGTCGTCATCGACGCCTTCCAGCGGGTTCGCACCGAACTGGTACGGGTGAAGTAGCAGCAACGTTTGTGGCAGGGTGTGCCCGACGAGAGTCGGGCACACCCTGCCCCCTTGTCGGGAGAGGGGGAAGGCCATGGGCCGGTACGTGATCCGCAGGCTCCTGATGGTCATCCCGGTCTTCTTCGGGACCACGTTCCTGATCTTTCTGATGGTCTACGCGGTGCCCGGCGACCCGATCAAGGCACTGGGTGGTGACCGGCCTCTCCCGCCGTCGGTCGTGGCCGAGTACCGCGAGCGGTACAACCTCAACGACCCGCTTCCGGTGCAGTACGCCAAGTACGTCAACGGCCTCTTCCACGGCGACTTCGGCGAGACGTTCAACGGCCAGCAGGTGTCGGAGATCATGAAGCGCCGCTTCCCGGTGACCATCCGGCTGACCCTGTTCGCGTTCCTCTTCGAGCTGGTCATCGGGCTGATCGCCGGCGTCCTCGCCGGGCTGCGACGCAAGTCGTTCATGGACTCCTTGGTGCTGGTCAGCACCACCGCGATCGTCGCCGTCCCGGTCTTCGTCCTGGGCTCCGCGGCGCAGCTCTTGTTCGGCCTCAGGTTCGGCTGGTTCCCGATCGCGGGGATCCAGCACGGCTATCAGAGCTACCTGCTGCCCGGCTTCGTCCTGGCCGCGCTGTCGCTCGCCTACGTCGCCCGCCTGACGCGGACCAGCCTGGTCGAGGCGTCACGCAGCGACTACGTGCGCACCGCGAAGGCCAAGGGCCTGCCGCCCAGACTCGTGGTCGGCCGGCACACGCTGCGCAACAGCCTCATCCCGGTCGTCACCTACATCGGGATCGACGTCGGCACCCTCATGGGCGGCGCGATCGTGACCGAGGGCATCTTCAACCTGCCGGGGGTCGGTTCGGCGGTGTTCACGGCCACGGTGACCAAGGAAGGGCCGGTGGTGGTCGGCGTGGTCACGGCCCTCGTCCTCGTCTTCATCGTCGCCAACCTGCTGGTCGACCTCCTCTACGCCGTCCTCGATCCGCGGATCAGGTATGAGTAACCGCACCGAGGACCCCGCGGTTCACGACGGCGCCTCCGGCGCCTCGATGGGCGTCGCGGCCAGCGGGGCCGGCAACGTCGGCAGCCCGGTCGTCGCCGCGGCCGCCGGCGGCGAGCTGAGCATGGCGCAGGCGTCGCTGTGGGGGGACGCCTGGCGCTCGCTCCGGCGCAACCCGCTGTTCCTCGTCGCCGCGACGATCATCGGCGTCTTCACCGTCATGGCCATCTTCCCGCAGCTGTTCACGCGCGCGGATCCCAACAAGTGCATCCTGGCCAACTCACGGACCCGGCCGAGCGGCGAGCACATCTTCGGCTACGACGTGCAGGGCTGCGACTACTACGCGCGCGTCATCTATGGCGCCCGGGTGTCGATGGCGATCGGCATCCTCGTCGTCGGCGCGGCGAGTGCCGTCGGCGTCGTGCTCGGCATGGCCGCGGGCTACTACGGCGGGAAGGTCGACTCGCTCATCACCCGCGTCACCGACGTCGCCTTCGCGATCCCCACGGTGCTCGGGGCGATCGTGGTGCTCAACATGTTCCCGACGCGAGGTCTGTTCCAGGTGTCCCTCGTCCTGGTCCTGCTCGGGTGGCCGACCTTTCTCCGTCTGCTCCGCGCGTCGGTGCTGAGCGTCAAGGAGATGGACTACGTCCAGGCGGCCCGGGCGCTGGGCGCCTCCAACATTCGCATCATGAGCCGGCACATCCTGCCCAACGCGATCGCGCCGGTGATCGTCTACGGGACGATCTCCGTCGGGGTCATCATCTCGGCCGAAGCGACGCTGTCCTTCCTCGGTGTCGGTCTGCAGCTGCCGGCCATCTCGTGGGGGCTCATGATCAGCGAGGGTCAGGGCCAGGTGCTCGAGGTCCCGCACCTGCTGCTGTTCCCCGGCCTGTTCCTGTCCGTCACCGTGCTGTCGTTCATCCTCATGGGTGACGCGCTGCGCGACGCGCTCGACCCCAAGCTGCGATGACGGCGCAGGAGCTGATCGACGGCCCGGAGCCGTCCGGTCAGGTCACCGGCAAGCACCTCCTCGAGGTGGCGGACCTGCACGTGGAGTTCCGCACCGACTACGGGGTCGTCCGTGCCGTCAACGGGATCAGCTACAACGTCGACGCCGGTGACACGCTGGCGATCCTCGGCGAGTCCGGCTGCGGCAAGAGCGTGAGCGCCCAGGCGATCATGGGCATCCTGGACAGTCCGCCAGGCTTCGTGACCGGCGGGCAGATCCGCTTCCGCGGTGACGACATGCTGACGATGCCGGTCAAGGAACAGCGCCAGCTCCGCGGCGACGACATCGCGATGATCTTCCAGGACGCGTTGTCGGCGCTGAACCCGGTCTACTCCGTGGGCTTCCAGATCGCGGAGATGTTCCGCGTGCACCGCGGTCTGTCGCGCGCCGAGGCGAAGAAGAACGCGATCGAGCTGATGGACCGGGTGAAGATCCCGTCCGCCGCCCAGCGGGTCAACGACTACCCGCATCAGTTCTCGGGCGGCATGCGGCAGCGCGTGATGATCGCCATGGCGATCGCGCTCGGCCCGGCGATCCTCATCGCCGACGAGCCGACCACGGCGCTCGACGTCACCGTCCAGGCGCAGATCATGGAGCTGCTCAAGGATCTCCAGAACGAGACCGGCATGGGCCTGATCCTCATCACCCACGACCTCGGCGTCGTGGCCGAGGTGGCCGACCGGGTCGCCGTCATGTACGCCGGCAAGATCGTCGAGTCCGGCAGCATCCACACGGTCTTCGCCGCGCCGGCCCACCCGTACACGGTCGGGCTCATGCACTCCATCCCCCGGGTCGACCAGAAGGGGATCCGGCTCGAGCCGATCAAGGGAGCGCCGCCGAACCTGGCGCACATCCCGGCGGGGTGCTCCTTCCACCCACGCTGTCCGATGGCGCAGGAGGTGTGCACGACCGACGTCCCGCCGTTGCGCGAGGTGCAGCTAGGCCGCCGCAGCGCCTGTCACTTCGCGGAGGAGCTGCTCACGGTGACCGCGCCGCGGGGCCGCGCCCGGCCCGCCGCACAGTCCAAGAAGGCCGTGGTGGTCAAGAAGGCCGCCGCCAAGAAGGCCGTCGTGGCCAAGAAGGCCGTGGCCAAGAAGGCCGTGGCCAAGCCCGCGACGCCGGTGAAGCCGGCGAAGGCCGTCAAGAAGACTCCGCCGCGGAAGGGCAGGCCGCAGTGATCGGCGAGACGTTGCTGCGCGTCGACGACCTGGTGAAGCACTTCCCGGTCCGCGTCGGCATCCTGTTCAAGAAGCAGGTCGGCGCGGTCAAGGCCATCGACGGCGTGTCTTTCGAGCTGCGTCGTGGCGAGACGGTCGGGCTCGTGGGGGAGTCGGGTTGCGGCAAGTCCACCGTCGCCAAGGTGCTCATGGGTCTCGAACGGCCCACCGGCGGCCGCGTGTTCTACCGCGACAAGGACGTCTTCTCGATGTCCTCCCGCGAGCTGCGCGACCTCCGCCGGCAGATGCAGATCATCTTCCAGGACCCGTACTCGTCCCTGAACCCGCGCATGACGGTCGGCGACATCGTCGCGGAGCCCTGGGAGATCCACCCCGACGTCGTGCCGGCCAAGGAGCGGCGGCAGCGCGCGGAAGAGCTGCTGCAGACGGTGGGCCTCAACCCGGACTACCTGAACCGCTACCCGCACCAGTTCTCCGGCGGGCAGCGGCAGCGCATCGGCATAGCCCGCGCCCTCGCCCTCGAGCCGGACATCGTCATCTGCGACGAGCCGGTGTCGGCGCTGGACGTGTCCGTGCAGGCGCAGGTGGTGAACCTGCTGGAGGACCTGCAGGACAAGCTCGGTCTGGCCTACCTGTTCATCGCCCACGACCTGTCCGTCGTCCGCCACATCTCCGACCGGGTCGCGGTCATGTACCTCGGCAAGATCGTGGAGTTCGGCGACGAGGCACAGGTCTACGAGCGGCCGATGCACCCCTACACGCAGGCGCTGCTGTCCGCGGCGCCCAACCACGACCCCGCGGTCCGTGGCAACCGGCAGCGCATCCTGCTCACCGGCGACGTGCCCAGCCCCACCAACCCGCCGTCCGGCTGCCGGTTCCGCACGCGGTGCTGGAAGTTCAAGCAGCTGACCGAGGCGGAGCAGCAGCTCTGCATCGACGAGGAGCCGGCTCTCGAGCCGCGCGGCGGCGCCCAGCCGGTCGCCTGCCATTACGCTGAGGTGCTCGCAGTAGTCTAGGAACCCTCCCGCAGACCCTCTCCGAAGGAATCCGCTCCGTGATCACCCTGTCCACGGTCCTGCTCGTCATCTCGAGCCTGTTGCTGATCCTGCTGGTGCTCCTGCACCGCGGGAAGGGTGGCGGCCTGTCGAACCTGTTCGGCGGGGGTGTGACGTCGTCGCTCGGCGGCTCGTCGGTCGTCGAGAAGAACCTCGACCGGCTGACGATCGGCGCCGGGATCATCTGGTTCGCCTCGATCATCGCTCTCGGGCTGCTGCTCAAGCAGGAGTGACCCTGCTTCCTCGGCGGGCGCTGCGCGCGGGCGCAGGCACCCTGACGCTGGCGCTGCTGCTCACCGGTTGCCCCTCGAAGGGCAAACCCTCGCCGACGCCGCCGACCGTGACGCCGAGCGGGTCCACGACCGCGCGGCCGGAGTTCTCCCTCGCCGACCTGTACGCCGAGCGCGCCGTGGCGCCGCCCGGCCGCCGGGGCGGTACGGCGCGGATCGCCGTGGAAGGCGCGGTGGGCACGCTGGACACGTTCGCCCCGGGTGGCGACACGCCCGCGGCGCGCGACCTCGCCCCGCTGTGGCTGCCCGGTCTCTACCGGCGGGAGGCAGCCGGGAAGCGGTCACCGTGGCTGGCGACCGGGCCGCCGCGACCGACCGCGGACGGCCGGCGTGTCGTCATCGACCTCCGCGCGGACGCCCGCTGGTCGGACGGGACGCCGATCACCTCCGCGGACGTCGCGGCGACCTGGCGGTATGCCAGCGAGCGCCCGGGACCGTGGCGGACGGCGTACCGGACGCTGGCCGGGGTGGAGACCCCGACGCCGCAGCGGGCGGTCCTCGTCCTGCGCAACCCGTCGCTGACCTGGACCACGCTGTTCACGGCGCCGACGGGTGTGCTTCCGGCAGCCCGGATCGCCACGCAGCCGCCGACGCAGTCCTACGACCTCGCGGTCACCGGCGGCCCGTTCCGGCTGGCCGGGCGGGAGACCGGGCTCGTGACCCGCTGGCGGCGGACGCCGCACCCGTGGCCCGGGTCCGACCCGCTCCTCGACGGGGTGGACGCCACGGTCGTCACCGACTTCACCACCGCCGCCCGGCTGGTGGCCGGGGGGCAGCTCGACGGCCTCGCGACCTACGCCGCCGTCGGTGCCGAGGAGCGGATGCGACGCAACGGCGTGACCCCCGTCCCGGGGGAGCGGACCGGTGCGAGCATCGTCGTGCTGAGCATGGCCACCGACCGCGCACCGCTCAACGACCGCCGCGTGCGGCAGGCGATCGCGGCCGCGCTGGACCGCTCGGTGTTCGGGTCGCGGCTGCTGCGCGCGGACGGGGCGACGGCCCACGATCTCGTGCCGAGCGGACGCCCCGGGCACCGCGCACCATTCGCCCGATGGCGCGGCGACCTCGCGGCGGCGAAGCGGCTGCTGGGTGACGCGGGCTGGCGGGAGCAGAGCGGAGGCCGGCCACGCCGCAAGAGCGGCGCGGAGCTCACCCTCGTGCTGGCCGTGCCGTCGCCCTCCGACGTCAACGACATCGTGGTGCGCGGCATCCAGGTCCAGCTGCGTGCGCTGGGCGTACAGCTCGACCTGGCCACGGCGTACGCCGACCAGGCGGCCGAGCTGGCCCGGGCTCGGCAGGCAGACCTGTCCATCGCCCGCTGGGACACGGACATCGTTGCCGACCTCGGAAGGCTGTTCGCCTCGACGGCCGTCGCCCCGGCTGGGGCAGGCACCGCCCGCTGGAAGGACGGTGAGACCGACCGGCGGCTCAACGTGCTGTCCCTCGTGGCCACGCCGGGCCAGCTGGACGCTCCCGCCGCGGCAGTGGTGGACCGGCTCGCCGACCAGGTCCCGGTGCTCCCGCTCTACAGCGTCCACCCCGTGCTCGGGGCCGGGAAGATGACCCTGCCGGCGCCGCTGTCCGGGTACGGCGGACCGTTCGCCGCTGTCGACCGCTGGGCTATGACGGGCTGAGCGCTTACACTGACAGCCATCCCCACAGCCCGCCGACGGCGGACACCCATGGCCCGCCGCTGGCGGGCCGCTGCGCCCGAACCGGCCCGGTGGGCCGACACAGCGAGGAGTGCACCAGGTGGCAGGTGGCAACGCGATCCGGGGCAGCCGGGTCGGCGCCGGTCCCATGGGAGAGGCGGAGCGCGGCGAGGCCGCTCCCCGCAAGCGGATCTCGTTCTGGTGCGCCAACCAGCACGAGACGCGACCCTCCTTCGCGGAGGACGCACCCATCCCCGATGTCTGGGACTGCCCGCGTTGCGGCTACCCGGCCGGCCGGGACCGCACCAACACTCCGGCCCCACCCAAGACGGAGCCGTACAAGACGCACCTCGCCTACGTCCGTGAGCGCCGCAACCAGGCCGACGGCGACGCGATCCTCGCCGAAGCCATCGCCAAGCTCAGGGGTAAGTAGGCACCTGCGCACCCGCGGCGCGGTCCAGTAACCACAACGTCCTTCGGCGGCCTCTCACTCCGGCAGCCGGTACCTGCGTCGGGCCTGCCCCGCTGAGGGCGAGAGCGACGGCAGCGGCCTTGTCGGCGCCGGCGACGAGGAACCACACCTCCCGTGCCGCGTTGATCGCGTCCAGCGTCATCGTCAGGCGGGTCGGCGGCGGCTTCGGCGCTCCGTGCACCGCGACGACCGGCCGGGTGTCGTGCACGGCGGCGAGCTGCGGGAACAGCGACGCGACGTGCCCGTCCGCACCCAGGCCAAGGAGGAGGACGTCGAACGAGGGCACCGGCCCGTGGTCCTCGTGCTGCGTCGCGCGGGCCAGCGTCGCGGCGTAGCGCTCCGCGGCCGTCTCCGGGTCATCGCCGTCCGGCCCGTCCGTTCCGGGCATCGCGTGGAGGCGGGCCGGATCCACCGGAACGTGGTCGAGCAGCGCGGACCGTGCCTGCGTGTCGTTGCGGTCTGCGTGACCGGACGGCAGGAAACGCTCGTCGCCCCACCACACGTCGAGCCGCCCCCAGTCGACGGCGTCGCGCGCCGGCGTGTCGCGCACCGCGGCCAGCGTGGCGATCCCGATCCCGCCTCCGGTGAGGACGACGGAGGCGCTGCCACGAGCGGACTGCACGTCTACGAGGTGGGTGATCAGCCGCGCGGCCGCGGCACGGGCCAGCAGCTGGGCGTCGCGGTGCACCAGCACCGCGGGGGCCGTCATCGCCCGGTCCCGACCCGGTCCAGCGCGAGCAGCGTGGCCGCGTAGGTCTCGTCCGGGTCGAGCCGGCGCAGCTCCTCGGCGAGCAGGTCGGAGACCGTGCGTCGCCTCAGGCCGACGCCGCGGTCCGGCTGCCCGGTGCGTGAGAGCGTCGCGCGCTCGCCGTCCGGCCGGGTGAGGGCGATCTCACCGTGCACCGTCTCGA
>CAZYXZ010000017.1:27448-46479 GCA_964651395.1 uncultured Frankiaceae bacterium
CGCGCGGCGGTGATGCCGGGACCGCGGCTGGCGCGCAGCTCCACGGGTACGTCCAACCGATCGGCAAGCCAGGCGGCCAGCAGGGGCCCGCTCGGGTTGGCCCGCGGCGCCGCCACCGAGGCGGAGACGATCTCGTCGTACGGCTCGTCGAGTGCGGCAGCCAGCACGGCACGCCACGGTGTGAGCCTGGTCCACGCGAGATCGGTGTCGCCGGGCTCGTAGTGCCGGGCGCGCAGCGTCAACCGGGTGACGGGGGAGGGCTCCGCCGCGGCGTCCGTGACCCGGCGGTGCGCGAACCGGCCGAGCGGCGAGTCGGCGGTGTGGTCGGGCGACCCCGCGGTCCACCACACGACGACCGGCGCGTCGGGCAGGAGGAGCGGTAGGACCACCGAGTCGGCGTGCTCGGCCAGGTCGCCGTACAGGCGGAGCACGACCTGCTCGCCGCTGCCTGCGGCACCGCCGACGCTGACCTCGGCATCCAGCCGCGGCCGGCTGGACGGGGCGCGCGGGATCACCGCGATGACGCGGCACGGATGCTGCATGCCGGCCTCCGCGGCGGCCTCGACGCAGCTCGCCTGCGCGCGCTCCTCGGTGAGCACTACCAGGGTCAGCACCATGCCGAGCGCGACCGATCCGGCGCGCCGGCGTTCGCGGGCCAGCGCGGCGCCCACGTCCTGCGCGGTGGTTCGTTCGAGGAGCACGCTCACGGCCGCCGCCAGCAGCGGTTCTCGCGGGTCAGCATCGTGTCGGCTTCCGCCGGGCCCCATGTGCCCGCGGCGTACGGCGCGGGCTTGCGGCGCGCCCAGTGCTCCTCCAGCGGGTCGACCACCATCCAGGCCAGCTCGACCTCTTCGTGCCGTGGGAACAGAGGTGGGTCGCCGAGCAGCACGTCGAGCAGGAGCCGCTCGTACGCCTCCGGGCTCGACTCGGTGAACGACTCGCCGTAGAGGAAGTCCATGTTCACGTCACGCACCTCCATCGCGGTGCCGGGCACCTTCGACCCGAAGCGGAGCGTGACGCCTTCGTCCGGCTGGATCCGGATCACCAGGGCGTTCTGCCCGAGCTCCTCGGTCGCGGACTGTGCGAACGGCAGGTGCGGTGCGCGCTGGAACACGACTGCGACCTCGGTGACCCGACGACCGAGCCGCTTGCCGGTCCGCAGGTAGAACGGCACCCCGGCCCAACGGCGCGTGTCCACCTCCAGGCGCACCGCGGCGTACGTGTCCGTGCGCGACCCGCGGGGGATGCCTTCCTCCTCCAGGTAGCCGGGCACCTGGACACCGCCCTGCCAGCCGCGCGCGTACTGGCCGAACACGCTCCCCGCGCCGAGATCCGGTGGGAGCCGCACGGCACCGAGCGCCTTGAGCTTCTCCGTTCGCAGCGACGTGGAGTCGAACGAGGCCGGCTCCTCCATCGCCGTGAGGGCCAGCAGCTGGAGCAGATGGTTCTGCAGCACGTCACGCGCGGCACCGACGCCGTCGTAGTAGCCGGCGCGGCCGCCGACCCCGACGTCCTCAGCCATCGTGATCTGCACGTGGTCGACGTACCCCCGGTTCCAGATCGGTTCGAAGAGCGTGTTCGCGAAGCGCAGGGCGAGGAGGTTCTGCACCGTCTCCTTGCCCAGGTAGTGGTCGATCCGGAACACCGTCTCGGGCGGGAACACCCGCGCGAGCAGGTCGTTGAGCTCGCGCGCGCTGGCCAGGTCGTGGCCGAATGGCTTCTCCACCACCACGCGGCGCCAGCTGGTCCCCTCGCTGGCGGACAGGCCGGAGCGCTGCAGCTGCTGCAGCACCACCGGGAACGCCGATGGCGGCACCGCGAGGTAGAACGCGTGGTTTCCCCCCGTGCCACGCACGCGGTCGAGGTCGGCGACGGTGTGCGCAAGCGTCTGGAAGGCCGCGTCGTCGGTGATGTCCCCCGGCACGAAGCGGCAGCCCTCGGCGAGCGCGTCCCACACCTCCTGCCGGAAGGGCGTGCGCGCGTGTTGCTTCACCGAGTCGAGGACGACCTGCGTGAAGTCCTGGTCGGCCCAGTCGCGCCGCGCGAACCCGACCAGGGCGAAACCCGGTGGCAGCAGGCCGCGCGCGGCGAGGTCGTACACCGCCGGCATCAGCTTCTTCCGGGACAGGTCGCCCGTGACACCGAAGATGACCAGGCTGCACGGTCCCGCGATGCGCGGCAGCCGCCGGTCCTGTGCGTCCCGCAGCGGGTTGGTGCTCACTCCGGTTCGAGTGCCCCGAGGAGCTCCTGCCAACCCGCGCCCCGGTCCGTCAGGTGCAGGCGGAGCACCGGACGGCCGCGGTCGTGCAGGGCGCCGCGGTCGCCGAGCGCCTGCGCCATCTGCAGGCGGCCCAAGGAGAACGGACGGTCGGGGACGGCCACGTCGTGGACGACAGCACCCGTCAGCTGGAGGAAACAGCCGACCGCTGGGCCACCCTTGTGCAGCTGACCGGTCGAGTGGAGGAAACGTGGTCCCCAGCCGAAGGTCACCGGCCGTGCCGTCCGCTGCGCGAGCAGGGCTCGCAGCTGCCCGGCCGGTTCATGCTGCGCGCGATCGAGGTAGGCCATGACCGCGAGGTATCCCGTGGCCGGGATCGTGGCGAGCAGCGCGTCGACGGCATCCGCGACGGTGCTGCCGCCGGCGCCGAACACCTGCACGGCTCCGGCCACCAGGTCGGGCACCGGTTCCTCCCATCCCTCGTCGAGCAGCCGCTGGGTGTTGGCCTTGCTCTCTGCGACGTTCGGCTCGTCGAAGGGATTCACCTTCAGCACGTGCGCGGCCACCGCGGTCGCGTACTCCCAGACCAGGAACTGTGCTCCCAGCGGGCCCGACACCGACGTCGCGGTCGCGGCCGGCGCGCCGGTCCGCACCTGGTGGGCGTCCGGACCGGTGTACCCGCCGACGACCGGCAGCAGCCCCTTGCCCTGCTTGCCCGTCGACTCGGCGATGAGTTGCTCCGCCCAGTCCCCGAAGGCGCCGAGCTCGTCGGTGACGATGCCGACCTTGTCGCGGCCGGCCACGGCGTTGCCGCCGAGTGCCGCGCCGAGGTCGAGGCCGGGGTTACCCACGGGCTGCGCCAGATCGGGCAGTACGGCGGCGGCGTCGTCGAGCAGCCGCGTCACGTCGGCGCCGGCCAGCGCGGCCGGGACGAGACCGAAGGCCGAGAGCGCCGAGTAGCGGCCGCCCACGTCGGGCTGCGCGAGGAAGAGCTCGCGGCAGGCGGCCGAGGTCAGCGGCGAGCCGGGGTCGGTCACCACGACGATCCGGCCCGCCGGGTCGATGCCCGCGGCGGCGAAGGCCGACACCCAGATGCGGTGCAGCGAGTCGGTCTCCAGCGTCGTGCCCGACTTGCTGGAGACGACGACCACGGTGTGCTCCAGGTCGGTCAGCGCGGCTTGGACCTGGTGCGGGTCGGTGGTGTCCAGCACGGTGAGACTGCCGGGCGCGATGACCTCGGGAGCCAACGACGAGCCGCCCATGCCGCAGAGGACGACCCGCGTCAGCCCCTCGGCCTGCAGCTGGTCACGCAGCGCGTCGAGCCGGGGGAGCAGCTCACGCGACGTCGTCGGGAGCGCGAGCCAGCCCAGCCGGTTCGCCGCGACCTCCTCCGCGTCCGCGCCCCACAGCGCCGGGTCACCGGCGGAGAGCCGCTCGGCCACCCGGTCCTGGCGTGCGGCCCGGCGTGCGGCGTCCCGCGGCCCGGTGAGGGCGTACCCCCGGGTCACGACGCGTACCGGCCCCTGCGGCTCCGGCTCCGGCTCGGCGGCGTAGAGGACGGGAGCAGCCTCCCGAGGAGCCCGCTCGCGATGCGGCCGTTCGGTCACCGGCGCTTGCTCAGCTCAGCCCCCACCTGTTCGAGCAACGACTCCCACGCCTCCTCGAACTTCTCGACGCCCTCGTCCTCGAGCTTGGTGATGACGTCGTCGTAGTCGATGCCGAGCGCACTGAGCTCGTCGAGCACCGCCCGCGCCTCCCCGTAGCCCTGCGCCGCGGTCGCGCCGCGGATCACCCCGTGGTCGGCGACCGCGTCGAGGGTCGGCTCCGGGACGGTGTTCACCGTGCCGGGCGCGACCAGCTCGACGACGTAGCGGGTGTCGTCGTACGCCGGGTCCTTCACGCCCGTCGACGCCCAGAGCGGGCGCTGTGGCCTGGCGCCGTGCGCGGCCAGGGCCAGCCACCGCTCGCTCGCGAAGACCTCTTGGTACGCCTGGAACGCGAGCCGGGCGTTGGCGATGGCCGCCTGCCCGCGGAGCCTGCCTGCGGTCGCGACACGCGACTCGTCGCCGGACTCCTTGGCCAGGAGATCGAGGCGGTGGTCGTACTCGGTGTCGACGCGCGAGACGAAGAAGGAGGCGACGCTCTCGACGCCGGTGAGCGGCTTGCCGTCGGACAGCCGCTCCTCGAGACCGCTGAGGAAGGCCTCCATCACGTGCCGGTAGCGGTCGAGCCCGAAGATGAGGGTCACGTTGATGGAGATGCCCTCGCGCAGGCAGCGCCGGATGGCGGGGATGCCCTCGTCGAGCGCGGGGATCTTCACGAACATGTTCGGCCGGTCCACCTGCTGCCAGAGCTCGCGCGCCTCGGCGACGGTGCCCTCCTCGTCATGCGCCAGTCGCGGGTCGACCTCGATCGAGATCCGCCCGTCGATGCCGGAGGTGGACTCGAACACCGGCTTGATGACGTCGCACGCGCTCCGGACGTCGGCGGTGGTGATCGCGCGCACGGCCTGATCCGGGTCCACGCCCTGGGCGGCGAGCTCACCGAGCTGCGCGTCGTACGCGGCACCCTGGGACAGCGCCTTCTGGAAGATGCTGGGGTTCGTCGTCGCGCCGACGATGTGCTTGTCGCGGATCAGCTCGGCGAAGTTGCCGCTGACCAACCGGTTACGACTCATGTCGTCCAGCCAGATCGCGACACCGGCCGCGGACAGTTCGGCGAGTGGGTCGCTCATGTGCACTCCTCAGTTGCCGGTCGGTGCGCCCGGCAGGCCACCGAGTGCGGCGATGCTGCGCCGCGCGGCGGCCGCGACGCCGTCGGCGGTGATGCCGAACTCCTGGTAGAGCAGCTGGTACGGCGCGCTGGCGCCGAAGTGGTCCAGACCCACGATCTCGCCGTGCTCGCCGACGAGCTCACGCCAGCCCTGGGAGACCCCCGCCTCGACCGACACGCGGGCGCGGACGGCGGGCGGGAGCACCGCATCGCGGTAGGCCTGGTCCTGCGCGTCGAACCACTCGCGGCAGGGCAGCGACACCACACGGGTGCCGATGCCGTCCGCCTCGAGCAGGTCGCGCGCGGCGAGAGCGACCTCCACCTCGCTGCCGGTGCCGACCAGCAGCACCTGCGGCACGCCGCTCGACGCCTCGGCGAGGACGTAGCCGCCGCGCGCCACACCCTCGGCGTCGCTCTCGAGGACCGGGAGCTTCTGCCGGGTCAGGCACAGTGCGGTCGGCCGGCAGGTCTCGGGTGATCCGGCCCGCTCCAACGCAGCGCGCCAGGCGGCCACCGTCTCGGTGGCGTCGGCCGGGCGGACGACGTCGAGGCCGGGGATCGCCCGGAGCGCGGCGAGGTGCTCGATCGGCTGGTGCGTCGGGCCGTCCTCGCCGAGCCCGATCGAGTCGTGCGTCCACACGTAGGTGACGGGCAGGCGCATGAGCGCGGCGAGCCGCACGGCCGGGCGCATGTAGTCGCTGAAGACCAGGAACGTGCCGCCGAACGGCCGGACGCCGCCGTAGAGCGCCATCCCGTTCATGGTCGAGCCCATGGCGTGCTCTCGGATACCGAAGTGGACGACCCGGCCGTCCGCCTCCGCCGGGAGGAACGACGCCGCGCCCTTGAGGGTCGTGTTGTTGCTCCCGGCCAGGTCCGCGGAGCCGCCGAAGAGCTCGGGCAGGACGTCGCCCACCGCGTTGAGCACCGCGCCGGACGCCTCGCGGGTCGCCACCGGCTTCGCCGGGTCGAAGGTCGGCAGCTTCTCCGCCCATCCGTCCGGGAGCCGCCGGGCCAGCACGCGGTCGCGCTCCGCGGCGCGATCGGCGTGCTCCGCCTGCCAGGTCGAGAACCGCTCGTCCCACTCCGCCCGCAGCGCCTGGCCGCGCTCGACCGCCTTGCGCGTGTGCGCCAGCACGTCCGCGGGCACCTGGAAGTCGCGGTCGGGGTCGAGACCCATGACCTCCTTGGTCAGCCGCACCTCCTCCGCTCCCAGCGGCGCCCCGTGGGCCTCGCCGGTGTCTATGGCGTTCGGCGCGGGGTAACCGATGTGGCTGCGCAGCGCGATGAGCGACGGCCGGTCGCGCTCGTCCCGTGCTGCGGCGATCGCCTTGCGCATCGCGGGCAGGTTCTCGGCGTCGTCCACCCGCTGCGTGTGCCAGCCGTACGCCGCGAACCGCGCGAGCACGTCCTCGCTGAACGCCACCGCCGTGTCGCCCTCGATGGAGATGTGGTTGTCGTCGTAGATGTAGACTAGGTCGCCGAGGCGCTGGTGGCCGGCCAGACTGGCCGCCTCGGCGGACACGCCCTCCTGGAGGTCGCCGTCCGAGCAGATGACGTAGAACGTCGGCTCGAAGACCCCGGAGCCTTCCGGGTCCCACATCTGCCGGGTACGCCGCGCGGCCATCGCCATGCCGACGGCGTTGGCGAAGCCCTGCCCGAGCGGGCCGGTGGTCGTCTCCACGCCGGACGTGTGACCGTGCTCGGGGTGGCCGGGCGTGCGGCTGTGCAGCTGCCGGAACAGCGTGATGTCGTCGAGGGTGAGTCCGTAGCCGGTCAGGTACAGCTGCACGTAGAGGAGCAGCGAGGCGTGGCCGGCCGAGAGCACGAACCGGTCGCGACCCGCCCAGTCCGGGTCCCGCGGGTCGTGGCGGAGAAACTCCTGGAAGAGCAGGTGCGCGACGGGGGCGAGCGCCATCGGCGTACCGGGATGCCCGGAGTTGGCCTTCTGGACAGCGTCCATGGCCAGGGCACGCGCGATGTCGATGGCGCGACCGTCGAGGTCCGCGGGATCGCGCGGATAGATAGTGCTCACCCATCTCCTGTGCCCGGGGGGAAGCGGGCTCACCCTATCGGTACGATGCGTCGTCCTCCCGTCGCAAAGGTGACCGTGTCCCGCTTCGCCAAGCTCGCCGTCACGACGCTGGTGGCGACCTTCCTGCTGATCGCCCTCGGTGGCTTCGTGCGCGCCATGGAGGCCGGCCTCGGCTGCCCGGACTGGCCGACCTGCCACGGCAGCCTGAACCCGCCGTCGTCGCTGTCGGCCGGCCCGTTGCGGCTGGCCTGGATCGAGCACAGCCACCGGCTCTGGGCGGGCTGCCTCATCCTCCTGATCTGCGGGCAGGCGGTTGCCGCCCGCCGTACCCGGCAGCCGCGCGGCATCCGCTGGGCCTGCTACGCGCTGGTGCCCGCCGTCCTCTCCCAGGCCGTGCTCGGGGCCGTCGTCGTGTGGCTGAAGCTCGACGCGGAGAGCGTGGCCCTGCACCTGGCGGGCGCTCTCAGCATCGTCGCGCTGGCCACCTACGTGGTCGTCCGGACCGGCGACCTGGCCGCCGTGGACAGCGGACCGCGGCTGCGCCTGCTCGCCCGGTCCGTCGCGCTCGTGACGTTCGCGCAGATGCTGCTCGGGTCCACGGTCACGGGGTACGGCGCCGGGCTCGCCCTCCCGTCCTTCCCCTCGTTCGCGAGCCAGCCGGGCGTGGGGACGCGGGCCGTCGCTCTGCACGTCGCGCACCGGCTGCTCGCGCTGCTGCTCGTGCTGCTGGCGGGGGCGCTGGTCGTGCACGCGCGACGCGGCGGCGACGACCTGGCTGGGCGCCTGGCCACCGTGCTGGCCTTCCTCGTCGCCGTGCAGGTGGCGCTGGGCGTGGCCAACGTGCTGGCCGAGCTCACCGCCTGGTCGGTCGTGCCACACCTCGCGGTCGGCTCGGTGATCTGGGCGCTGGCCGTCGTCCTCGTCCTGCGGGCGGGGGAGTCGGGCCGGGTCGTGCTCGAGCCGGGAACGCCGTGGCGCGTCCTGGGACCCGGGACCGTCTCGTGATGGCCACCGTGGCGGGATACGTCGCCCTCACCAAGCCGCGCATCATCGAGCTCCTGCTCGTGACGACGGTGCCGGCGATGGTGGTCGCGGAGCGCGGCTGGCCCGGCCTGGCCCTGGTCCTCCTGACGCTGGGCGGCGGCACCCTGGCCGCCGGAAGCGCCAACACCATCAACTGCTACGTCGACCGCGACATCGACGTCCGCATGCACCGGACCGAGAAGCGGCCGCTGGCCCAGGCCACGATCCCGCCGCGCAACGCGCTGGTCTTCGGCGTCGTGCTCGGCGTGCTCTCGGTGCTCTGGCTCGGCCTGCTGGTGAACTGGCTGAGCGCGGCGCTCGGTGTCGCCGCCATCGCGTTCTACGTCGTCGTCTACACCATCGCCATGAAGCGCACGACACCGTCCAACATCGTCATCGGTGGGGCGGCGGGCTGCGTGCCCGTGCTCATCGGCTGGGCCGCCGTGACCGGCCGGGTCGAGCTTCCCGCGTGGGTGCTGTTCGCGATCGTCTTCTACTGGACGCCGCCGCACTTCTGGGCGCTGGCGATCCGGTTCCGGGACGACTACGCGGCTGCCGGCGTGCCGATGCTGCCGGTCGTCTCGGGCGAGCGGGAGACGGCCCGGCAGATCGTGCTCTACAGCTGGCTGCTGGTCGCCGTCTCGCTGCTGTTCTACCCCGTGGGGCAGATGGGCACGATCTACCTGGTCGCGTGTGCCGTGCTCGACGTGGTCTTCCTCCGTGAGGCCTACCGGCTCCAGTCCCGGATCCGGGCCGGCGGGGAGGCCGCGGCGATGCGCCTGTTCCACTGGTCCATCACGTATCTCTCGCTGCTCTTCGGCGCGATGGCGCTGGACCAGCTGGTCTAGGCGGCCCTACACGCCGAGCCGGTCCAGGCGGGCGTCCAGCCGGGCGGTGGCGCGGGTCTCGTGGCGCATCCAGGCGGCGATGGCGACGCCGATGGCCGCCAGCATGAACAGGTCACCGCCCAGCCACATGAGCACGCCGGCCAGCTGCTGGTCGGCCAGCGCCTCCGCCCCGAGCCGTTCCGCGTAGGTCGCGTAGAGCACATGGTCGCTGGAGTAGATGGCCAGTCCCAGCATCGACTGGTAGGGCATGGCGGCGACCAGGTAGAGCAGCCGGGCGGGCCAGGGGAGCCGGCCGGGCACCGGGTCGGCCCGCACCACCGGCCACCAGAACAGCGCCGCTGCGCCCAGGAACAGCAGGTGCTCAGCGCCGTGCACCCACGCCGCGCGGAGGCTGGCGTCGAAGAGCGTCGAGAAGTGGACCAGGTACATCGTGGCCGCGAACACCGACCACGTGAGGACCGGGTGGCTGAGCACGGCCGCCGGGCGGCTGTGCAGCGCCGCGTTGAGGCGTTGCCGCGCCCGGGGGCCGGCCGCCTGGAGCGCGAGCGTGACGGGCGCCGCCAGGGCGAGCAGCGGCGCGGCCAGGTAGATCAGGAGGAGGTGCTGGACCATGTGGGCGCCGAACCGCTCTTCGGCGTACGACGCCAGCGGGGACAGGAGCGCCACGACCAGCACCAGGACGGCCGCGGCGGCGGCCCGGCGGCGGCCCGGCTCGACGTGATCGGCCCCGACCCGCCGTATCCCGAGGAGGAGGAGGCCGGCGAGGAGGCTGAGCCCGGCGACGACGACCGGATCACCGTGCCAGCCCATGACGGCCAGACTAGCGAGTCGAGTTGTCTCCCCTACGGGCGCTCAGTAGGTTTCACGCCACACCGCTCCTGTGCCAAGCCTGGAAAGTGAGGCGAGAAGTCGTCGTGCGACCCGCCGGGCGACGTCCCAGCCAGCGCGCCGGAGTGCTGTTCGCGGCCTTCCTGCTGCTCGCGGGGCTGAGCGGCTGCGCCGCCGAGCCGGTCACCAGCCAGGGCAAGCAGATCGAGGGCATGTACAACGTCGTCCTGATCCTGGCCATCGTGATCTTCGTCGGCGTCGTGGGCGCGATCCTCTACTCGGTCGTGATGTTCCGGAAGCGGCCGGGCGACGACGAGCTCCCGCCGCAGATCCACGGCAACACGATCGCCGAGATCGTCTGGACCGTGCTGCCGCTGATCATCGTGCTGATCCTGTTCGCGATGTCCTACGCGACGCTCCAGAGCGTCGACAAGATCGCGCCGACCAAGGACCTGGCCGCCGTCATCAACGTGCGCGGGTTCCAGTGGTCCTGGGAGTTCGACTACGGGGACGGCCGCGTGGTGACGCCCAAGGACGGCGTCCCGGTCATGGTCGTGCCCGTGGGCGAGACCGTCCGCGTGGTGGAGACCAGCGACAACGTCATCCACGCCTGGTTCGTGCCGCACTTCCTGTTCAAGCGGGACGCGGTCCCGGGACGGCAGAACCAGTTCGACTTCAAGGTCGAGATCCCCGGGCTCTACAACGGCCAGTGCGCGGAGCTGTGCGGAACCGGGCACGGCGTCATGTTCTTCAAGGTCCGCGCGGTTCCGCGGGCGGAGTTCGACGCGTGGGTGCAGACCCTCGGCGGCAACGCCTGCGAGAAGGTCACGCCTGCGCCCACGGCGGCCTCGCGCGTCGAGATCGGTTCCCCGGCCGGCGTGGCCGAGTTCGACAAGGACTGCCTGGTCGCCAAGGCCGGGGCCCCGACCACCATCCACTTCACGAACGGCGGCGGCCTCCCGCACAACGTGGCGATCGCCAAGGACCCCGGGCTGAAGGAGACCTTCTTCGGCATCCCGCAGGCCAAGCTGATCGAGTCGGGCTCGGTCGACTACACCGTCCCGGCCCAGCCGGCCGGCTCCTACACCTTCTACTGCCAGGTGCACCCTCAGATGAAGGGGCAGTTCCTTGTCCAGTGAGCCGCGGCGGCGGTCGGCCGTCGTCGACTACCTGACGACGACCGACCACAAGAAGATCGGCGTGATGTACCTGTACTTCGCCTTCTTCGCGTTCTTGGTGGGCGGCGTCCTGGCCCTGCTGGTCCGCGCGCAGCTGACCGACCCCGCGGGTGCCCTGTTCAAGGACCCGGACACCTACAACCAGCTGTTCACGATGCACGCGACGTCGATGCTGTTCTTCTTCATCATCCCGATCTGGGCCGGCTGGGGTAACTACATCGTCCCGCTGCAGCTCGGCGCCCTCGACATGGCCTTCCCGCGGATCAACGCGCTGTCCTTCTGGCTGCTGCCGGCGGCGTTCATCACCGTCTTCGCCGGCTACCTCGTGAAGGGCGGACCGGCGGCGCAGGGCTGGACGAACTATCCGTCCCTGTCCGGTCCCCAGCAGGCGAGCGCGCCCGGGCACGGCACCGACCTCTGGCTGGTCGGCCTGCTGCTGGTCGGCATCAGCTCCACGCTGGGCGCCATCAACTTCCTGGTCACCGTCTTCAAGATGCGCGCGCCCGGCATGACGATGTTCCGCCTCCCGCTGTTCACCTGGAACATCATCGTCACCAGCGTGCTCACCGTGCTGGCGCTGCCGGTGCTGACCTCGGCGCTGATCATGTTGTTCATCGACCGGAACTTCGGCGGCTCGTTCTTCCAGCCGGATCGTGGCGGCCTGCCGATCCTGTGGCAGAACCTCTTCTGGTTCTACAGCCACCCGGCCGTCTACATCATGATCCTGCCGGCATTCGGGCTGGTCTCCGAGGTCATCCCGGTGTTCTCGCGCAAGCCGCTGTTCGGCTACAAGGCTTTCGTCTTCGCCACCGCGGGGATCGGCGCGCTGGGCTTCTCCGTCTGGGCGCACCACATGTTCACCACGGGCACCGTGCTCCTGCCGTTCTTCACGTTCATGACCGCGCTGATCTCCGTGCCCACGGGCGTGAAGTTCTTCAACTGGATCGCCACGATGTGGCACGGGAAGCTGACCTTCGAGACACCCATGCTCTGGTGTCTCGGCTTCCTGGCCATGTTCCTGATCGGCGGGATCAACGGCGTATTCACGGCGCAGGCGCCGATCGACTACGCACTGCACGACACCTACTGGGTGGTCTCGCACATCCACGCCGTGCTCTTCGGCGGCAGCGTGTTCGGCGTCTTCGGCGCCTTCTACTACTGGTTCCCGAAGGTGACCGGCCGCTTCCTCGACGAGAAGCTCGGCAAGATCCAGTTCTGGCTGACCTTCGTCGGGTTCAACGCGGCCTTCTTCCCCATGCACAACCTCGGCCTGGCCGGCATGCCGCGACGGATCGCCACCTACGCCGACTTCCCGGAGCTGCGTGGCTGGAACGTCGTCTCGACCGTCGGCGCGTTCATCATCGCGATCTCGGTCCTGCCGTTCCTCTACAACGTCTTCATCAGCTACCGGAAGGGCAAGCCGGCCGGGGCGGACCCGTGGGAGGGCAACTCCCTCGAGTGGGCCACCAGCTCTCCGCCGCCGGTGCACAACTTCGACGTACTGCCGCCGGTGCGGTCCGAACGGCCGGTCTTCGACGCACGCCAGGAGAAGCGGGCCCAGGCCCGGCTCGCCGAGGGAGGCCAGGCATGAGCGCGGCGACGACGACGGACGACGTCGCCGAGGTCGGCCGCGCGGAGGGCATGAGCATGCCGCTGGTCGGCATGGTGCTGTTCATCGCGTCGGAGGTCATGTTCTTCGGCGGGCTGTTCGCGGCCTACTTCAACATCCGCGCCGACGCGACGGAGTGGCCGCCGCACGGCCTGGAGCACCTGCACGCGACTCTGCCGGCGATCCTCACCGCGATCCTGGTGCTGAGCTCGGTCACGATGCAGATGGGTGTCTTCGCGATCCGCCGCGGCAACGTGCGCGGCCTGGTGCGCTGGACCGGCGTCACGCTCGTCCTCGGCGTGGTCTTCCTCATCGGCCAGATGTACGACTACGCGCAGCTCGACTTCACCATCCGCGACGGCGTCTACGGATCGACCTTCTACACGATGACCGGGTTCCACGGCGCGCACGTGTTCGGCGGTGCGCTGTACCTGTTCATCGTGCTGATCCGGGCGATGACCGGGCAGTTCGACAAGCACCACCACGCCGCCGTCGAGGGCGCGTCGATGTACTGGCACTTCGTCGACATCGTGTGGATCGCCCTCTTCTCGACGCTCTACCTCCTGAAGTAGCCCGCGGTGCGCTCGTCGAGCAGGCTCTTCCTCGCCCTCGCCGCGTTCGGCGTGTTCGCGGCCGCGCTGTTCAGTCTCGGCCTGCGTAACCGCACGGCGATCCAGGGCGCGTCCATCCTGCTGTTCTTCGCCGTCGCCTGCGGCTACCTCGCGTACATGCTGGCCGGCGCGAGCAAGGGCGAGCTGGACGGGCTGGCCGACACGTCCGAGCCGGACCCGCCGGTCGACCTGGACACCCTGCACCTGCCTGGCCCGAGCTGGATGCCGGCGGCGTACGGCGTGAGCCTGCTGGTCGTCATGCTGGGGCTGGTCTTCAACTACAACATCGCCCTGGCCGGCGTGGCGCTGACGGTGTTGACCACGATCGGGTGGGGCGTCGAGTCGGTGAAGGACTACCGGCGGGAGATCGAGCATCACGTGCCGGAGCCCACGGGCGACCCGCGTGCGGTCACCGCGGCGCATCGCGTCCAACGGTTCGCCAGTGCCCACCACGGAGCGGACGCCGTCGTCCAGCACATCGGGCGCGGGAGGGCCGAGATCGTGCTGGTCGGGGCGGACGGGGCCTGGGGCAACGTCGCGGTCGCGGACGTCGACGTCGCGCGCGAGGCCTGCCGGCTGGCCGGAGTCGACGTGCACGCCGACTGGCCGAACACCGTCGCCAACCGGGTGCGGCCCGACCAGGAGCTGTGGCTGCGCATGGCCGGGACGCACGCCCTCGAGCCCTCGGAGGTGCACGCGCCGCGGGACGGGGAGACCCAGGACGGCGCCCGCGTGTTCCTCGCCCTCGCCCTGTTCGGCGTCTTCGCCGCCACGCTGTTCTGGGCCGGCCAGCGCAGCAAGACCGCGATCCAGGGCACCGTGATCCTCGGCTTCTTCACACTGGCCTGCGGCTACCTCTTCGTCGCGCTGCGCGCGGCGCGCGGACAGGCCCACGACCAGGTCTACGCAGACGCAAGCGGCGTCACCCGCGAGCCCACGGAGCCGGACCCCCCGGTCGACCTGGCCACGCTGCACCTGCCGGGACCGAGCTGGATGCCGCTGGCCTACGGCGTGAGCCTGCTGGCCGTCATGCTCGGTCTGGTCTTCAGCTGGGCGCTGGCACTGGCCGGACTGGTCCTGACGGTGCTGACCACGATCGGGTGGGGGGTCGAGTCGGTCCGCGAGTACCGCGCGGCGCTGGCCCACTCGGCACACGGGGCCGCGCACGCGCCGGACCACGTCGCCGGCTCCCACTGACCGGCCGTGCCTGACGTCGCTCTCGCGACGAGTGCGGAGCTGCCCAAGCTCTGGGACGACGACGCGCCGCTGGTGGCGGAGCTCGCGTCGCGCGGGATCTCTGCCGAGCCGGTCGTGTGGGACGACCCGGCAGCCGACTGGTCCGCGTACCGGCTGGTGATGATCCGGTCGACCTGGGACTACCCGTTGCGGCGGGACGAGTTCGTGGACTGGGCCGACCGGGTGGGAGCCCTGACGCAGCTCTGCAACTCCGCCGACGTGGTGCGCTGGAACACCCACAAGGGTTACCTGCGTGACCTGGAGGCGGCCGGGCTGCCGGTGGTGCCGACCCTGTGGTTCTCCCAGGAGGAGCCCGCCGACCTGGGCCGCGTGTTCCGGCGTACCGGCTGGGACGAGTGCGTGGTGAAGCCGGCCGTCTCCGCTGGCGGGCGGGACACGGTGCGTGCCCAACCCGGTGCGGTGGCGGAGGCGGAGGTGCTCGCCGACCGGCTGCTGGCGGAGGGACGTGAGGTGATGGTGCAGCCGTACGTGGCCAGCGTCGACCGGGACGGGGAGCTCGCGGTCGTGCTCTTCGACGGGCAGATCAGCCACGCGGCGCGCAAGGGCGCTGTGCTGCTCCCGGGTGTGGACCCGCTCGCCGTGGCCGGCGACGTGCGCCCGGAGATGCCGGATGCGCTGTTCGCGGCAGTGGCGGAGCGGGTCGCGGCGGCGATCCCCGGGCCGTGGCTCTACGCGCGCATCGACCTGGTGGCCACGCCGAGCGGGCCCACCGTGATGGAGGTCGAAGCGACCGAGCCGGCGCTGTTCCTGCGGAGCGACGCCGCCGCGGCGGGCCGGCTGGTCGACGCGATCGCCACCCGCCTGTAACTTCCCCGGCAGTCGACCTCGGGAGTGACCATGGTCCGTCGGGTGGTACGCGTCGTCGTCGCTGCCGGGATCGTCACCGCGTGCGTGTCGTTCGCGGGCTCGCCGGCGGCACAGGCCCAGGCCGCCCAGTGCCGCGTCACCTTCGCGGGTGTGGACGTGGCCGGGCACGGCACCCCCCGGTCGGCGATCAAGACCTCGCGCGACGCGACCGTGACGGTGGCCGCGACCACCTCACTACCGGTCACGCGGTACGGGATCGAGATGCGCTACGGCCGGGTCCACTGGATGGTGGCCGAGGGCACGCTCAACCCGCCGGACACGAGCTGGACCCGATCGGTGGACATCCGCAAGTACGCGAAGTACGGCGTCGGCGTTTACAAGGTCCATCCGTTCGGCAGCGGCCAGCAAGGTGGCTCCTTCTGCGAGAGGCCGTTCTTCGTCGAGGTCGACGGCAACCCGTTGGACACCACCGCCGGGAAGGCTGCGGCCGCCGCCGGTGGGGTCGGCGGGATCCTTGCGGCGGGCGACGCGATCGCCGCGGCGAACGACGAGCAGAAGGAGCTCGACGAGAAGTACAAGAAGGACCTCGAGAAGCAGGAGGGGGACGCGGCGCGCGCCTGGGCCGTCGACCAGCTCGACAAGGACGACGACGAGGACAACTGCTCGATGGTGGCCTGGACGGCGTTCGCGATGACCGCGAGCGCGATGGCCACGCGTCGCGGCGAAGCGGGCGTCATGACGGCCGTGGCCCTCCCACGGGTGCGGGTGCGCTGGCGCGTCGCGGTGCTCGGGCTGGTCGGCGGGCTGCTGCTGGGCCTCGGCACCTTGGTGCTGCTCCAGCAGTACGCCGTCGCGTACCCGACGGACCTGGTGACGGTCGGCACGGTCGGCGGCGGGCTGCTGGTGTCCGGTGTGCTGTTGCCGACGTACTCCCGCCACAACGCGCGCACGAAGTGGCTGGCGGGGGTGTTGGCGACGATCCCGGAAGGGGCGCCGGGGACCCCGGCGCCGGCGTCGCTGTGGACGCCGACCCACGTCGTACCGGACGGCGGCCTGCCGACCTTCGTGGAGCACGACACGGCGCAGAGCGCGGGTGCGGACCTGGTCGCGGGGTTGCCGGTGCAGGTGGTGGAGACGTGGGGTGACTGGGCACGGGTGCGGTGCGAGAACACCTGGGAGTGCTGGGTCGACGGCCGCCACCTGGTGCCGCGGTGAGTGCGCCCGCGCGCTTCGCGGTGCGCTTCATCGAGACCTACCGTGCGGATGTCGGCCCGCGCCTCGGGGTCACGTGCCCGCACACGCCGTCCTGCTCGGCGTACGGGCTGGCCGCCTACCGCGAGCACGGCTTCGCCGTGGCGACCTGGCGTACGGCACGCCGGGTCCTGACCTGCGGACGGCGGGCCCGCCGGATCAGGTGACGGTGACGGTGCCCTTCATGCCCAGGGACTCGTGCGGCTGGCAGTAGTACGGGTAGGTCCCAGCCTTGGTGAACGTGGCTTCGTAGGTCTGGCCCGCGGTGGTCAGCTGGCCGTTCATCGGCGAGGCGGGGTCCGCGGCGCCGCCGGTCCCGCCCGTGACGGTGTGGAAGCCATCGTTGTTCTTCCAGGTGACCTTGTCGCCGACCTTGACGGTGAGCTTGTCGGGGGTGAACAGGACCCCCGAGGCGGTCACGGTGTTCGGTTCCGCCGGAGGGGCGCTCACGGTGGGCTTGGCGGTCGGCGACGCGGCGCCGTCCGGCCCGGCCGAGGTGGGTGCCGCGGACGGCGACGCCTTCGGGTAGACCGTCGCGTTGATGCTGGGCAGCTCCTTGGGCTTCGCCACCTCGGCGTTGGCCGCCGTGTGGGTGGGGGAGCCGCAGGCGCCGAGCGCCGGGACGAGCAACGCGAGGAGCGGGAGCGCGGCGACACGGCGGACCAGCATGGTCGGCGTACCTCTCGAAGTGGGGCGGGGGCCGGGGCCGGGACAGAATACGGGTCCCGGCGCCGTTTGCGCGCCAGGCTGAAATAGCGCACAATCATGTTGTGAAAACAACGTCCGCCGGCACCGAGGAACGTACGCGCGAGCGCGTAGCGCGCCTGCTGCTCGAGCGGGGTGCCGCGAGCGCGGCTGCGCTGGGCGAGGAGCTCGGCCTGTCCGCGGCGGCGATCCGCCGGCACCTGGACGCCATGCTGGCCCTGGGCACGATCCGGGCCCTCGAGCCGGGCGCCCAGGAGGGTCGTGGGCGGGGCCGTCCGGCGCGCACCTTCGCGCTGACCGAGGCCGGCCGCGAGTCCTTCCCGCACGCCTACGACGACCTGGCGACCGCCGCGCTGCGCTACCTCGCCGAGCAGGGCGGTCCGGAGGCGGTCGCTGCCTTTGCCAACGCCCGGGTGGCCGACCTCGAGACCCGGTACGCCGACCGGCTGGCCGGCGTGGCACCCACCGACCGGCCGGCCGAGCTGGCCGCGGCGCTGTCCGAGGACGGCTACGCCGCCTCGGTCACCGACGGGAAGGTCTGCCAGCACCACTGCCCGGTCCAGCACGTGGCCGAGGAGTTCCCTGAGCTCTGCGCCGCGGAGACCGAGGTCTTCTCGCGCCTGCTCGGCAGTCCGGTCCTGCGACTGACCACGATCGCCCACGGCGAGTCCTGCTGTACCGCGTCACTCACGGAGAGGCCCACCTCATGACCACCACAGCTCGGGACGAGCTGGCCGGCCTTGGCACGTACAAGTTCGGCTGGTCCGACTCCGACTCCGCGGGTGCGACCGCCAAGCGCGGGCTCTCCCGTGC
Source organism: uncultured Frankiaceae bacterium (assembly GCA_964651395.1). GTDB lineage: Bacteria > Actinomycetota > Actinomycetes > BP-191 > BP-191 > CAZYXZ01. The sequence continues at coordinate 45,401 of CAZYXZ010000017.1, forward strand.
GGTGGTCGAGGACATCTCGGCCAAGAAGAGCGAGCCCGAGTGGATGCTGAAGAAGCGGCTCAAGGGTCTCGACCTGTTCTACAAGAAGCCCATGCCCAACTGGGGTGCGGACCTCTCCGGCATCGACTTCGACAACATCAAGTACTTCGTCCGGTCGACCGAGAAGCAGGCCGACTCCTGGGACGACCTGCCCGCAGACATCAAGAACACCTACGACAAGCTCGGCATCCCGGAGGCCGAGAAGCAGCGGCTCATCTCCGGCGTCGCGGCGCAGTACGAGAGCGAGGTCGTCTACCACAAGATTCGCGAGGATCTCGAGGAGCAGGGCGTCCTGTTCCTGGACACCGACACGGCGCTGCGCGAGCAGCCGGAGCTGTTCCAGGAGTACTTCGGGTCGGTGATCCCGGCCGGTGACAACAAGTTCTCCGCGCTCAACACCGCGGTGTGGTCGGGCGGGTCGTTCATCTACGTGCCCAAGGGCGTGCAGGTGGAGATCCCGCTGCAGGCCTACTTCCGGATCAACACCGAGAACATGGGCCAGTTCGAGCGCACCCTGATCATCGTCGACGAGGGCGCCTACGTGCACTACGTCGAGGGCTGCACCGCGCCGGTCTACTCGTCGGACTCGCTGCACTCCGCCGTCGTCGAGATCATCGTGAAGAAGGGCGGCCGCTGCCGCTACACGACCATCCAGAACTGGTCCAACAACGTCTACAACCTGGTCACCAAGCGCGCCGCCTGCCACGAGGGCGCGACGATGGAGTGGATCGACGGCAACATCGGCTCCAAGGTCACGATGAAGTACCCCGCCGTGTGGCTGCTCGGCGAGCACGCGAAGGGCGAGGTGCTGTCCGTGGCCTTCGCCGGGGCCGGCCAGCACCAGGACGCCGGCGCCAAGATGGTGCACGCCGCTCCGAACACGTCTTCCCAGATCATCAGCAAGTCGGTCGCGCGCAACGGCGGGCGGACGTCGTACCGCGGTCTCGTGCAGGTGCAGCCGGGCGCCTACGGGGCCAAGGCCACCGTGCGCTGCGACGCGCTGCTCGTGGACACGATCAGCCGCTCCGACACCTACCCGT
>CAZYXZ010000018.1:0-18650 GCA_964651395.1 uncultured Frankiaceae bacterium
TCGATCGGCTGCACCGGGGCGTCGCCGGACGTGAGGATGGTCGCGATCAGCACGACCATGACGAAGGCCATGGCCACCGACAGGGCGAGCAGCAGGCGCTTGTTGCGCTCCGCCTTGACCGCCTTGACGTCGGTCGGCGCCTCCAGGGCGAAACCCTGGCCGCAGACCGTGCAGTGCGTGGCCGACAGTGGGTTCTGCTCGCCACACCTCAGACATGGCCAGCGCGCCTTGGACTCGACCACCTCGACATCGGGGGCCGGCGGCGGGCCGTCCGTCGTGCGCGGCGGCCGGGTCAGGTCGCCGAGCGCGTCGTTGAGCGCCTGGACGGCGGCGGTCAGCGGAAGCCCGGCGGGCACCTCGACGCCGGTCGACGGCTGCCGGGCGGGCGGGGCCGGCACCGCGGCCGGCTGGGGCCGCAGGTCGGCGTAGCAGAGGGTGCACCAGTCCGCGCCCGGACGGACGGCGGCGCCGCAGTTCGGGCAGCGCCCGCCGGTTGCGTCCATCTCACGGCTATCGGCGTGCGTCATCGCGACCTTCACCCGGCCGGCGCCCGGCCTCCAGCCGGTCCTTGACCTCGTTGAGGCCGGCCTTCATGCGCGCGCTGTGCCGCGTGCGCTCCTTGATCGCGCGACGGGCCAGCCGCATCGGTTCCCCGGTCATCGGCTCGGTCGTGCTGCCGCGCTTGGTGAGGTCGGCGCGCAGGTAGTAGTGGACGATCGCGCCGTCCTTCCACGGGTCCACCCAGAACTCGTTGCTGCCGACCAGCCGGCCGGTCACCGTCCAGCGGATGCCGGCATCGCCGCGGTCCTGGAAGACGGTCAGCTCGAGGTCGGGGAAGAGCGTGCGCCACAGCGTTGGCTCGCGCAGCGCGGCGGCGACGTCCGCCGGCTCCGCGACGAAGAACGTCTCGTCGATCAGGTCCACCATCGGCACGCGGCAAGTATCGCCCGGCGTACGGGGAATGAGGCGCCCGAACACGCGCTTATGCTCGGATCATGGCCGTTCCCGCCGCAGACGCTGCCCGGGTCGTCGCTGAGGCCGCGCAGGCCGGGCGCGACCTGGAGGGAGCGAGCGCGCGCGAGGTGCTCGAGTGGGCGCTCGGCCGGTTCCACCCGCACCTGGCCATCGCGTCGTCCATGGAGGACGCGGTGCTCATCCACCTGGCCAGCTCCGTGCAGGAAGGCGTGCCGGTGGTCTTCCTCGACACCGGCTACCACTTCGCGGAGACCATCGGCACCCGCGACGCCGTGGCGAGCGTCTACCCGATCCGCATGCTCACCGTGCTGGCCCCGCAGACGGTGCCGGAGCAGGACGCGCAGTACGGCGATCGCCTGCACGAGCGCGACCCCGACCTCTGCTGCGCGCTGCGCAAGGTGGCCCCGCTCAAGGAGGCGCTCGCACCGTTCCACGCGTGGGCGTCCGGCGTACGCCGGGACGAGGCGCCCAGCCGCGCGGGCATCGCGCCCGTCGAGTGGGACGCCAACCGCGCGATGGTCAAGGTGAACCCGCTCTACGGCTGGACCGCCGAAGACGTGGACGCCTACGTCGCGGAGCACGGGGTGCTGGTCAACCCGCTGCTCTCCGACGGCTACCCGTCGATCGGCTGCGCGCCCTGCACCCGTCGCGTGGCGCCCGGCGAGGACCCGCGCAGCGGACGCTGGGCAGGCACCGCCAAGACCGAGTGCGGCCTGCATGTGTAATCGCGACACGTTCGCAACTGCGAGGGTTTAGGTCAATCGACAATGCGCTATTTCGCTGTCACCCTTACGCCATGACCACGTCCACCTGGCTCATCGCCAGGCTGCACGTCGACCTCCAGCGGGTCGCGAGCGCGGTCTGTATGCACGCCACCCGACCGGGTCGGTAGTGCCCGCGGCCGCCTGAGCCGCCCTCTCTGACCGATCCGTCGGGACGCCCCCGTTCTATCCGCCATGCGAAGGGCACCCGCCATGACCGACGTCCGATCGTTCGCCTCCTTCGGGGGCTCCAACGCGATCACGTCTGAGCCCCTCCCCTCGACCGAGGACCACCCCGGCCTCGACGACGCCCCGGCGTTCTCCGACGACGCCGAGATCGACCGCTTCGAGCAGGAGATCCAGGCCTACCTGGCCGGCGACATCGATCCCGAGGACTTCCGGCGGATCCGGCTGTGGAACGGCGTGTACGGGCAGCGCGAGATCGTCGACGTCCACATGATCCGCACGAAGATCGTGGGCGGGGCGCTCACGGCGGACGCGCTCGACGCGATGGCGGACGTCGCCGAGACGTGGAGCCGTGGCTGGGGCCACATCACCACCCGGCAGAACGTGCAGTTCCACTTCGTCGACATCCGTGACGTGCCCGCGGTGCTCCGCCGGCTCGCGCAGGCCGGTGTCACCACACGGGAGGCCTGCGGTGACACGGTGCGCAACGTCACCGCCTGCCACCTGGCCGGTGTCTGCCCCCTGGAGATCCTCGACGTCAACGCCGCCGCGGAAGCGGTGAGCCGGCACTTCCTGCGCAACCCGCTCGCGCAGAACCTCCCGCGCAAGTTCAAGGTGGCCGCCTCCGGGTGCGCCGTCGACTGCGCGCTCACCGGCATCCACGACATCGGGATCCTCGCCGCGGAGGTGGACGGCCGGAAGGGCTTCAAGATCCTCGTTGGCGGCGGCCTGGGGACGGATCCGCACGAGGCCAAGGAGCTCGAGCCGCTCACCGACCCGCGCGAGCTCATCGTCACGTCCGAGGCGATCCTGCGCGTCTGGGAGCGCGAGATGCCGCGCGAGAAGCGCGCGAAGACGCGCATGAAGTTCCTGGTCGCGAAGATGGGCATCGAGACGTTCCGCGAGAAGGTGCTCAACGAGCGCGAGAAGCTGCGCTGCTCGGCCGACTTCCGCCACCAGGATCCCGAGCTGTTCCTGCCGCAGCGGCAGGAGCCGGTCGGCCCCACCGAGCCCGAGGCCGTGGGCTTCGTGCCGACCGACCAGGCCGGGTACCTGACGTGGCGCACCACCAACGTCATCGAGCAGCGCCAGACCGGTTCGTTCGCGGCGTACGTGACGCTGCGCCTGGGTGACGTGACCGCCGACCAGTTCCGCGTGCTGGCCAAGGCGTCGCGCGAGCTGGGCATCAGCTTCCGCTCGACGGTGCGGCAGAACCTCGTGGTGCGCGACCTGCGCCCGGGCGACGTGCCGAAGCTCTACGACATCCTCAGCGAGGCCGGCCTGGGCGAGACCGGCGCGGAGAAGGCGAGCAACATCGTCGCCTGCCCGGGCGCGGAGACCTGCAACCTCGCGCTCACCGCGAGCCGCGGCGTGGCGTCCGCGACGATCGACGCGCTCATCGCCGCCGGGCTGGGCGACGTCGGCGTCTCGATCAACGTCTCCGGCTGCCCCAACTCCTGCGGCCAGCAGCAGATGGCCGACATCGGGCTGTCCGGCCAGGTCCGCCGGGTGGGCACCGACGAGGCCCCGGGCTACCGCATCCTGCTCGGCGGCCGCGTCGTCGAGGGCGGCGCGCGGTTCGGCCAGTACGTCGCGAAGGCCTCGGCCAAGCGGACGCCGGAGGCCGTGGTCACGGTCGTCGGCCGCTACGCCGCCGAGCGACAGGGCCGCGAGAAGTTCGGCGACTGGGTCGACCGCGTGGGCGCCGAGCAGATCGGCTTCAGCCTGGCCGCGTTCGACACCAAGCGCACCCGGGAGGAGGCGCCCGAGGACTTCCAGGACTGGGGCGCAACCGTGCCGTTCAAGGTCATCCTCGGCCGCGGAGAGTGCGCGGGCTGATGACCGTCGCCACCGATGCCTCCCCCGTGACGAGGGGGGCAACTCTTTGGCTTACCGGGCTGCCCAGTGCGGGCAAGTCCACGGTGGCCGCTGCGCTGGCCGACCGGCTGCGCGCGGACGGCCACCGGGTCGAGGTGCTCGACGGCGACGTCGTGCGCACGCACCTGTCCGCAGGTCTCGGCTTCTCGCGGGAGGACCGCGACCTCAACATCCGCCGGATCGGCTTCGTCGCGGCCCTGCTCGCCCGTAACGGCGTGAAGGTGCTCACCGCGGCGATCGCGCCGTACGCCGACACGCGGGCCGAGGTGCGCGCGATGCACGACGAGACCGCGACGCCGTTCGTCGAGGTCTACGTCGCCGCGCCGGTCGACGTCTGCCGCGAGCGCGACGTCAAGGGCCTCTACGCGAAGCAGGCTTCCGGCGAGCTGACCACCGGGCTGACCGGCGTCGACGACCCGTACGAGGTGCCGGCCGCGCCGGACGTCGTACTGCCCACGCACGAGCAGACCCTCGACGACTCGGTGCAGACGCTGCTCGACGCGCTCCGGGAGCGTGGTCTCGCGTGAAGAAGCCCCACGACGCTGCTCGCTGCGCTCGCACCGCCGCGGGGGCCCCGAAATGAGCCTCCAGGCGAACGAGCTTCACACGCTTCAGCAGGAGCTGCCGCGGGTGTCGCACCTGGACGCGCTCGAGTCGGAGTCGCTGCACATCCTGCGCGAGGTGGCTGCGGAGTTCGAGCGGCCGGTGATGCTGTTCAGCGGCGGCAAGGACTCGATCGTGATGCTCCGGCTCGCCGAGAAGGCGTTCTACCCGGGCCGCATCCCGTTCCCGCTGATGCACGTCGACACCGGCCACAACTTCGACGAGGTCATCGACTACCGCGACCGCCGCGTGGCCGAGCTCGGCATCCAGCTCGTGGTCGCCTCGGTACAGGAGTCGATCGACCGCGGCCGCGTGCGCGAGCAGACCGGTGCCCGCGCCAGCCGCAACCAGCTGCAGACCGTGACGCTGCTCGACGGGATCGCGGAGAACCGCTTCGACGCCGTCTTCGGCGGCGGCCGCCGCGACGAGGAGAAGGCCCGCGCGAAGGAGCGGGTCTTCTCCTTCCGCGACGAGTTCGGCCAGTGGGACCCGAAGAACCAGCGGCCCGAGCTGTGGCACCTCTACAACGGCCGGCACCGCCGGGGCGAGCACATCCGGGTCTTCCCGCTGTCGAACTGGACCGAGCTCGACATCTGGGAGTACATCGCCCGCGAGGGCATCGAGGTCCCCTCCATCTACTACGCGCACCGCCGCGAGGTGTTCGAGCGCGACGGCATGCTGCTCGCGGTCAGCCCGTACATCACGCTGCTGCCCGGCGAGACGCCGTTCGAGGCCACCGTCCGCTACCGCACGGTCGGCGACGCGAGCTGCACCGGTGCCGTCGAGTCCGACGCCGCCACCGTCGAGCAGGTCATCGCGGAGGTGGCCGCCACACGCATCACCGAGCGCGGCGCCACCCGCGCCGACGACAAGGTCAGCGAAGCCGCCATGGAGGACCGCAAGCGCGAGGGCTACTTCTGATGGTGCGGCACGCAGGGCTCCTGCGCCTGGCCACCGCAGGGTCGGTCGACGACGGCAAGAGCACGCTCATCGGGCGGCTGCTATGGGACAGCAAGTCGCTGCTCGCCGACCAGATCGAGGCGGTCGAGCGCACCAGCGCCGCGCGCGGCGACGAGTACACCGACCTCGCCCTGCTCACCGACGGGCTGCGCGCCGAGCGGGAGCAGGGCATCACCATCGACGTCGCCTACCGCTACTTCGCCACCGCGCGGCGCAAGTTCGTCATCGCCGACACGCCCGGACATGTGCAGTACACGCGCAACATGGTCACGGGCGCCTCGACCGCCGATCTCGCCGTGGTACTCGTCGACGCGCGCAACGGCCTGGTCGAGCAGAGCCGCCGGCACGCCTACCTCGCCGCGCTCCTGCGCGTCCCGCATCTCGTACTGGCCGTCAACAAGATGGACCTGGTCAGCTGGGACCAGGGCGTCTTCGACGCCATAGCCGCCGAGTTCCGCGAGCTCGCGGCCGACCTCGGCGTACCAGACGTCCTGGCCATCCCGCTGTCCGCCCTGGCCGGCGACAACGTCGTGACCGCCTCGACGAACATGCCCTGGTACGACGGCCCGCCCCTGCTCGAGCACCTCGAGACCGTGGAGGTGCCGCTCGCGGACGACCTCGACGCGGTGCGCTTCCCCGTGCAGTACGTCATACGCCCCAAGTCGACGGAGCACCACGACTACCGCGGCTACGCCGGACAGGTCGCGGCCGGGGTGCTGCGGCCCGGCGACGCGGTGCGCGTGCTGCCCTCGGGCCGGGAGACCACTGTGGCAGCTGTGGAGACCTTCGACGGCCCGCTGTCCGCGGCCATTGCCACGATGTCGGTGACGCTGCGTCTTGCGGACGACCTCGACGTCTCGCGCGGCGACCTCATCGTCAGCGCCGGCAGCGACCTGGCCGGGTCGCAGGACATCGACGCCACGGTGTGCTGGCTCGTCGACGAGCCGTTGCGCACGGGCGCTCGCTACGCCGTGAAGCACACCACGCGCACCGCGAAGGCGGTCGTCGCGGAGCTGGTGGACCGCGTGGACGTGACGACCCGGGAGCGCGGGCCGGCCGAGTCGCTCGAGCTCAACGACATCGGGCGTGTGCGGCTGCGCACCGCGAGCCCGCTGTTCGTCGACCCGTACGCCGTCAACCGGACGACCGGCAGCTTCCTGCTCATCGACGAGCTGACCGGCGCGACCGTCGGCGCGGGCCTGGTGGCCTGATGCACACCTCCCTCCTCCCGTACGACGCCGAGCGCAGCGTGCCCGGGTCCCGATGTCGGCGGCGGCCTGCGACCGCCTCCTCCGACATCACACGACCTGGAAGGACGTCCATGAACCGCCGAACCGCCATGCTTGCTGCCGCGTTGCTGCCGCTCGTGGCGCTCACTGCGTGCAACGACAGCACCGCCAAGACCTCGGACACGACGCCGACGCTCAACCTGGGCTTCTTCGCCAACCTCACACATGCCACCCCGCAGGTCGGGCTGGACAAGGGCTTCTTCGCGGACAAGCTCGGTCCGAACGTCACCGTGAAGACCCAGGTGTTCAACGCCGGCCCGGCGGCCGTCGAGGCCCTCATCGCCAAGACGCTGGACGCCACCTACATCGGCCCGAACCCGGCGATCAACGCCTTCACCAAGACGAAGGGCGCGATCCGCATCGTCGCGGGGGCCACGAGTGGCGGCGCGGCACTCGTCGTGAAGGACGGCATCACCGACGTCGCCGGGCTCAAGGGCAAGACCATCGCGACGCCGTCCCTCGGCAACACGCAGGACGTCGCGCTGCGCGCCTGGCTCAAGGGCCAGGGGCTGCAGACGACGCTGACCGGCCGTGGCGACTACCTGAAGATCGCGCCGACGGAGAACTCGACGACGCTCGACCTGTTCCAGGGGGGTCAGATCGAGGGCGCGTGGGTGCCCGAGCCGTGGGCGACGCGACTGGTCCAGGCCGGTGGCCACGTTCTCGTCGACGAGAAGACGCTGTGGCCGGCAGGCCAGTTCGTGACGACGCACCTCATCGTCCGGACGGCCTACCTCGAGGAGCACCCGGACGTCGTCAAGCGCCTGCTCGAGGGGCACGTCGCGGCCAACGAATGGATCAACGCGAACTCCGACGAGGCGAAGGCCGTCGTCAACGCCTCGATCGAGAAGCTGACCGGCAAGCCGCTCAAGACCGAGGTGATCGACGCCGCCTGGCCGAAGCTCACCGTGACCAACGACCCGATCGCCGGGTCGCTGAAGGCATCCGCCGACCACGCGCTGGCGCTCGAGCTGCTGAAGACGTCGGAGCTCAAGGGCATCTACGACCTGACGCTGCTCAACGGCGTGCTCGTCGCAGCTGGGAAGCCGGTCGTGGCCGACGGCGGACTGGGAGTCTGACGTGGTCGCCCACGACCTGCTGACGGCGTACGCCGCCGTGCCCGCAGCCGAAGCCGGACCCGCCATCACGCTCTCCGGCGTCAGCAAGCACTTCGGGCGCGGCGCGGGCGTTCCCGCACTCGTGGGCATCGACCTCGAGGTGGCCCGGGGCGAGTTCCTCTGCGTCCTGGGCGCCTCGGGGTGCGGCAAGTCCACCCTGCTCAACCTGATGGCCGGGCTCGACCAGCCGACCGCCGGGACGGTCACGGTGAACGGTGGCAACCCGGGCCTGATGTTCCAAGAGCCGGCGCTGTTCCCCTGGCTGACCGCGGCGCAGAACGTGGAGCTGGCGCTGCGGCTGCGCGGCGTGGGCCGCAAGGAGCGCACCGACCAGGCGCAGGAGCTGCTCAAGCTCGTGCACCTCGGCGGGCAGGGCGGCAAGCGCGTGCACGAGCTGTCCGGCGGCATGCGGCAGCGCGTCGCCCTGGCGCGCGCGCTCGCGCAGCGCAGCGCTGTCCTGCTCATGGACGAGCCCTTCGCCGCCCTCGACGCCATCACGCGCGACGTGCTGCACGAGGAGCTCAGCTCCCTGTGGCAGGCGGTCGGGCTCACCGTCGTCTTCGTGACCCACAACGTGCGTGAGGCGGTGCGCCTCGGCGACCGCGTGCTCCTGCTGTCCTCGCGGCCGGGCACGATCGTCGAGGAGTACGCCATCGACATCGAGCACCCGCGGCGCATCGAGGCCCCCGCCGTCGCGGCGAAGTCGATCGAGATCACCGACCGGCTGCGCGAGGAGATCGCCCGACATGCCTGAGCAGCCCGCGGACCTGGCCACCATCGACGCGGGGCTCGACGCCCTGGAGGAGACCGGCCGGGCCAAGAAGCCCGACCCCGTGCTGCGCGTCGTCGCGCCCTTCCTGTTCCTGCTCTTCGTCGTCGCGGTCTGGCAGGTTCTGGTCTGGGTCGAGGTCAAGGAGACCTACGCGCTCCCCTCACCGGCGGACACCTGGCGCGAGTTCACCGGGCTCTGGACCGACGGCGCGATCACGGGGGCGATCCGGACCAGTGTCTGGCGCGGCGGCCTCGGCTTCGTCGCGGCCGTGTTCCTGGGCACCGGACTCGGCCTGCTGCTGGCCCGCGTGAAGATCGTGCGCTACGGCCTGGGCCCCTTCGTCTCCGCGCTGCAGATCCTGCCGTCGGTCGCGTGGGTGCCGGCCGGCATCATCTGGTTCGGCCTGTCCAACTCGGCCATCTACTTCGTCGTGCTGATGGGCGCGGTGCCCTCCATCGCCAACGGCCTGGTGGCCGGCATCGACCAGATTCCCCCGCTCTACCTGCGGGTCGGGCGCGTGCTCGGCGCGCGGGGCATCGCCGCGCAACGGCACGTCCTCATCCCGGCCGCGCTGCCCGGCTACGTCGCGGGGCTCAAGCAGGGCTGGGCGTTCTCCTGGCGGTCGCTGATGGCCGCCGAGATCATCACGTTGAGCCCGGCTCTCGGCTTCGGCCTCGGCCAGCTGCTCAACCAGGGCCGCGAGGTCACGAGCATGGCCCAGGTGATCGTGGCGATCGTGACCATCCTGTTCGTCGGCCTCGCCATCGAGCTGGCCGTCTTCGCGCCGGTCGAGCGGCGCGTGCTCGGTCGCCGTGGCCTCGCCCTCGGTTAGCGCTCGGCAGTAAGTTACGAGCCAGTAGCCCCTTCGGTTGGGAGTGCGCAGTGCAGGAGTACACGACACCGGGGAACATCACGATCCCCGCCGACGCCAACCTGACCGATGCGCTGTGGGTGAACGAGAAGGAGAAGCCGAACGGCGTCGCCTTCCGGCGCCGTTCGGCCAACGGCTGGGACGACATCACGGCCGGGCAGTTCGCCGCCGAGGTGCGCGCCGTTGCGGCCGGCCTCGTCGCCTCCGGCGTGAAGCAGGGCGACCGGGTGGCTCTTATGTCCAAGACCCGTTACGAGTGGACCCTCTGCGACTACGCGATCTGGGCCGCAGGCGGCGTGACCGTCCCGATCTACGAGACCTCCAGCGCCGAGCAGGTCGAGTGGATCATCGGCGACTCCGGCGCCGTCGCCGCCATCGTCGAGAGCGACCTGCACGAGAAGACGGTCGAGTCGGTCCGCGGGCAGCTGCCGGATCTGGTCAACGTCTGGCAGATCGACAACCTCGGCGTCGACGCCCTGAAGGGCGCCGGCAGCAAGGTGAAGCCGGCTGAGCTCGACAAGCGCCAGCAGGCGCTGAAGTCGGACACGCTCGCCACGATCATCTACACGTCCGGCACCACCGGCCGGCCCAAGGGCTGCGAGCTCACCCACGGCAACCTCATGTACGACGTCCAGGCGTCCACCGCGAACATGAAGGAGCTGTTCAACGAGGACGGCTCCACGCTGCTCTTCCTCCCGCTCGCGCACGTGTTCGCGAGGCTGATCCAGGTCGGTTGCGTGACCGAGCGCGCCGTGATGGGCCACACCGCCGACATCAAGAACCTGCTGCCCGACCTCGCGACGTTCCAGCCCACCTTCCTGCTGTCCGTGCCACGCGTGTTCGAGAAGGTCTACAACGCCTCGAAGCAGAAGGCGCACGCCGACGGCAAGGGCAAGCTGTTCGACCGCGCGGAGACGGTGGCCATCGCGTACAGCGAGGGTCTGGGCCGCGGCTCGGTCCCGATCCAGACGAAGCTCGAGCACGCGGTGTGGGACAAGCTGGTCTACAGCAAGCTGCGCGCGGCGATGGGCGGCCGGGTCCGGCACGCCGTCAGCGGCGGCGCCCCGCTCGGGGCGCGGCTCGGGCACTTCTTCCGCGGCATCGGGGTCAACATCTTCGAGGGCTACGGCCTGACCGAGACGTCGGCCGGCTCGACCATCAACCTGCCCGGCGTACAGAAGATCGGCACCGTGGGCCGCCCGCTGCCCGGCACGTCGGTCAAGATCGCCGAGGACGGCGAGATCCTGCTCAAGGGCGCGCACATCTTCCGCGGCTACTGGCACAACCCGAAGGCCACCAAGGAGGCGATCGAGGCCGAGGGCTGGTTCCACACCGGCGACATCGGCGAGATCGACGCCAACGGCTTCCTGAAGATCACCGGCCGCAAGAAGGAGCTCATCGTCACGGCCGGTGGCAAGAACGTCGCGCCGGCCGTCCTCGAGGACCGGCTGCGGGCGCACCCGCTGGTCAGCCAGTGCCTGGTGGTCGGCGACAACCAGCCGTTCATCGGCTGCCTCGTCACGATCGACCCCGAGGCGTTCCCCGCCTGGCGCGACGCGCACGGCAAGCCGGCCGGCGCGAGCGTGGCGGACCTGGTCGACGACGCCGACCTGCGCGGGGTCATCCAGGAGGCGATCAACGAGACCAACAAGGCGGTCTCGAAGGCCGAGGCGATCAAGAGCTTCCGGATCCTGCCGGTCGACTTCACCGAGGACGGCGGGCAGCTCACGCCCACGCTCAAGGTCAAGCGCAACGTCGTCATGAAGGACTTCGCCAAGGACATCGACGCGATCTACACGAAGTGAGGCTGCGGCTCACCGTCGCGCTCCTGGCCGTGATCGCCCTCGTCGGTGTGACGATCTATGTCCTGAACAACGACGACGCGCCGCCGCCGGTCGCGACAATCTTCCCGCGGGTGGAGTTCCGCCCGCTCCTGGGACAGCCCGTACCCATCGGCCAGCAGGGCTGCAGCGCACGCTATGTGTCACCAGAGGCGGAAGCCGTCCTGCCGGTCACACACGACGACACGACCATCTGCTACCGACTGGGCACATCCGAGCTGGTGCCGCGTGCCGCAAAGGCCGAGCCCACGGATCAGTCCACCGGCGGCAGCAGTCCGACCGAGTGGGGAATCAACGTCCAGCTGAGCAGCAACGACAGTCGGCTCTTCGCAGCACTGACCGAGCGCACGAGGGGCCAGATGCTGGCCATCGTCATCGTGGAAGGCTCGGTCGAGTCACCGCAGGCACGCGTCGCTTCGACGCCGGTCGTCAACGAACCGATCACCAGCGGTGAGCTGGTGATCAGCGGCAACTTCACGCAGCAGGAGGCCCGCAGGCTGGCCGCGGCCCTTACCCGCTGACCGGCCCAACCGCGCCACCCCGTTGAGATGAGCGTTTCAGCGGCCGCTGAAACGCTCATCTCAACGGTCCAGGACGCTCGAGGCGGCGGCACTGGCCTAGAAATGAGGGATCACCCCTCATGCCTGGGGGGTGGTCCAGGCACGACATTCCTGGTGTAGGCCGGAACGCCCGGCCCACACGCCAGGGAGCCTTCGATGACCCGCCTCCGCAGCCTCGCCGCCACCGCACTCGCCACGGCCGCCCTCGTCACGGTCCTGCCGGCCACGGCCTTCGCCGGGCCGCCCGTGCAGAACCCGCCCGTGAACGTCGACGTGGCGCAGATGGCCAAGACGATCGAGAACCTGCTGGGCAGCAGCGGCGGCAACGTCGTCGGCTACGCGTACGCGATCGCCAAGAACGGCAAGTACGCCGCCGGCAAGGCGATCGGGCAGGCGCGGACCACCGCGGACAGCAACCCCCGGTCGTTCGCCATGAACAGCAAGCTCGACGTCGCGAGCTCGACCAAGAACTTCATGGCCGCGGCCACGCTCAAGCTGCTCGAGGCGAACAAGCTGACCCCCTCGACCGGCGTGCTCCCCTACCTGCCGGCCTCGTGGACGAAGGGCAACGGCTGGGCGAACGTACGGTTCCAGGACCTGCTCGCGCACACCTCGGGGCTGGGCCAGATGGGCGCCGCGCTGAGCCCGCAGCAGCAGAACCAGTTCTGGACCACGGTCTACAGCGGCGTGCAGTGGGCAGTCGGCCGCACGATCACCGCGCCTGCCGGCTACGTCTACAGCAACATGAACTACGCCACGCTGCGCGTGATCCTGCCGCGACTCTGGGCGCTCGCCGAGCCCGCGCGCGGCGTACCGGCCGTGACCTCGACGAACTCCGGCACCTGGGCGCTGGCCTACCTCAACGAGAAGTTGCTCGTGCCGGCCGGCATCGGCAACGCCGCCTGCCAGCCGGCCAGCGCGGCGATCGCCCCCCTCGCCTACGACGTGTCGCAGGCGCCGGTGCAGGGCCAGCTGTTCCAGCTCACCGGGGCCAGTGCCGAGGCGTGTGCCGGCCATCGCGGCCTGCACCTGTCCGTCATGGACCTGCTCCGCTTCGAGGTGCACCTGCGGCACGGGTCGATCGTCTCCGGCCAGGTGCGCTTCTGGATGGACACGCTGCGGCTGGGCTGGATGCCGGCGTCCAACACGGGCAACAACGCGGGGATGTACTTCCACGCCGGTGACCTGTTCGCCAACACGGCCAACTCCGGCAACACGAACCCGGGCAACCTCCCCCCGGGCGCGCCCAACCAGCAGAGCCACACCTGTGTGGCGAAGTTCCCGGGCGGCGTCGAAGCGACCCTCGTGATGAACAGCCAGGCGCAGAATGGGCGGCTCCCCTGCCCGACGCTCCTGACCGCCTTCCGCTCCGCGGATTAGGTAAGGCGCGCCTGTCCGGTAGGGTTTACTTCTTCCCCTACCGTCACAGGAGTGCAGGTGCGTCGCAGCTGGGTGCTGGTTGCCTGCTTGGCTGCCCTCCTCCTCCCCCTCGGGCCGGCACAGGCGCAAACCAGCTCAGACGTGCGGGCCGAGCTGAGCCAGGTGCTCGAGCGGCTCAACGCGGCCGAGACGCTCGAGGCGCAGGTCAGCGACCAGCTGGCCCGGGTACGCCGGGAGCTGGCCAAGTCGAACGCCCGCACGGCCGCCCTGCGCGGCCAGCTCCGCGGGCGGGTGCGCGCGGCGTACATGAGCGGCATCGGGGACAACACGCTGGTCGCGCTGCTGACCAGCTCGGACCCCGAGTCCGTGGCCGAACGGCTGGACCTGCTCGCCGTACTGGCCCGCAACGAGGACCGCACCCTGGCCATGTCGGGCGTGGAGAGCCGGCGGCTGCGGGCCGCCGAGGCGCAGGTCCGCCAGCTCGAGGCGGAGGCCAGCCGCGCGCTCGCCGCAACCCGCCGCGAGGCCCGGCGGCTGGACGCGCTGATGGGCCGGCTGGCCGGCAGCGAGCGGGCGGCGCTGGCCCGCGCCGAAGCCGCCGCCGAAGCCGCCCGCCGAGCTCGCCTCGAGAACAGCTCGCGGGTCGCGCTCCGCGGCCGCTACGCCTGTCTGGTCGGCCCGGCCAACGCGTACTCCGACACCTGGGGGGCGTCCCGTTCGGGCGGCCGCCGCCACAAGGGCACCGACGTCTTCGCGCCGTACGGCTCCGGCGTGTACGCCGTGACCGACGGCGTCATCACCCGGACCGGCAACGGCGGCCTCGGCGGCATCACGCTCTACCTGCGCGGCAACGACGGCGCCGAGTACTACTACGCCCACAACTCCCGCAACATCGCGCGGCGCGGCCAGCGGGTCGCCGCCGGCGAGCTGATCGCCCGCGTCGGGCAGAGCGGCAACGCCCGCGGCACCAGCCCGCACGTGCACTTCGAACGCCACCCCGGCGGCGGCCGCGCCGTGAACCCCTACCCCTTCGTCCGCCGCGTCTGCGGCTAGCCCCCGCCCCATTTCGGGTGGTGGGTGGGGGTTCGGGATAGTCCCTTTGAGTGATCTTGGGTGGATTGCGTATCGGTGGTGACCGCCGCCGCCTAACGTCCGGATCGTGGGACACGACTGGACGAAGGCGACCCGGCGCGCGCTGCCGGCGCTGCGCGCTGTCCTGCTCGTCCTCTGCGCCGGGCTCTCGGTCACCAGCAGCCGCGCCACCGTCGCCCTGCCCTGGCTGCTCGTGCTCGCCGGCGCGGCCACGGTGGCCGCCGTGCTGCCGACCCGCCCCCTGCTCGTGCGCGGCGCCCTCGTCGTGGAGGTCGTCGGCTCCGCACTCGCGGTCGCGTACACGGGAGGCGGCAACAGCCCGCTTCTCCCCTACCTGCTGGCCCCGGCCTTCGCCGCCGGCCTGTTCTTCGGTCTGCGTGGCGCGATCCTCGCCTCGGGCTGGGCCGCCGCTGTGCTCGTCCCCGCGCTGCTGCTCGGTCCGGAGCGTGGCACGTCGCTGCAGACCGAGCTGACCGGCGCGGCCCAGTGGCCGGTGATCGCGCTGCTCCTGGGCCTGCTCGCCGCCTGGGTACGGACCCTGATCCAGCTGACCGAGCATGCCGCGGATGCCGCGTACGCCGAGGCCTACCGCCTCCTCTCCGACCTGCATGCGGTCGCCCGCGAGCTGCCCGAGACCCTCGACTCCTCGGCCGCGGGCGCCGCGTTGCTGGACGCGTGCCGCGAGCTGGTCGACTGCGTCAGCGGAACGGTGTACGTGCACGAGGCCGATGACCTCACGGCACTGCACGCGTTCGGCGTGGCAGCCCGGCCGGGCCAGGTCGGCGTCGACCCGCGCATCGTCGAGCTGCCCGTGGTCCTCGAGGACGAGCGCCTCATCGGTGTCGTCGTCCTCGAGACCACTGGCGGCACCATCGACGCCGCGCTGCGCCGCGAGCTGGAGCAGGCTGTCAGCCGGCTAGCGTTGCGGCTGGACACGGCCCTGCTCTTCGACAGCCTCCGCCGTACCGCCACCCAGGAGGAGCGGCACCGCCTGGCCCGCGAGATCCACGACGGGATCGCGCAGGAGCTCGTGTACGTCGGGTACGAGCTCGACAACGTGGCCGGCGAGATCGACCGGGGACGGCCGACCGCCCTCGAGAGCGCCCGCGCCCTGCGCAAGGAGCTCACGCGCATCGTCAGCGAGCTGCGGCTGTCGATCTTCGACCTCAAGACGACGGTGCCCGCCGAGCAGGGCCTGGCCGGGGCTCTCGGCGACTACATCCGCGCCGTCGCGGCGGCCACCGGCATCACCGTGCACCTGACGCTGTCCACCGGCGAGAGCCGCCTCCCTCGCGACACCGAGGTCGAGCTGCTGCGCATCGCCCAGGAGGCCATCGCCACCGCCCGCCGCCGGGCCGGCGCCCGCAACATCTGGGTGTCGCTCACCGTCGCGCCACCGCGCGCGGTGCTGCGCGTCGAGGACGACGGCGACAAGCCCCCCGGCGAGGGAGCGGTCGAGCTCGAGGTGCTCCTCGACCGCGCGAAGTACCTGCCCTCCGACGTCGCGGTCGTCCCGCGGCAGCCCACTGGCACGCTAGTAGAGGTGGTACTCCATGGCAGCGGCTGACGAGACAGCAGCGGCTGACGAGACAGCAGCGGCTGACGAGACAGCAGCGGCTGACGACCTGATCCGCGTGATGCTCGTGGACGACCACGGGCTGATCCGCGACGGGCTGCGACGCGCGTTCGAGCGTGAGGACGGGTTCGCGGTCGTCGGCGAGGCGGCCAGCTCCGCCGAGGCCGTGCGCCTTGCCGCGGAGCTCCAGCCGGACGTCGCGATCATCGACATTCGGCTGCCCGACGGCAACGGCCTGATGACGGTCAAGCAGATCCGTGCCGTCTCCCCGACGATGGGTCTCGTCGTGCTGACCATGTACGCCGGCGACCAGCAGCTGCTCGAGGCGCTGGAGGCCGGCGCGTCGGCGTTCGTCGCGAAGACGGCCGGTGCCGAGGACGTCATCAACGCGGCACGTCACGCGGCCGCCGCGCCTGCGACCTTCGCCGCGGCCGACCTGGCCAACGTCATGCGCCGCAAGCTGCACTCCAGCGGGCCGAAGCTCACCCCCCGCGAGCACGAGGTGCTCGAGCTGCTCAAGGACGGTCACGCCATCCCCGCGATCGCGCGCCGCCTCTACATGAGCGAGTCCACGGTCAAGAGCCACGTGTCGAAGCTCTACGAGAAGCTCGGTGCCGCGAATCGCGCGCAAGCCATCATGTCCGCGGTCCGGATGGGCTTCATCCGCACGGACGTAAGGGATGAAGTCGGGCAGTAGGGGCGCCCGACGCACCTCGGCTGCAGGAACTTGTCAATCCGTTCTTCGGCTGTTTTTCCCGACCGGTCTACCGATAGGACCGCACCCCGGAAAATCGTTCACTGATCCCTGTCAGACAGCGGCCCGCCTCGGGCCATCGGGCGGCGGGCCACAGCTTCGCCGGCAGAACAGGGAGGCACCAGATGCTCGAGTACATGCGCAACCTGCTGCGACGGGACGAGGGCGCGGCCGGCGTTGAGTACGGCCTGCTCGTCGCGGCGATCGCGGCACTGATCGTGGTCGTCGTGTTCGCGCTCGGCAGCCTCGTGAAGGACTCCTTCAAGGACACCTGCACGGGCATCAAGACCGGTTCCGGTTCCACCTCGACCGCGAACTGCAACGGCTAGGCACAGCTCCCACAGATGACGATGCGGGATGCGGCGGCGCTGCTATCGGCGCCGCCGCTCTCGTCTCCTGACGCACCGGAGGACCCCGTGACCCACCCGAACCGCCGGGGCGACGCCGAGCGCGGCGCCGCGGCCGTCGAGTACGCGCTGCTGGTCACCGCGGTCGCCGCGGCCATCGTCATCGTCATCGGTGCGCTCGGCATGCTCGCGAAGTCGATGTTCGAGGACTCCTGCGACGCCATCAAGAGCGGACAGACGTCAGGCCAGACCTGTCAGTAGGTCGCGCAGCCGGTCGGCCAGCAGCTGCCAGCGCCACTCCTCGGTGACCCACCGACGTCCGGCCTCGCCCATCGCGCGGGCGGCCGGCGGGTCCGCCAGCAGCGCCGCGATCGCGTCGGTCGTGGCCGCCAGATCCCGCCCGTCGACCACGTGCCCGGTGACACCGTCCCGTACGGCGTCGGGCGCGCCGCCCGAGCGCCCGGCGACGACCGGCAAGCCGGTGGCGGCCGCCTCCAGGTAGACGATGCCCAGGCCCTCCACCTCGAGATCGGCGTACCGCGATCGGCAGGGCATGGCGAAGACGGTCCCCGCCGCGTAGTGCGCGGGTAGCTCCGACCACGGCACCGACCCGGTGAACCGCACGTGCTCGGCCACTCCGCCTTCGGCGGCGAGGCGCTGCAGGCGCGGCATGTCCGGTCCGCCGCCCACGACGAGCAGGGCGGTCCCGGGGACGCGGCGGCGCAGCTCGGGCAGGGCGCGGATCAGCACGTCCTGTCCCTTGCGCGGCACGAGCCGTGAGACGCAGACCACGACCGGCCGGTCGGCGAGGCCGAGCCGCTCGCGCACCTCTTCGCCACCGGCGTCCGGCCGGAACACCGCGGTGTCGACGCCGGAGGGGAGCGCGGCGAGCCTCGCGCGCGGGCCGAACGCCGGACTGAGCCGCGAGCGGGTGTACTCCCCCAGGTAGGTCACGACGTCGACGGCACCGCCGATCCGCCGGAGCAGCTGCCGGCCGCCCGGCACCCGCGCCCAGCCGACCTCGTGGCCGTGCGTCGACGCGACCACGCGCTCGGCGCGGTCGCGCAGCCGGGGCGTCAGCAGCGCCAGCGGTGCCGCCGCCCCGAACCAGACCCGGTCGCAGGACTCGGCAGCGGCGATCTCGCGCGCGCGGCGCAGCACCGTGGGCACCGGGAGCATGAGCGAGGTCGGGTGACGCACCACCGGGAAGGGTGCTGCCGCGTCAAAGGCCGCGTCACCCTTCCATCGAGGCGCGTAGACGACGACCTCGCCCGGCGGCTGGTGGGCGGCGAGCGCGTGCACGTACTGCTGGATGCCACCGGGGCGGGGCGGGAAGTCGTTGGTGATGACCAGGGTGCGCATCAAGGGCCGGACACCAATGCGCCCGGTACGTCGACGCCCTCACGCCTGGCCCAGTCCCGCGCCAGCCCGATCCGCTCCACCGCCGGCGGGTGCGAACCGAACAGCCAGACCAGCAAGGGCGTCGGCTCCAGGTCGGACAGGTTCGTGAGCGCCAGGCTTCGCTCGCCCTCGACGAACGTCGCCGCGTCGCGCGTGAGCTCCAGGGCGTGGAGGTCCGCGCGCGCCTCCACCCGGCGCGACACCAGGTTGAGCACCGGCCCGGTGACCAGGGCGGCCGCCGCGAAGAGGAAGAGCAGGATCGCGAGCCCGGGATAGCCGAAGAGGC